>CALFWL010000146.1 GCA_937928215.1 uncultured Pirellulaceae bacterium | reverse complement strand
TCAACGAATCTTCAGCGTCGTGCTAGGCTCGACCGCCGCGATTTCGTTGCTGGTCGGCGGAATCGGGATCATGAACATCATGCTGGCCAGCGTCAGCGAACGAACTCGCGAGATCGGCATCCGCCGAGCGTTGGGGGCGCGTCAGCAAGACATTGTGATGCAGTTTCTTTTTGAAACCGTCGTGCTGTCCGGAATCGGAACCATGATTGGCCTTGCGCTGGGGCTGGGAGCACCCATGTTTGTATCTTGGCTGTCTGGCATGCGGACCGAAGTGACCGTTTGGTCCGTCTTGACCGCAGTCCTTGTTTCATTCGCCGTCGGTATGGTTTTTGGAATCTACCCAGCACGTGCTGCCGCAAAACTCGACCCGATCGAAGCGTTGCGGCGAGCGTGATCGTGTTGGCTATTCCGATGAATCGGTTGGCTCGACATACGGATCCTCCAACGACAGTTCACCGTTGGGAAGTTCGTAGTAGACGCGACCATTGAATTCGCAGACGTTCGGAACACCCATGCGGCGACTTTCTTCGATCACTTCCGCGATCGCTTCTTTTGCAAGTTGCGAAAGTTTGTCAAGCCGAGCGTAGGCCTCTCCTCCGCTGTCTTATCGGGATTCTTGTTCATCTCACCATGTCCTCCGACAACGTACATGGTTGGCCGTGACGTGCTTGGCCGTGAACTGCGTGGGCTTCGAGTGCTCAAATCGGTCATTCATTTCTTGGCGAGCGCTTACCTCTTCTTCGGCTTGTAGATTTCCGTCGCCGTGCCGTAGAAGACCTCAGCGGCATTCATCAACGTTTCACCTAAGGTCGGGTGAGCGTGAATGGTTTCGCTGATGTCGCGAGCTTCACAGCCCATCTCGATTGCCAAGGTTGCCTCGCCAATCATCTCGCCCGCACCGGGGCCGACGATGCCGCATCCGAGCACTCGTTCAGTGTCGGGATCGACAATCCATTTGGTCAGGCCCTCGGTACGCCCCAACGCTTGGGCTCGACCGCTGGCCGCCCACGGGTACGAGACGACTTCGTGCTTGACGCCGTCACGCTTTGCTTCTTCGGCCGTGATTCCTGTCCACGCAATTTCAGGATCGGTGAACACAACCGCAGGGCAGGCTCGTTTGTCGTAGGCCGATGCATGACCAAGTATGACCTCGATGGCGTGACGCCCTTCGTGATTTGCCTTGTGAGCCAACATGGGCTCGCCCGCAGCGTCGCCGATCACAAAAATGTTGGACTCGGCCGTTCGCAGGTTCGCATCATGAACGAGGAAACCGCGTTGGTCAGTCTGGATGGATGTGTTCTCCAGCCCGAGATTTTCAGTCACCGGTCGTCGCCCGACCGAAACCAAGACACGATCGTATTTTTCCGAGCCGTATTTTTCAGGGCCTTCGAACGTGACCGCCACTTTGTCGCCATCGAGCGAAACGCCACCGACTTTGGTGTTCAGAAAAATTCGATCCTCAAACAGTCCTTTCAAACGTTTGGCCAATGGTCGAACCAGATCACGATCGGCTCCCATCAGCAAACCATCTTGAAGTTCAACGACGCTGACTTTGGTGCCAAGGTTGGCGTAGACCGTTCCCATCTCCAAACCGATGTAGCCACCGCCGATCACCAGCAAAGATTCGGGAATGTCGGCCAGTTGCAGGGCACCGGTTGAATCCATGACTCGATCTGAGCCGATGTTGAATGCCCCAGGCATCGCGGGCACGCTACCGGTAGCAACAATCGCATACTCGAAGGTCAGCTTGCCGCCTGCTGGAATGGATTCGTCATCGCCTTCAAGAACAAGCGTCTTTGAGTTCTCGAATTTGGCGTGCGCCTTGATCACCTTCACCTTGCGGGTTTTTGCCAGCCCTCCAAGGCCGCCCGAAAGTGTGTCGATGACCTTGTTCTTGCGAGCCCGCAATTTGTCGATTTCGATTTTCGGGTCGCTGAAGCTGACCCCCCAATCATGAGTCAACTCTTCTGCTTCGTTGATCACTTTGGCAACGTGCAGCAGCGCCTTGGAAGGAATACAGCCTCGCAGCAGGCAGGTGCCGCCCAGTCGCCCTTCGGCTTCGATCAGGACAACATCCATCCCTTCGTCGGCTGCCAGAAAGGCCGCGGCGTATCCACCGGGTCCACCGCCGATAACGACTACTTGAGCTTGCATGATCGGGTCTCAAACTTGAAATAGTTGCTTGATAACATAAAACAGGCGGCCAGCCACGAGTGACTGGCCGCCTAGAGATCTGAGGCACTGAGCATTCAGAATCGCACTTCTGCGATACTGAGTTAGCCGAGATTATCAACGTGAATTAACGCGACAGGAATTCGACCACGGTGTTCGCATCCACGGGCAGACTGATGTCGCTACCTGCCGGTTTGCCGTTGACGGTCGCGACCAGCGTATCGCTGTCCAACGAGACCCATTCGCAGCCTTCGCCTTCGACGCCTTGCTCGCGAAGGTCCTTGTACATCCGCAAAAGCGTCGGGCGAGGACGAAGCGTGATCACGTCACCGGGACGCAACAGAAAGGACGGCTTGTCGACCTTGACTCCGTTGACTCGGAAGTGACCGTGAGCCACACCCTGACGGGCTTGCGGGCGAGTCTTCGCCAACCCAACACGCCGCACCACGTTGTCCAGACGTTGCTCGCAGATCAGCAGTAAGTTTTCACCCGTGTTGCCTTTTTGAGCGGTGGCCTTATCGAAATAACGTCGCAACTGGCGCTCGCCAATGCCGTAATAGTGCTTGATCTTTTGCTTTTCCATCAATGCCTGTCCGTAGTTGGACGGGCGACGGAATCGGGTGTGCATTCCAGGAGGCTGATTGCCCCGCTTTTCCAATGCTTTGGCAGCACCGCTGTTTTCGTAGATTAACGCTTGTAAACGTCGGTTGATGCGTCCCTTGGGACCTGAATAACGTGCCATCTTCAATTTGCTCCATCGCAAGAATTGGTGAACTGCGGACGTGCGAATCAATCCGTTATCGAATGGGCAAGATTCATTTTCGATGCGATGCAAACGAAATGAAACGGAATCCGATAAATTCTTGTTGGACACGTCCTTACTCGGCCTGGCTAAAACTGCCAAACGCGAGCCGAAGCCGTCTACTCCCGGCAACGTACCGGGCGAGACCTCGAAATTTGAACCGCACACTATCGCTGACCCCTGCCAGAACAGCAAGGGGTAAATCGTCGAACGCCCGCGGTCGTCCTTTGATAGCCTCCGAAAAAACCAACGAGCATCCAGTCGAAGCTCAATTCAACGGCAAGCGGAGCTTCAGCAGAATGATCAAGCTGATTCGGAGGAAAGCAATTTCCCGACCGCGATCCGAAGTGCATCGGCATCGCTAAAGCGATCACACGCCCCACCGGGCAGGGCTTTGCGCAGCTTCTCCATCCGTTCATCCGTCATCCGGCGGTTCGGCAAGTCACGGATGAACAAACCGCGTACTCTACCGGGGAATCGTCGGCAGATTTTGCGATAAATTTCCGGATCTTTTTCGCCAGAATCACCAATCAGGACAAATTTCTGGTTCGGCAATCCTTTCAGGAGTGATTGGATCGCGGATACCTTCCCATGGCGGCGAATTCGGAACTTTTTGAACAGCTGGTCTCGAAGCCGAAAATTGCGCAAATGCATGGTCCCGACCGGGAAACTGAGTTCAGTATGCAAATCCTGGAGCGCTTGATACAACTGCCACGGGCTGGAAGACACGTAGTGAAAACTGACTCCCGATGCAGCCCAGTTTTGATAAAGTTCGGCCATGCCAGCGACGCTCTGGAATTCCCGAAGGAACGTGTTGGCTAATAGCTCTTTCCGATTGCCGACGCCCGAAATCTTGATGGTGTCGTCAATGTCTGAGATTACGCTGACGCCGCCATCGGCAATGAGTCTCAAATTCCCATGGGCATCCAAGGTCGAGTGATCAACCAAACTGACGTAGTAGGGTATGGTCGGGTCGCCTCCCGCGTCGGAGTCTAAAACCGCCTCTACCTGCTTCGCACCGACGGTCACACTGCCACGAAAATGACCGTTGCGATAGGTCCGCTTCACCAGCCGGAAAGACTCGCCACCAATCGTGACCTTGATATGACGTTTGTGCTCCGCGTCTGCCAGGAAAGGAGCAACTCGTTGTTGGAACAAATCACATTGAAGCTGTTCGGGAGTTGCCTGCATGGCGTTGCCCAACATGCGTATCATCATCCGCTGCCGCATGTTGAAATTCTCAGGCGACTGGTAGACCACACCCGAGAGGAAAAATTTCCAGTCTCCCGATGCGAGTTGTCGACCGTAGCCGGGGAAGGCTTCGATGTTCATTCGAGAAACATCTTCATTTCCGCTCATTTTTGATTGGCGAAGTTCGATCATCTTCCCGAAACTGCGGAGGTGTTTGCAAACACAAGGGTCACCACGGATCTGCGTGGAGCAGGTTATGCCGAATCTGATCCGCGTGTTTGCCGAGCGTACATGAGGACAACGAGTCTCATTAGAACGGAAATCGTTGCGGGTCAAACCCCGGTGCTGCAAAGCCCTCGAAAACAGAGCCTCCCAACGCAGTGCAACGACTGGGGCGGACGGAGCCTTCCCCTCTCTAGAAACACCGATCGGTTGTCGGGTTCTCGTTGAGATTTTTGCAAAAGCAGCTATAGAATTTCGAGAACGGTCAGTTTAGTCCCACCACCATTGGCCATCTTCCAAGAGGTCAACGGCCACGGAATCACGTGCCTTCTGAATTTCGCCAGTCTCGTCCGCATTGATTCGGTCGGAATTCAGGGCGACTCGGGGTTGAATGCTGACTCCGCCGGCGATCGGGGTCATGAACGAGTTGCCTTTCCAGAATGCGTTGACGACGGGAGCGACTTTTTGCAACGGGTAGAGCGTTTCGACGGGCAGAACGGACTCGTCACCAAACGTATTCAGGTCCCAGCCAGCACGCTGGTAAATATCCATCTTCTGGATGAACGCGGCCACAATCGAAACATCGATCAAGTTACGAAGCTCGGCGAACAGAGGCGAACGCTCCGCCAATTTGCCGTACATTCGAGTGAACGAGCCCGTAAAGGCCTTGCTGGCAGGGTTCATGCCGCCGCTACCCTTGCGGTTTCCTGAAGCGGTCACGCTTTCGTCTTCGCCGACGAGTTTGACACCGTTACCGACTAGCTGCATCGAGTTTCTATCCTCGGTCATGTGGACGCAATTGTAGTCCGGCTGGAAGAACCAACGCATCAATGAATTCGATCTCGCGTAACGCGGCTTTGTCTTTTCAACAAAGGTGGTGATCTTGACAGGAGTCTCACGCAGTCCCAGTCCAATCATTTTCATCGCATAGTCGGCTTCGGCCATCGTGTGAGCGAAATGCGTTTTTGGTGAAACACCGTTAATCGTGATCGTCTGGTAACCGGTTGCTTCCTTGTACAAATCGACAACCGCTTGCTCGTCTCCAGGGCGGAAGTTCTTGGCAACGTGCTGCATGGCCTGTTGCATTCGCTGCAAGCCTTCCGGTGTTGGATCGAACGAACACGAGATCAATTGCGTCTTCGGTCCGTTGGGAGCAAACGCTCGCAAGGCCACGATCAAGTCCTGCAGTTGGATCGCAGCGCGACCCGACTTCATACCGACGGCCCGATTGAGTCCGTTGATGTAAACGCCTTCGGCGGGGCCCGCAACGACGACGTCTTTCGTTTCAGGATAGAAGAACACATGCGTGATCCGCGTCAGTCCGGCAAGATACGCCATGTCTGCGGGAATTGGCTTGTTGGCGGATCGCAGTTTTGCGACTTCGGCTTCCAAACGAGTCAGGGAAACCTTCCGAAAATCGCTTGGCCGTTGCATGTCTTGGTTTAGCGACGCCTCGGCTGCCGCATATCGTTTCTGATCCAGCATTTGAGCGTTGGCCGGAACCTGCAGGTTCTTCAACACGCCCAAGGCATCGACCTCGACACCACCCGAATTTGACAAAATAATGTCGCCCCCGCCATCGTCCTGAGCAAACGTAGTTGACGTAATAAAAAAGGCGACCAAAATCGCCAGCGTAATTCGTCTGATAACCATGGCAAACATATTTTCTCCAACCAGTTTCCTGATGACGAGCGTGTGTGATTTTAGATACAGGATCGCGAGAGTTGAGCGTCGCCAATGAAACTGAATCAAAGACGACAAGCGATTCGAGTCAAAGCAACCGAATCAATCAGTTTAGTTTAGCTTGTGGTGAACGCGTTGCCGACCGTTTTCAGACGTTGAGCGATTGACTTCACTTAAATAACCATAGCTGCAAACCCCGTCCTGCCCAGCAGCAAATCATTGTTCGACTTCTCGAATCAGCAAGGAAAACGGGGGATTTCCCTTTCGAACGGCAAATCGGCTTGATGAAGCAGCGGCTCGACATCCACCGGTGGCTGCGGAAGTCGTCGGAATCTAATCGAAAAACCGCAATTCGACGGCCCCGCCCTGGTTTACAGATCGACGCCCATCGCTTTCATCAGCAGCTTCATGTCATCCCAAACGTGACGTTTCGCACTCGGCGTTCGTAAAAGATAGGCGGGGTGATATGTAACGATTACGCGGCTGCCACGATACGCATGAAACTGCTGACGCATTCGGCCGAGCGGCTGCTTGGTATTCAAAAGCGACTTGGCCGCGACGCTCCCCAGACAGCAAATGAACTCCGGTTGGAGTATTTCCAACTGCTCACGGGCATAACCCCAGCAGCAGGAACGCTCTTCATCGGAGGGATTTCGATTGCCGGGCGGCCGACACTTGACGACGTTCAGAATGTACACCTGCTCACGAGACAGTTGGCAGGCGTCCAAGATTTTGCTGAGCAACTGACCGGCTGCTCCAACGAAAGGTTCTCCCTGCCGATCCTCATCGGCGCCGGGGGCCTCACCAACAAAAACCAGCCTCGCGGCCGGAGCTCCGACTCCAAAAACCGTTTGAGTTCTCGAACTTGCCAGCTCGGCACAACGAGTACAACCGGCGACCAAATCCTGCAAGACGGTCAGCTGCTGTTGCCGTTGAGCCAGCGGTAACGACTGCGGATAGGGAAGTGCGAGCTCGCTGCCCGGCAATGTCGTGCCATCGATTTGGGCGGCTGGAGTGGCGGAAATGCAGCCGGACATCGCCGGAGCTTTGGGCATCGCTACATTGGGTGACTGGGGTTTCGCGGCAGAAGAACCTTCGGTCGGACGTTCTGCTTGGCCGTGACTATGTTGCCCGGACTGAACTTGCTCGGCTGACTGATCGGAGGCCGTTCCTTCTGCGTCTGCGTCGATTGGCAGGTTGAATTGCACCTCGCCCGTACCCGCCGGAAGCGAGCTCAAACCGCTCGCCTCGAAGGAACGTAATTGCTGCATTAGCAGCCGTTTCAAGTTCAATGATTCGGTGTTCACCAACGAATGTCCGACTTTGCCTGTTTCCGAGAATGGAAAACCTGTTATTTTGGTACACTTCCATCAGGTTTCTACCAGTTTCCGAAACCCGCGTAAGCGATCATAACGCCCTTTCGTGCGGCTGTTAAGCGAGCCACCACTCGTGTCAGAAAATCGCCCAACGATGAAGCGTATTCCGATCTCCGTCCAAGTTTGAATACGCATTGAATTCGCGAGTGCGATCAAGCAAGCGGGCACCCTTCGTTTTTCGAATGCAGATCCAATGTCTCTTCCAAAAGTTTCGATAGTCGGGCGACCTAATGTCGGCAAATCCAGCATCTTCAACTGGCTGGCCGGTCTGCGCCTTGCGATCGTTGATAACATGGCGGGAGTCACTCGTGATCGCATGACGTACATGCTGGAAGAAGACGGTCGCTACTTTGAGATCATGGACACCGGCGGAATCGGAATCAACGATGTCGATGAGCTTGATGAAGAGATCGAGCGACAGATTCAACTGGGAATCAATGGAGCCGACCTGCTGGTTTTTGTCGTCGACGCGAGGGACGGGAAAACGGTATTGGATCAGCATGTCGCTGAGCGGTTGCGATCGATTGACAAACCCATCCTGCTGGTCGCAAACAAGTGTGACGGCGAGAACTGGGAATTGGACGCGAGCGATTTCTATTCGCTCGGCTTGGGTGAACCCGTCCTATGCAGTGCGAAAAATAATCGACGGAAATCGGAATTGGTCCAGGCGATCATCGAACATCTGCCCAGTGAAGCAGAGATCGAAGCGAGAGAGATCGCCGACCCTGAAATGAAGTTTGTCTTGGTCGGACGTCGCAACGTGGGTAAAAGTACGCTGATCAACGCATTGGTAAAAACCGATCGAATGATCGTCAGCGAAGTTGCCGGCACCACCCGAGACAGTGTTGACGTTCGATTCGAACTGGATGATGTCGCGATGGTTGCGATCGATACGCCCGGCCTGCGACGAGGAAAAAGTGTTCGTACCGACATTGATTTTTATGGAACCCATCGAGCCCATCGCTCGATCCGCCACGCAGATGTCGTGCTCATGGTATTTGACTCCAACAGCCGAATCAGCAAAGTCGACAAGCAATTGGTGACCTACATCGAATCGCACTACAAGCCGTGCATGTTTGTTGTGAACAAGTGGGACTTAATGGCCGAGCATATGCCAACCGAACGCTGGGCCGACTATCTACGAGAGCAATTCCCTTCCAGCTGGACGGCTCCCATCGCATTCATTACCGCTCAAACCGGACAGAACACCAAGCGAATGCTCAATCACGCGCAGATGCTGTTCAAGCAATCTCGCTCCCGAATTTCGACGCCCAAGCTCAATCGAATTCTCAAGGAAGCGATTGTGCGCCACCCGCCGCCCATGGCATCGAACAAACGCAGACCCAAGATTTTTTATGCGGCTCAGATTGGAATTCAGCCGCCAACCATCGTGCTCAAATGCAACAATCCGGATGCGTTTTCCAAAACTTATCGTCGGTATCTGCTGAGCGTTCTGTCAGATTCGCTCGACTTTGGCGAGGTCCCGATTCGGCTGGTGCTGGAAAAACGTCAGTCGACCGACCCCAACGAGACGCTTGAGGAAAGCAACGCCTGAGGGTGACTTTTCGCTGTTGACCGAGCATGACTGCCGCGACCTTCGTTCTCCTTCACGGAAGAGCGCCAAATATCTCGGGCTAAGTTCGACTTTCGCAGAAATTGATTTTACTCGCGTTTTTGACGATTTCTGATCTGCCATTTTCGAGGCAAGCGTCGACGATTCCCCAAAAAGCAGCCTTCGCGTAGCGGGGTTA
The DNA here is from genome assembly GCA_937928215.1 of uncultured Pirellulaceae bacterium. GTDB lineage: Bacteria > Planctomycetota > Planctomycetia > Pirellulales > Pirellulaceae > Mariniblastus. The sequence continues at coordinate 8,527 of CALFWL010000146.1, read as the reverse complement.
TGAAAACGTGCGAAAGACGAACGAAGGTTCGCTCACGTTTTAATTCTTCTGCGACGAAAGCTTTTGTCCGCTGTGAACGCTGGCCAATCAACCATCAACCGTTGCCAATTGGCAACGGTTTTTCTGCTGGTTTCGTTCACTGTCCCGTGGCTCCAAGTAAACGGCTTCCACGTCGACCGTACGACTTTCAGGCTCGCTGATATTCTCAGTAGCCGATCGACATCGGCTCACGCGCCAGAAAATCTCGTGGACCACGCGTGGTGTAATACGGATAGGCATAGGTCGGAGCCATCCCTGCTCCAGCACCCGGCCCCGCAGGCGGAGGCGTTGTATGTGGAACGGCTCGACCATACGGCTGACCTATCGCGTGACGTGCGATTCCTCCGACGCAAGCGGCACATCCGCCCGGACCGCCGCATCCTGCCGCTCCACACCCACCACTGGCAGCAAACTGAGCTTCTTGTTCGGCCAACGCGATCGCATTGGCGTCTTTCAGCCGGCCCAGCAATCCGCGAGACGGTGTTTCTTCGATGATTTCTTCGACGATTTCTCCGCTGCAACCTTCGACGACTGCGTCACGTGATCGGCGTGGTAAACCAAGCCCCAATCGACCGCTTCCAAATTTACCGCAGCCCAACTTACCACAGTCCAACCTACCGCAGCCCGTGTCGCACTTGGAACCTCGATCAAACATTGTCATTGCCATGCCGGTGTTCTGTACTCCGCCCCCATATCCGCCGGTCGGAACATCTCCGTACATGCCGCTCATGTCGCCATACTTCGAACACGCCTCGCACCCGCGACCGCCGCAATCGCATTCTGACGGTCCAGCCTTCTGGCAGTCGGTGCAACTTGCATCGCCGCAGTCGCCCGTGGATATCATTTCAGAACCACACCCACCGGTTCGGCAACCGCAGCCGCCGTCGGTCATAGCACATCCTGTAAATCCCAAAGCCACCATACTCATGGCCACCGCAATCATGAAGAATCGCATGTCTCAAATCCTTTTGAATTATCCGGGTCGACCTGAATCCGACGGCGAACTCCTGACGCGAATAAATTCGCATCGCCATCATGCAGGCGAGGCTTCCAGTCACGCCCCCACGGGAAGGGAACGCGAATAGCCGTCTGACGCCATAAAACGGGACCGGCGTCTGGAAGAGATATCGTCGTCTCAGGCAGAAAAATTAAGAGATTCGGTAAAACTGTCAAAGTCGCTTGATACCGCGGTCGGCCAAAACCTTCTGAAATAGCCGGGCACCCTCAAGTTGCACCAAAACCTTCACACCTTCCATGTCATTACCAAACATCGTGGCAGCAGCCCGTCAGGCTCGTTAGAATGACGATCAAGAAACCCGAATCCTTGTTTTCGATCTTCTACGGGCGAATTTGAATCCAGCTGAACCTCTCGCAAATTCTTATGCCAAGCCAGCATCCAACAAAAACTGAATCAACACCTCGCAAGCCACTTACGATCCGTTCGATCCTGATTCTGACAGCAGTGCTCGCCTCGACAGCGGCCAGTTTTGGCTATCTATGGCGAGCGTCGGGCGGCAACGGCGATGGGGTCGGGCAATTTGTCATCATGACCGCCATGATGCCATTGCTGATCCTAGTCGGAGCATACTGGACGCTCAAAATCGCACGAGGAATCCGCTGAAATCCTGACAGATGGCGCTCCGCTGACCTCTGACATCGCCGTTCCCGCATCGCGCCATCGTAATCCGCTCATGGTCGGCGGCGGGGAAGTTCGAATTTCGAGTCCGCTAAACAGATTTCCAATAGATTTTCCAACTTTTGGCACGCACATTGCATTAGGGATCTTTCGGAAGTGGTTCGTTCAAGCAAGTTAACGCCTGTTTGGACGAAATAGAGACGAGGCAGTGCCTGAACTGCCCCTTGTGGGCAGTTCAGGTCGCTATTATCGGCTGATATCAGCCAATTTGTTGCTTATCAGTAAGTCGGCAGGCATTGAACGCCTGTCGGCTTTTTTTGTGAATGTTGCAAAATCAAACACCTGATCAATTTCGCATCACTCAAAATCGTTCACTTCTGCCGCGACTTATGCGAAGTTCAAAGTCGGGCCAAATAAATATTTCCCAAAGGAAACTATTTCACTCCAACCGGCAGCGGATTCGATTGGGAGCAGATCCGTGCAGAAGCGATGCCCTGCGACTCCAGAATGCACTATTGAACAGGCAGCGATGCGCGGTTGCCAACGCGGACCGTGGTCTCGAACTCTCGACCGTCGCGAATGAGTGTGACTTGAACGGTCGAATTGGGGGGCGTCATCTCAGTCAGTCGATAGAGCGTTTTATAGTCTCGAATCGGGATGCCGTTCCACTTGCGGATCACATCCAGCGATTGGATGCCGGCGGACGCCGCAGGAGAGCCCGCCTGCACGTGAACGAGTTTTGCTCCATTCAGGTCGGGTAGAACCAACTGCCGGACGTCGGCATTGGAAACTTCAACGGGGTTCACGCCCAGAAATCCACGCGTCACCTTGCCGTTGGCTTTCAGCTGCTCGACCACGTACCGAGCCGTCGAACTGGGAACGGCAAAACCGATCCCTTGGAATGTTTCACCAAGAATCGCGGTGTTGATTCCAATCACGTGGCCCTGGGAATCGACTAAGGGACCGCCGCTGTTACCTTTATTGATGGCCGCATCGGTCTGTAGCAAAGCCTGTTTGACGTTCAGGTCGCCTGGACGATCCTTGCCGCTGATGATGCCTGATGTCACGGTCTGTTTCAGTTGATAAGGATTCCCGAACGCCCATACGATCGAACCCACATCAAGCGCATCACTGTCTCCCCAGCTGGCGGGAAGCAAGTCGCTGCATTGGATTTTAAGCAGTGCCAGATCGCTGTCCTCGTCGACTCCAACCAAAGCGGCGGAAAACCGTCGGCGATCGTGCAGTTCAACGAAGAAACGATACCCCCCATCAAGCACGTGAGCATTGGTGACAACGTATCCGTCATCCGTGACAATCACTCCCGATCCAAGCCCTTCCTCGCCCAACCCAGGAATCCCGACAGCCGAACGGTCTCGTTTGTAGGCCGTGATACTGACGACGCTAGGCCGTACTTTTTGAGCGACCATCTGGTACGCGTAAGAAACCGAAGCGAGCGGATCCGATTCCAGCATCGCAGACGCATGTTCGTACTCGGCCCGCGTTTTGCCGGCCGTGGCCGCGTAATGATACTCTTCGACCAGTCGCGGCCCGGCAAACCACAATCCGAAAACCAAGGTCGAGGTCAGCAGAAACAAGGAGAGGCCTCTCGTATCCCCACGCGGTGGTGACTTGACTCGCTCAGCCAGCTGTTTCTCCCGAACCGCGTCCCGCCGCTGTCGACGAATTTCCCGAGCAGTCAGTTCGGCTGAACTCGCACCACCGGGCGTGTTGGACGTTGAGGGCGACGTTGAGGGCGACGTTGAGCCCTCGCTCAATCCATTCGCTGAAGCTCGCTGGCCTGCCACCCGCATGGAAGCAGGATTATCGCGAGGAGCCGAACGAGCGGGCCGCGAGGATGACAATGAATGATCAAACGAATCGCCTGTTGACGGCGCAATCCGGTCTTTCTGAAACTCCACGGAGTCAAACGGCAACGGGCCGTCATGTGGACGCTCTGGTAGAGATTCTTCGTTGGAGTTCTTCATTGGTTGCCTGCGACCGACCAACTGTTTGCAATGGCAAAGCATCAGGATAATGACTCCGGGTCTTGCCACCCGATTATAGCCGCTCTCAGCTCAACTTCCAATTCAAATCAAACATTGCGACTCGTCATGAATCAAGCGGAAGACGCGGCGAAACCATGCGCCTTCAGTCGACTGCGACCGCGTCGCATCAGTATTCCTTACAATCGATTTCATTCCGTCACCGAACTTTCAGGCTTTTCCTGCTCCGACTCGCGCTCCAGTGGCAGGTCAATTGCGGGCATCGCAGCGGGCATCGGTCGTTCAAACTGTCGGTTTGATTGGTTTAGCTCTTCTGCGGGCGGCCCGAATACAAACCGCACCAGATAACCCAATCCAAATCCGACTGCTACCAAAAGGAATGGTCGATTGAGCAGCGATCGGCTGGACTCGTGGCGGTCGTCTTGAGACATATTGGGCTCGAAATGAATAACTGTAAACCATCAGAAGTTTCACAAGTTTCTCTCGGATGGGCAACCGTCTCAGGGATTTCGGCACGGCACGGTTCTCACACCGCAGGTTGATCACAGAGACAAACCATCGCCGGGCCTCCCATCACCTAAGGAAAATGTCTGCTACAATGTTTTCAGCAAAGCGTTCGACGTTTGACCGGGTTCAGACACGCAAAGAAATGCTGCAATGAACACAGTAGACGATCCTCAGCCAAGCGATGATTCTTCAGCTGGCCCTCAACGACGCTCAACCGATCAAGCGATGTCGTGGACAGCGTCCTCGCTCCCACGCCCCCCCGCGGAATTTTTTGCTCAGCTGGCCGACCGGCTTCCGATATGCGTCGTTTGCAAGAATTACGAAGGCCAGTTGATCTATTTGAATCAATCGTTTGCTGAAATGCTCGGCAAGCCAGCCGGTGAGCTGTACGGCAAAACGGATCATCAACTTTTTCCAAAAAAACTGGCGGACAAATACCGGTCGGATGATCTTTATGTCATGGAAACGGGCAATGCGTTTCGCGACATTGAAGTCATTGCAACGGACGACACACCTCGCGACCCACGCGACTCGGACCCGACCGAAGGCAAGACATTCATCGAAGTCCGCAAGACCCCTCTGCGTGACGAAAATGAAAACATCGTGGGGACCAAAGCGGTTTTCTGGGATGTGACGCTGCGAAAACGGGCGGAAGCTGCTGCAGCTCACGAAGGTTATCTTCTGCACGCCCTGATGGATTACCTGCCCGATTCGATTTACTTCAAGGACGCGGGAAGCCGGTTCATTCGTTGCAGCCGAGCCCAAGCCGTCAAGTTTGGGTATAACTCGCCCGACGAAATCAGCGGAAAGACGGACGCCGACATTTTCAGTCACGAGCACGCTCAGGCGGCTCGCAAGGACGAGCTGGAAATTATGCGGACGGGCAACCCCATTCACGCCAAAGTCGAACGTGAAACTTGGGACGACTCGCCCGACACTTGGGCTTCAACCACCAAGATGCCCCTGCGTGACGCGGCCGGAAACATTGTTGGCACCTTCGGGATCTCGCGCGATGTCACCGCTCAGGTCCGCGCTGAGGAGGCATTGCGGAAGGCCAAGGAGGAAGCGGATCAAGCAAACCGAGCCAAAGGCGACTTTCTGGCAAACATGAGCCATGAAATTCGAACACCCATGAACGCGGTGATCGGAATTTCGGAACTGTTGCTGGACACCGATCTGACGAATTACCAGCGAGAGTATCTCAACATGGTTTTGTCGTCGGGCGAATCATTGTTGAACTTGATCAATGAGATTCTCGATTTCTCAAAGATCGAAGCGGGAATGTTCGAGCTGGATATTCAGCCATTTGACTTGCGTGACGTGGTCGGTGACACCGTGCGAACCCTTTCGGTAAGAGCACAGAACAAGAGCCTCGAGCTGTTTTTCTCCGTCGCGAATGATGTTCCACATCGCGTCAGAGGTGATCGCGCCCGTTTGAGGCAAGTATTGGTCAACCTGCTCGGCAACGCGATCAAATTTACCAGCGAAGGAGAAGTCGTTCTGGACGTGAACGTGAAACAGTTACTGGAACGGTCAGTAACCTTGGGGTTTCAAGTCCGGGACACTGGCATCGGGATCGCAGCGGACAAGATCGATTCAGTGTTCAACGAATTCGAGCAGGCGGACACGTCGACGACGCGACAGTATGGCGGAACCGGGTTGGGCTTGGCGATCTCGAAAAAGCTGATTGAACTGATGCATGGGACAATCGAATTAAAAAGCGAGTTGAACGTAGGTAGCACATTTATTTTTGATGCAACACTGGACATCGAAGAATCGGTTGTGTCGGAGCGGTCCAATCGAGTCAACGCGGTCGAGGGGACGCGGGCCTTGATCGTGGATGACAACGATACAAACCGCCGGATATTGTGTGACATGCTCTCCGGATGGGGGATGATTCCAGTCAGCATCAAAAGCCCACAAGAAGCAATCAATTCACTAACCAAGACCAGCAAAGCCGGAAAAACGCTTCCTTTGGTGCTGACGGACTTCCAGATGCCGGACGTCAACGGACTTGATTTTGTTCAACAGATTCGCGACGAACCCGACATTTCGAACGCGACCGTCATTATGCTGACCTCCGGAATGAAACAGAACGATGCGCAACGATATGACGAGCTTGGAATCGTGACGAGGCTGATCAAGCCCGTGAAACAAGCCGAAGTCTTCGACGCCATCGTCGAAGCCATTGGCGCGACCGAGGGCAATGGCTCAAACGCTGTAACATCAACACCCGTCGATGAGTCAGACCAGAGCAATTCAAAATCACTACATTTGCTGTTGGTTGAAGACAATATCGTCAATCAAAAACTTGCCGTTGGCGCTCTTGAAGCCAAAGGCCACCGGGTGACGGTCGCCAACCATGGGCTTGAGGCACTACAGTGGTGGAAGAAAGAAACGTTCGACGCGATTCTGATGGATCTTCAGATGCCGGAAATGGACGGCTTCGAGGCAACCCGGGCGATCAGAAAAATCGAAGCCGAATCCCCTGAACGCGGCCATTCCGTGATCATCGCGATGACGGCTCACGCGCGTGAAAGTGATCGCGAAGATTGTCTGAAATCCGGGATGGACGAGTACATGTCAAAACCGATTCGAATCGCCGAATTGAGCAAGATGCTGGATGAGGTGACTGCGAAAGACTGGAAGCCAGCAACATTGTCCGACGAAGGAAACTTGGCCAAAATGAGTATTGATGAATCGACCGAGAAAATTATCGACTGGGAAGTCGCTGCTCAAGCGGTCAACGGTGACCAAGATCTGCTGAAAATTGTCGCGCAAACACTGGTCGAGGCGGGGCCCGGCATGATCGACAACGTCAAAGAATCAATTGCCGAAAATGATCCGGGCCGACTTCGCATCTCGGCTCACGCACTCAAGGGATCGGTGTTGTTTCTGGGGATTGATCGTATCCGCGAACCCGCGCTGGAACTTGAACACTTGGGTGAAGCCGGAAAAATTCCTGAAGATGATTCTCTGCTTCAGCTGTTGGACGCGGATTGGGAAGCCGTCAAATCGGAAGTCGAAGAATTTATCGGCTGAGCACTCGCCAAGAAATAGATGACGGATTCGAGTGCTCGAAAATTGCGTGCTTCACCGCCTAATTGTCTTGCGAACCCGCAGGTTGTTGTTTCGCGAGTGCTAAGCGACTCATTTTTTCGCAACGACCGTTTCAAGAATCTGTTCAACACGGTCGGTCAACCGCTGTGGATCAAACTGTTGTTTCACGAAAGATTGGCCAGCGCTACCGAACGTCCGGCACATCTTTCGATCGTTTGCCATTACAATGATCGCTTCAGCCAAATCGGCTGGGTCGCTCGGTGTCACCAGTCGCCCGGATTTTCCGTCGTGAACGATCTCTGGCAAACCTCCGGTTCGTGATGCGACGACAGGCGTGCCCGTTGCCAAAGATTCCAAAGCCACCAGTCCAAGTGGCTCTTCCAGAGATGGCACGATGCTCAAATCAGCCGCGTTGAAGTAATGTTCCACATTCGGACGAAGCCCCAACCAGCGGACGCACCCGAACAACTTGTGCTCGAATTGAAACGCACGCAGATCTTGGACAAATTTCTTTTGACGGTTCGCGTTTCCCAAAATCCACAGACGAAATCCGGGGATCGCTTCAACGATTCGCGGCAAAGCGTCAAACAATATCTGCTGCCCCTTGCGTTCGGTCACTTGACCGGCCACGACAGCCAAGAAATGATCAGATGTGACGTGGTAATTTCGCCGCAGCCCATCCGCGAAACTGGGCTGAGGAGCGAAAAAACGCTCTAGGTCGCTATAGCAATAAACAGTTTCGATCCGATCCCCACGAACTCGATTGACTTGGCGATGAAAATCTCTCGTCGCGTTCGAATTTGCGATCACAAAATCATTCCACGGCCAGTGCAGCTGAAATGAACAACTGTGAGCCGTGGCAACCACCGGCACGCCCGTGAAAGCCTTGAGCAAAACACCGAACCCATGCGCCCGTGTCATGTGAGTATGAATCACATCAATGTCATTTTCGCGAACCCACCTGACCATCCGAGCAATCTCGAAAGGCGACCGACTCATCTCTGAGATCACCGTCTGCACGCCTTCCATGGGTTGTTCGAGCAGACACGAGTCACGTCGCAGCATCAGCGTGACATCGTGTCCCCGTGTCGCCAGACGCTCCGACAAATATTTGCAGTACAACACCGCACCATTGACTGCCGTACCGGATGTGATCTGAAGAATATTCAGTGGACAGACTCCGACGCCCAAGTTTATCGATTTTTGAACATCTGAGAGTATCCGAAAAAATTCTCCTTGTCTGCCCGTAACGAAGCGAGCGAGACACCGTCAATTCAGCCGC
>CALFWL010000145.1 GCA_937928215.1 uncultured Pirellulaceae bacterium | reverse complement strand
TCGAATACGAAGGCCAGTTGCGTTGCAGGTCCGTTCATGGACCCAGCGGCTGCGAACTGACGACCGACGCCCCGGTCGACAATCACGGAAACGGAGAATCGTTCTCGCCGACCGATTTGGTTGCCACGGCTCTGGCAAGTTGCGTGGCGACCATCATGGGTATCTACGCGGGGCGCAATGACTTGAATTTGACAGGCGTCAGAATCCGAGTCGAAAAACACATGTCCGAAGATGCCCCTCGCAGGATCGCTCGCCTGCCGCTGACCATCGAAATGCCTGCCGGTCTGGACGAAAAACACCGTGCCACGTTGGAAAAGGCTGCCAGCCACTGCCCGGTTCATCAGAGTTTACGATCTGATATCGATTCGCCCATGACGTTTCGATACGCGGACGCTTGAATGGAATCCGGAGATCGACATCGGCTGCCCAGGCCAGCCAAGATGGCGGCCAAGTCTTGGTCAACTCAGTTTCTTGCCGACAGTTCGCAGATGGTCCTTGAACGCCGTGAGCCACTTGCTTTCATAGCGATAAGGATTGCCGACCATGGCGACCGTGCGAGTCGGTTTCTCGCCCGCGAAAGATCGGTAAACGCGCCGCGTGCTCAGGTCGAGCACCTGCGCCATTTTTGGCACCATGGAGATACCATGATCAAGTGAAACGAGCTCCTGCACGGTGGCCAACTGACTGGTCCGTTCGATCGAGACAGGCTGAACTTGTTGGCGTCGACAAAATGCCGCGATGTTGTCCGAAAGACAATGTGCTTCGTCCAGCATCACAAATGAAAGATCCTTGACATCTGCCAACGTGATCTTCTGTTTTTTGACCAAAGCATGATGAGGCGGCATCACCAGAACCAGTTCTTCCTCGAACAAGTCTTCAATTTCCAAGTACTTGGCGGATATCGGCAAAGCCAGAATCGCAAGATCCACCTCGCCGTGACTGCATCGCTTGAGCAGGTTTTCGGTCGTATCTTCCTGCACGATAATTGATACGTCAGAGTGCTGAGTCGCAAAATCTTGCAGAACGGTTGGCAGAAAAAACGGAGCGATGGTTGGAATCACGCCCAGTCGTACGCGACCGCTGTTGGCCGCTTCGGTAAGCTCCGAAAGCATATCGTCCACAAGCGACAGGATCTGTTCGGCTCGGCTGACAAACAGTACGCCAAGATCCGTCAGCGTGACCTCGCGTGGTTTCCGTTCGAACAAGGGCTGGCCGAGTTGAGTTTCCAGTTTTTGAATCGATCGACTGAGGGTTGGCTGTGAAACGCTTAATTCCTCGGCGGCGCGAGTGAAATTTCCTGCTCGCGCGACGGCCAGAAATTGTCTCAATTGATGAAATTCAAGTTCGGTTTGCATCACCGTGCCGTGGTCTGGTATCAGATATCGTCGCAGCGGTCGCCAGCAATTGCTTTTCGACGCCGTATTCGGTTCCCGATTCAAACGTAGCAATACATGTACCGGATCGCAACGGCTCATGCAATTCGCCCTGTGAATGATTGATTTCTCCCAGAGGGTTAAGTTGCCGCATTTGTTTTTATGGCGCAACTGCGGTCTACTGGGAATCACAAAAGGACCCTTTGCCCCGCAACAACCTTCGTCAGACGGATAATGAACGATGACCAAAATGCTCATGACCGGATTCACAGCCTTGTTTGCCATCGCATTGCTGATTCTATGCCAGACGCTCGCCGGCCAAGATGCGGCTGCTGAACCGATCAAGCCAACCAACGCCCAAGGCCAAGAATCGGCTCCAGCGACGGTCACGCGAGGTTCTCTCGGTTCGACCAAAAACGTACATCGCTGTGGAAATCTCTATCTTGCTGGCCAGTTCGGGCCGGATGATCTGGAGAAAATCAAAGCCAAGAAGATCGATCGTATCATTTCGCTTCGCACCGATGGCGAAATCGGATGGAACGAGAAGTCGGCAGTTGCGACCGCTGGGTTGAATTACGTCCATGTGCCCTTCCGGTCTCCCGAGTCATTGACGGACGAGGTCTTCGACAAGGTTCGCACGTTGTTGAAAGACAAGTCGTCCAACACCTTGTTTCACTGCGGTTCTGCCAACCGAGTCGGAGGGGTCTGGTTACCGTATCGAGTTCTGGACGAAGGGGTCGCCGTGGAAACCGCGATGGCCGAAGCGAAGGAGATCGGTCTGGACGCTCCGATGATCGAGAAAAAGGCGCTGGACTACATTCGTCGCAAGCTTGCGGAACTGCCTGCTCCCAACTCCGATCCGAATCAGAAATCGGAGTGAGAACGTATTGTCGGGTTATCAATCTGCCTGATCGATTGATCGCTGGACAATTTGTTGCAGCTGAATTGCGTTTGGGTCGCTAGGTTTTCGCTCGAGTGCCACGGCAAGATCATCGCCTGCCTTTTCAAATTCTCCAAGCTGCATCCAAGCTCGAGCGCGGCCAATTCGAAATTCCGGCTCGTCTGGATCACTTTGGACCGCGACAGAAAAATCCTCGACGGATTCGATGTAGTGGTGTGATTTCAGGTAGCCAATCGCACGATTGAATCGAGGTTCGACATAGTCTGGCTCAGCCTTGATGACGGCCGAAAAATCGTCAATGGCGGATTCCGTTTCGCCTCGGACCGCGTACGCAACTCCACGGCTGTTCAGCGCGATCGGGTGCGTTGGCTGGTTCGCAAGTATGCTGGACGCGTCATCGATCGCTTCTTCGGTTGAGCCCTCGGCAAGCAGCAAAACACATCGATTGAGTCGCGACGCCGTGTGATCCGGATTGATGCGAAGAGCGGAAGAATAGTGTTCGATGGCCTCGTCCGAGCGACCGAGTTGCTCCAAACTCAGTCCCAGATAGTAGTGCAACGATTCAGCGGGCTCGGCGGCCAGTTCAAGACATCGTCTGAAATCGGCCGTCGCAAGATCCGGCTGAAATAGCTCGACCATCGCGACTCCACGGTAAAAAATGGCCCAGTAGTGATCTGGCTGGCGATCGACTACGTCAGAGAGAACCTGAACGGCTTCATGAATCCTGCCCTGCTTGAACAAACAATATCCTCGCGCGGCGAGGGCGCTCGAATCCAGCGGATCGTCCTCCAGTCGATCGTCGATTAACAGCATCGCTGCGTCATAAATCCGAGCATCGATCAGTCGTCTCACGGAAAACAGCGGATCCGCAGCCGTCGAAGACAATTCGGGCTCTGACGTTTCAGAGGCCTTTGGAGTAAGCGTTGGAGTCAGGGCCAGCCGTAACTGCTGTTCCAGCGGTTCTGTCGAAACGTTCTTCGAGTTGACCGCTCGGGCAACGCCAAGGCTGGTCCATGCTCCCGACAAATCGCCAGATTCAAACTTCCTCTGTGCGTCGGCCAGCCACCATTGGAAGTCAGGACCAAGCCAAATGTACAGCTTCACATCGGTTTCTTCATGCTTGATGATTTGTTGGAACTTCTCACGGCCCTCGCTGGTGATAGTCAGCTGAAACGAAGTATTTTCGGGAACGTCAAACTCATACGATCCCGGCTGATTGGAAGAAACGGATGGCGCGGGTTCGATCAGAACCCGAGCATCAATGGGCACAACGTGAATCTGGCAGGTATGGACTCTGGACGAAGCTGCGACCTTCGTTGGCTCTGGGGCTCTTTCCGATGCGTTGATTGGGCCTTCAACATTCAAGGGCTGAAAGACATCGTTGTCACGAGTCGACACGGTTTCGCCCGAGTCGCAGCCGGATAGAACCGCAGTCGCGACGACGGCACATAGCAGCAATCCAATGACTTTTTGCATTCTGACGTTAATGTGTTAGAGTCCAAGCTGAAATTCTGTGGAACCTTGCAGGCTTCGGCTCTTGATTGAAGCAAATTTGAGTTCAAAATGAGTTTTGCGGCCCCTCGTTGGGCGGCGTCTCGCTGAGCAAGACAAGCAATGAAACGGCAATGGTTTTCATTCGCCGATCTTTATCCCCATTCTGGAGTACTCCCGTGAAAAAACAATCCGTTCATCGAATTGCTCGCACCATGAGTGCCGTTTGCGCTGGCGGCATTAGCGCGTTGGCGCTCGTAACCACAGCGTCGGCTCAATGCCCCACTCAGGGCACGGGCGGCCATATTTACATTCAACCGCAGCAGGTTTACTACCCGCCGCAAGGTTGGGTGCAACAGCCACCATCGACTTATCCAATTCACGGGCAAGTGATTTGTCCAGGCGAGACGATCATCTACCCGGATTCAGGCACCGTGATCGATGTTGCTCCGCCGACAGGTCCTGTCATCGACAATTCCGGTGTCGTGACCGGAGAAATTCTGCCGGGAACATCCGACGGTAGCGGCACTAAACCAATTGTCTCCGAAGAAGTGAAACCGCCTCAACCATGGAAGCAATGGGCGGACATGCCTCCGCTGCGAGGAGATTTCCCAGCGATGCTTCACCAAGTCGCTGGAGATGTCGATTGGTTGCTGGTTTCTCATGGAGACAAGTTTTCACCGGAGACTCGCAGCCTGCTCGGCGAAGGGAAGGTTTTGCTTGATACCAGTTGCCGCGTCTGCGACGAAGACACCGATCTTTTCGCCGGTACCGAAGGGGGAGACGAAACGGTACGAGACGTCACCTCGCAGTTGAAACAATTCCGCGACATGGTTGGTCAGTCGTTGCAGCAAAGTGACATGCAGCAGCTGCTGCAAACCGCTGCGGTCGCTCGTGCAGACAAGAGCAAACTCGGTCAAGTGATGGGCTCACTCGACGGCCCAACCAAGCAGAAAATGTTTGCCCTGTTCGCTTTGGAAACCCTTGAAAAACGAGCTGACTCGCTCGTGAAAGCGGCCGAGTCAGTGGAGCAAGGTACTTTCCGACCCGTGGAAGCCGACGTTGTCGCCTCCGAGCTTAAGGTTGGCGATCAGGCTCCTGATTTCACGTTGCAAACCATCGACGGCGGCACCGTTTCGTTGGTGGACTTCCGAGGCCAGTCGGTCGCAATGGTTTTCAGCCGCGGTCATTTCTGCCCCTACTGCATGAACCAGATCAGTCAGTTGATCGAGAAGGCTCCTGCATTGAAGCAGCAGAACGCGACGATCCTGCCCGTCTTCCGTGAGCTGAAACCGGGCACTCAAACTGCCGACGGAATCAAAGGTCTGCGTGGATTCAAGCAAAAGGTCAATCCTCCCTTCCCGCTGGCGATTGATTTTGGCTCGAACGCGACGTCACAGTACAGCACCAATGGCCATTTCTCGTCCTATATTGTCGGGCCTGATGGAAAAATCGCTGCGATCTTGCGAGGTGTGAAGTACATTCGCCCGTCAGGTGAAGCAATCGTCGAAGCGGTCGCGAACGCCGGAACGAGCGAAGTGAGTTTGCGATAGCTCTTGAGGCATGACCGCGGGCTTCGCTCCAACGGCGAGCACCATCCGGTCAACGACAAAACGACCAGCCAGCGATCGTTCGGGCCAAGCCGGATCGATCGCTGGTTTTTTATTGGCATTGTAAAAGCCTGAAGCCGGTGTCCCACTCAGAAGTCAACTCAGCCGCGACAGAGACATAATGTCGCGATCTAAGCCAGCGAGCTTGCTGACTCGTTACGAACACTCGTCAAATGCGGGCAGTGTTGAGACGAGAGTTTTGAATTCGATTGGGCGGGAGGCGGGGTGAAACATAACTGTCAGTCGTCCGACAGCATGTCTTCTCCACTATGCTGCATCACGGGCTCTGTTCCGCTTGTTATTGAAAAACAAATCTGGACGCTCGTCCGCTACTGTTGTTCTGCCCACGAGCCGAAAATCATATAATGCCGCTTGGGCAACTGGGGTTGGATCCGCAAGTCCTTCATTTTTTATACCGCTCTGATTGCCTAATCGTCCATTCACGGTCTTTTCATCGCCAGACACTGATTCATGAACCGCATCACGACTCTGTATTCCAGCACTATCGGCAAAAAATTCATTGCGGCAGTGACTGGATTGATTTTGTTCGGATTCCTGATTGGCCACGTGGCCGGTAATTTGAAGGTCTTCACGGGCACGACAGACGCCGGTGTACCTCATGTCGATGAGTACGGTCAGTTCCTGAAAGTCGCCGGCGAGCCCTTTCTTCCGGAGATGGCCGGACTGTGGATCGCTCGCTTGGTATTGCTAGGAAGTGTCGTGCTGCACATCGTCGTCGTGGTGCAGTTGGCTTTTCGAAACCTAGAAGCCCGACCGGTCGGCTACGTTCGCAGCAAGAAGGCCGCGTCGACGCTGGCAGCACTGTGGATGATGTTTTCCGGCACTTTGATTGCTGTCTTTATTGTTTTCCACTTGCTGCATTTTACGGTTGGCGCCTTGCCGATTGGCGAGTTTCAACACGGAGCCGTCTATAAGAACCTTTACAGTTCGTTCAGCAATCCGTTGATTGCTCTGGGCTACGTGTTTGTGATGGGAGTCCTTGGGTTTCATTTGTATCATGGCGTCTGGAGCCTGTTTCAAACGCTGGGAATCGATAACCCAGATCGCAACAAAGCTTTACGAATTTTCGCGATCGTCGCCACGATTGGCATCGTTGTTGGTTTCTCGATGGTGCCGCTGTCATTCATGGCCGGCGCTTTACCTGCTCCAGTCGATTACGATCCGGCACTGCTCGGGCACTAGGGACTTGCTCAGCAGTAAACCAACAAGTTCAGTTTCGTCTCGCTGGAATATGAAAACTGAATCGGACGCCAATTAAACCGGACTCCAAACCGCTGCACGATTCAACGAATTAATCGCCAAACATTCTCAAGAACGCAATCATGCTGACACTCGATGCCAAACTGCCTCACGGCCCGATCGAAGACATGTGGACCAACCACAAGGATCAACTGCGTTTGGTCGGTCCTAACAATCGACATAAGTACAAAGTTCTTGTCATTGGAAGCGGACTCGCGGGCGCCTCAGCGGCGGCATCCATGGGAGCCATGGGCTACCGGGTCGAGTGTTTTTGTTTCCAGGATTCTCCACGGCGGGCGCACAGTATTGCAGCTCAGGGCGGAATCAATGCTTCCAAAAATTACCGCAACGACGGCGATTCCACTTGGCGGCTATTCACCGACACCCAAAAAGGCGGCGACTTCCGCGCCCGCGAGGAGAACGTCTACCGTCTGGCAGAGCTGAGCACCGCCATTATCGATCAGTGCGTCGCTCAAGGAGTCCCGTTCGCTCGTGAGTACGGCGGCAAACTGGCCAACCGCTCTTTCGGAGGAGTTCTGGTCGAGCGCACGTTTTACTGCCGCGGTGAAACCGGTCAACAACTTCTGCTGGGAGCCTACTCTGCACTGGAAGAACAGATTGCGAAGAAGACCGTCAAAATGCACACTCGCACCGAGTTGCTGGACTACGTGATCGTCGACGGAAACGTGCGAGGCATCATCACTCGTGACCTGGTCACTGGAAAACTTGAAAGACACTCGGCCGACGCAGTCGTGTTGGCGTCTGGTGGTTACGGCAACGTGTTCTATCTTTCAACCAACGCCAAGGGCTGCAACGTGACGGCGAACTTCCGTGCCTATCGCCGAGGAGCCGGTTTTGCGAATCCATGTTTTACTCAGATTCATCCGACTTCGATCCCCGCTTCGGGCGAATACCAATCGAAGCTAACTTTGATGAGCGAATCGTTGCGAAATGACGGTCGCATTTGGGTGCCGCGAGACCCGGACGAAAAACGGGCTCCGACCGATATCCCGGAAGCCGAACGTTACTACTATCTGGAAGAACGTTATCCTCGCTTCGGAAACTTGGTCCCGCGAGACGTTGCGGCTCGAAACGCGAAAGACGTGTGTGATCAGGGCCTCGGCGTGGGCCCGACGGGTTACGGAGTCTACCTAGACTTCGGCACCGCGATCGAAGAAAAAGGAGCCGAAGCGGTTAAGTCGAAGTACTCGAACTTGTTCGAAATGTACGAACGAATTACCGACGACGATCCCGTCAAAACCCCGATGCGAATCTATCCGGCGGTCCACTACACGATGGGTGGTCTGTGGGTTGATTACAACTTGATGACCACGATCCCCGGCTTGTACGCGGCTGGCGAGTCCAATTTTGCCGATCATGGAGCCAACCGATTGGGTGCCAGTTCGTTGATGCAATGTTTGGCAGATGGTTACTTTGTCGTGCCGGTCACCATCGGTGACTACCTGAGCCGTCAGACGCCTGGCGAGATCGACATCAACCACGATCAGTTTGCGGAAGTTGAGCAAGACTGCCGCGACAATCTCAACCGTTTGCTCACGATCAACGGAACTCGCTCGTCTCAAGACTTTCATCGTGAACTCGGCAAGATCATGTGGGAGCATTGCGGCATTTCTCGAAACAAAGACTCGCTCGAAGAAGGCTTGCGAAAGATCCCGGAACTTCGAGACCAATTCTGGAGCGATCTGAAATTGCCGGGCGAAGCGTCGGAGTTGAATCAATCGCTGGAACATGCAGGGCGAGTCGCCGATTTTCTCGATTTTGGGGAACTGATGTGCCAGGACGCTCTGGCTCGCGACGAATCATGCGGCTGCCACCTGCGAGAAGAATATCAAACCGAGGAAAATGAAGCCCAACGGAACGATGAAGATTTCGCCTTCGTTTCCGTATTCGAATACAAGGGCGAAGGCGTCAAGCCTGAACTGAATAAGGAACCGCTGGAATTCAAAGCGTTTCCTCTGGCAACAAGGAACTACAAATCATGAAAATCCATTTGCACATCTGGCGTCAGGAGTCTCCGGACAAAAAAGGGAGAATGGAATCTTATGATCTGGACGGTGTCGAGCCGGACATGTCGTTCCTTGAAATGATGGACGTTCTAAACGAGAAACTGACTGGTGAAGGCCAGTCTCCCGTGGCATTCGATCATGATTGCCGCGAGGGCGTTTGCGGCGCATGCTCAATGGTGATAAACGGCCAAGCTCACGGCCCCAAGGCCACGACCACGACCTGCCAGCTTTACATGCGTCACTTCAAAGACGGGGCCGAAATCTACATCGAACCCTTCAGGTCCGGTGCGTTTCCGGTGCTGCGAGATTTAATGGTCGACCGATCCGCGTTTGATCGAATCATTCAGGCGGGCGGTTACATTAGTAATCACTCTGGACCCAAACCCGATCCGAACTCGATTCCAATCGAGCCTGCCGTCCAAGAATCATCCCTTGATGCTGCCAGTTGCATCGGCTGCGGAGCGTGCGTCGCGGCTTGTCCGAATGGTTCAGCCATGCTTTTCACCTCTGCCAAGGTCTCTCACTTGGGGATGTTGCCGCAAGGGCAACCGGAGCGATTCGAACGGGTCGCTTCGATGGTCGACCAGATGGAAGAAGAAGGCTTTGGATCGTGCCGAAACTACGCCGAGTGCGAAGCTCAATGCCCGAAGGGGATCAGCATCGCGTTCATCGGTCGCATGAATGCCGACTACCTGAAGTCGAAATTGATCGAACCTGTTGACGGACGCGGCAAGATGCACGCTCAATAGCTTTGCTGCGGCATTGCGTTCAGCGTTCAGGTATCTTCAAGAACGTTAAGGACCGAGCGGGCTATGAAAGTCGACTTTTGCTCCACGAATGCAACGTTACACGTAACTTTCGCGGGAGCGAACAGCGACAGGTTTTTGCACGTTCATTTTTTGCACGCTCTTAACCGTGATCGTTGTCCTATTTTCTTGCTCGCTACCGGCCACGCGGTGCAGCAGGCCGGGTTGAACTGGATACCGCCATCGCAGTGACTGCTGGCTTGATCGCATCAACTTGGTTGTCGACAGGCTTCTTCTCGCGAAGTGACTGTTGAAGATGATTGGCCGGTTCCGCCTGCGTTTGCATTTTTGATTCGGACTCGGTTCGTGTTGGTGACTTCTCAGTCGCACTTGAGCCTCGCGATGCAGCGACTTGTCTGTTCGAAGCGGTAGCGGTCGACGGTCCCATTGCGGCGTTCTTGCGAACCCTGTTCCCGTAAAAATGCCCGGGGCGGTTTGGCCTACTTAAGATTGGCATCGCGCGGATTTCAGAACGCTGCTGGGCCGTGTACCGTTTACGTCGAGCATTCTGGGCAGACGCATCCGATAGGCTGAACAGGGTGGCAAACATAACAAAACTGGTTACCCCGATGACGGTTCGTCGAAAGCGATTCACGGTTTGATCCTGTCGATAGAAAAGCGTTATTCGTTATTGGTAGTCAGGCAATCTGAAAAGAAAAGTTGATTTCACAAGTCACCCGAGACTGAATCTGCGAGGGCGACAACGCGCTCAATCCACGTCTTCGTACTCTTCATCTTCATCATCCACGTCTTCGTACTCGTTGCTGTCATCTTCTTCTTCGAAGTCTTCATACTCATCTTCGTCGGCTTCATACTCGATCTCTTCGTATTCATCGTCGAGCCCGTCATCGGACACTTCATCTGAGTCGTCTTCGTCCAAGTCGTCCTCGTCGTCGCTGACCAACTCATCCGCTGGTGCAACACTGTTGGCGGCCAATTGAGTCGTCCGCGTATCGGCCAAGTTTTTCAAAAGGCGTGATTTTGGTGACGGCGGAGGCAGTTGCGGTGGCTGCGTTGCTGACTCGACCTCTTTCGTTTCACCACTGTCTTCGTCTTCGTTGAACTCCGAACCGTCTCCTCCGGTGCGAATGTTCTCCCACTGCTCGGGCGTCATCATCACTTCGCGGGCCTTCGCACCATTGTACGGACCAACGTAGCCATCCTCTGCCATGAAGTCGATCAACCGAGCCGCACGGCCATAGCCGATTCCCATCGCTCGCTGCAAAAGTGAACAGCTCCCTCGTTGCTCGTTGACAACAATCGTCACCGCTTCCGCGTAAAGGTCGTCACGATTTTCCAGTTTCTTGGGGCCGGAATCTTCTTCACCATCGTCGTCATCCGACTTAACCTTCATGTTCACCAACTCGTGAACGAAATGCTGCTCGCCAGTGCTAACGGCATCGGTCACGCGATCGATCTCAGCATCACTCAGGTAAGTCCCTTGTCCACGCAACAGCGTGCTCGTTCCAGGCCATAAGAACAACATGTCGCCACAACCGAGTAGTTTATCGGCTCCTCCCGCATCCAGAACGACACGACTGTCCGTTTTGGAGGCCACTTGGAAAGCGATTCGAGCCGGAAGGTTTGACTTGATCAAACCTGTAATCACGTCGACAGTTGGTTTTTGAGTCGCGAGGATCAAGTGAATTCCAACCGCACGACTCTTCTGAGCCAAGCGAATAATGTGAGCTTCCACTTCCTTACCCGCCGTCATCATCAAGTCCGCCATCTCGTCGGCGACGATCACGATGAACGGCAAGTTCCGAGGAATCATCTGTCGCTCCTCTGCCGTTTGCGGCTTCAAACGGTCCATCAATTCCTCTTCGCCCAGTTGGTTGTAGCTGGTCACATGACGCACGCCCGCTCGGGCCAACAGTGCGTAACGTTCTTCCATCTTGTCGACCGCCCAAGCCAGAATGGCTTCTGCCTTCCGCATGTCGGTAACAACCGGGTGCATCAAGTGAGGCAATCGAGCGTATCCGCTCAGTTCGACCATCTTGGGATCGATCATCAACATGCGAACTTCATCAGGGCGACGAGTCATCAAGATCGAGGAGATAATCGCATTGAGTGCAACGGACTTACCCGTACCGGTACGACCCGCGATCAGCAGGTGAGGCAACGCGGCCAAATCCGCGACCATTGGAGCTCCAACCGCATCCGCTCCTAGGAATAGCGGAATCTTCATCTTCTTGATCTGTCGATCTGATTGTTCCATCACCTCACGCAAGTGAACAACCTGTCGGGTTTCATTGGGGACCTCGACACCAACCGAGTTTTTCCCAGGAATCGGAGCAACGATCCGCACGCTTGGGACTCGCATCGCGATCGCCAAGTCGTCCGACAATGCGGTAATTTTTTGCAGCCGCAAACCGGGAGCCAACTCGATTTCATACTGCGAGATCACCGGCCCGGTTTCGATCTCGACCACTTTCACGTCGTAACCGAACTCCTTGCAAGTTCGCTCCAGCACGTCTGCTTTGCGCAACGCTTCGCGTTTCTGCGCTTCGAACGGAACCTCGTCACCCGTCTCCAACAGATTCAGACTGGGCAGTTCATAATCCGCCATGTCCTCCGCCACCGCTGCCTCGTTCAGCTGGCTGATCACCTGCTCACGCTCGGTGGGAGGCTTGGGCTTCTTGGCTGCCGGCATTTTGAAGTGAGGCTTCGGAACGGAACTCGTATTCTCAGCATCTGAGTCCGGATCGTTGACAACGGTCTCGGTTTCGACGGGTGCCAAGGCGGGAGCGATCTGCTTGGTTGCCGATTTAATTTTAAGCGTCGTAGTTGGACGATCCTCCGCCTCGAAGTCTTCGCTCTCCGCTTCGTCCTCGTACTCTTCATCCTCCTCGTCCGAGTCATCCAGTTTATCTTCGTCGGAATCCAGAGCGACTTCACTGGCGACTTCATCGGCCGCCTCAGCCGAGCGGCGACGGAAGCGAATCGTACGAGGAACATCACTCAAATCTTCTTCGCTATCGTACTCATAGTCCTCATCATCTTTCTCAACCCGGGCCCCGCCGTTGAACCATGTTACGAAACCATGCAGCACTCCAAAGGGCAACAATGCCGTCGCTGCAACGATTGCAGGAGCAAAAACCATCCGTCCCGCGCGGAATACCAGATATTCCGTCCACATCATCAAACCGGCAAGCAGCACTGCGGTTCCAATCGTCAGACTGCCGACCCAACCAAAGTTCGCATTGAGCAATCCCTTTCCTAACGCGCCTAGGTAGCCGCCAGCACCGATCAACGGACTGATCGTCCACGAGGGCAGCAACATACTGGCCATCGCCGTCAGCCCGATCAGACTGAGCATCCAGCCGATCGTCTTCAACCACGGCGCGTGGGTTGCTTCGCGCCGGAACATGTTGACGACCATCGCGATCAAGCCCAACACAGAGTAATAGGCCCCATACCCAAGTGTGTGGAGTAGCATGTCTGCCGTCCACGCTCCGCAATAACCACACGCATTGGTAACCGAATCGTTGGCCGGATAAACCAGTTGGTCCGGTTGGTAGATATTGGTCAGAACCGAGGGCGCGTCAAACGCAGGATCGGCAGAGTCGTAAGTGCCAAGCGAAGCGACCAGAAAGACGATCATCGCGAGTAAACCAACCGCGACGATATCGTTTCGAATTTTGCGTTGATAAGACATGCCGGCAGCGTTCCATTCTCGTTATCAGTCGCGGAACACTTATTGCGTACCGCCTGCCGTCAGTGATGCCCGTGCAACACCAACCTTCCGTCTGCATCCATGCCGGGAATCAGAAAACCAATCAGGCCCTACCCAATCCATCAGCGCAGGAACCCTTAGCTCGCATCGGCCCTGCTAGCATTATTCTTTCAGAGGACGCCGACGGGCGTCGCAACCGAGCCAAAACGCATCAGTCGAACGACCGCGCAAAACAGGCTTCGAGCAATTCGACACCGAGATTAACGCTATCCGGCGTATTGATTTGGCCATAGTCGTCTTTCACTCCGCGAAAGTAACGCCCTTTGCGCTTCTTTCGGGGAGCGAAAGGCGACTATGCTGTCGCCAAAAACGGGCATCCGGCAAACGTCGGGCGACCCGTACAACCGTCAATGGTGGTTGCGAAACCGGCTACAACTGAGGTCGCCAAGGAACTTTAGGGCCCGCACAACAGCAACGAAACATTCGGTTGATCGCTAATCTCCGTTACGATTCGATTGAGCTTCCTGATGTACGCTGACCGAACCAAAAACATCACCAGCACTGCTGCTGCCATCATCTCTGCCTACTGGTGGTTTAGCAATTCCGGTATTTTTTTGCTTCTAAGTGAGTTGCAAAAAAATTTGATCGGCGAGCACTACCCCTTCATAACCTTTACGTGCTGCATTCTCTCGGTACAGTTTTTGTTCGAGAGAGCATTCCATCTGTGGAACTATTCGGGTTGGAGCGACTCAGGTACCGAAGCCATCACCTCCGCGGGAAACACTGAACCATCACCGTTGGACAATCTTTTCAAACAATCTCAATGGTTCTACGATCCCCTTGCGCTTGCTGCAGGCGCGGGAATCGTGGCAATCATCCTTGGAATCCCCGCGATCAATTCTCCGGAATTTGAACAGCTCGACTTGGCTGTACTCGAATCAGGGAAGCGACCAACATCCTCTTGGGTGTCCAGCTCTATCGACAGGCTGAAATGGGATGAGCACATTGTCTTCGAAAACCGCTACGGCAACCTTTATTTTGTTCCTCTCGTTTCCAATCAATGGAAAGAAGGCCAACCTGTCGCGGCATTTCTGCGCATCACAGGATCGGAACTCTACTTGGTGAACTAGGCAGATTCCTTTGAAGGAATGTGCGTGATAGGAGGGGTGACAAACGACGTCATACATTGTGTTGTTTCGGAATTTAGCACGGAAGTCGCGGACACGAACATCATGATCGATATGAATGGGAACCCGAACATCTACAGAACGTGTGCGCTGATCTGCGCAGTCATCTGCATGCTTTCTTCATTTTTTTCGGTGTTCATGTTCAATTCATCCGAAAGTACAGGTGATTTCTTCAACCTTGAGGACCACGGGGGCTCCGCACCGACGCCAATGCCGGAAGAGGTCAAACCGGAACCTACGACTGCCCCGGATCCGACGTAAAACGTTGGCTGGGTGAACACATTATTGGCAACAAAGAGTAGTCAGCGTGCAAACACATGATCGTCTCAAGACGAAGCTATTCAAATCCTGAAAACAATCTCAGGACAACGCTCACGAAGCGGGCGTCGGTTCGTGTTTTGTGAGCAGCGGCAACTCCTCCATCGCAACCACCCAGCCTCGGCAGTTGGGTTCCCGGCACAGGCAAGGAATGGCACACGACGCGGACCAGTTGTAGTCGATCGACAACGGCTCATCCGGCTTGATATCACGCAACGCGAAAAGAAACAAACCGGTTTTGCCGGGGTGTTCATCCGTCTCCGGTTGTTCGAACAGCTCAAATTCGCAATTTGGATTACAACTGTGGTTGATAAACCGAAACGGTGCTTCAGGCTGCAACTGAAGCTCGTCGTCAAAATCGAAAGTGTACTCGTCCCCGCGATCTGAGTGAAAAATTAGCTCCCCGGTGATCTCACCAATCATCGCGGTGGCTGGATACCCGCGAACCGCAAACACTCCTTTGCCCATGTGAGTATCAAGCACTCGGACATAATCAGGGGTGGAATCGAATGGGTCGGCGTTCGCGTCATAGAGCATCAAAGGATTTAGAGTTCGGTTGGGTGGTGTTCGTTGTCAATGCTGCAAGCCTTGATATAGTAGATCAAGGACTTGCCCGGAAACAAGCTGGCAGACTCGGCTGCATCTGACTCCTGCACGATCGATCAAAAGCTATTGCTATTGGACAACTTGTTCGTCCGCACGTTCTAAAACGTTTGGTTTTGGACAGGCGGTAGCCGATAACGTTCGCTTAATCAGGAACTCTAAGTGAACCCGTCAGCCAATCAACGCTTTAAGTTTTTTCCTCAGCTGAATGAGTTGGCCAAAACTCATTGGCTGAGCTCCTCCAACTCGCTGCACTTGGAACTGACTGACACTTATTTCAATTCTGACAGTTTGCAAGACACGTTCCTGCGAGCGATTGCGGCCGAACGCTTGCTGCCGGTCAAAGAAGTTCTGGAAACATTCGAGTTCTTCGCTCGCATTCGCAAAGACACCAAAACCAGTTTCGTTGCCGATCTTTGTTGCGGGCACGGACTACTAGGAATTCTGTTTGCGATGTTTGAGCGAAAGGTCGATCGAGTCCGCTTGGTTGACAAAAAGGATCCTGAAAGCCGCCAGAAGTTGCTGACGATCGCAACACAAGTCGCGCCGTGGGTCGCTGAGAAGATTGAGCACGACACTTCCAAAATAAGCGTCGACGATGATTGGATCGAACCCGGCTGCGCAATCGTTAGTGCTCATGCGTGTGGCGTTCTTTCCGATCTTTGTCTGGACATCGCGATTCGCAGCGGCGGGCCGGTGGCGATTCTTCCATGTTGCTATCCGCGTTCGGCATGCCAAGCCCCGCTCGCATTGCAGACGTCTTTCGGATTGGAAGCAGCGTTCGACATCGATCGGACGTATCGACTGGAAGCCGCCAACTACCGAGTCCGCTGGGCCGAAATTCCGCCGGAAATCACGCCCATGAATCGACTCATGTACGCTCAACGGAGATAGAGAAGGCCAAGCAACGCAAACAACCTGCGTTGGCCGGCTAGACCGCGAAAAAACGCTCGGAACAAGTGCTCCGAGCGTTCATGAATTCTTCAGCAGCCAATTCGCAGACTACTCAAGCAAGCCCGAGTAGTTTCGCATGACCAAGTGACTGTCGATCTTCTGCACCAGATCGAACGCGACGCTGACGGCGATCAGCAATCCGGTGCCTCCGTAGAAACTGGCAACCATGAAATCGACGCCAAGCGTTTCCGAGATGATCGTGGGAACGATCGCAATCAAGGCCAAGAAACCGGCACCCACGTACGTGATGCGAGTAATGACTTTCTCCAAGTAATCCTCGGTGCGGCGGCCGGGACGATAGCCGGGAATGAATGTTCCAGCATCTTTCATGTTGTCCGAAATCTCTTTCGGGTTGAACGTGATCGCGGTCCAGAAGTAGCAGAAGAAGTAAATCAATCCGATGTAGATCAGGTTGTAAACAATCGATGTCGGCAACTGCAAAACATTGCCAACGCTTTCGATCATGCGTCCGAACCAGTTGCCGCTGATTTTCGATCCCAACCAAGCCATCACGAACGGCGGGATCATCAGCAGACTTTGAGCAAAGATGATCGGCATCACGCCCGCTTGGTTCACACGAAGTGGCATGTACTGACGAGTTCCTCCGTAAACCTTCCGGCCGCGAACATGCTTGGCACTTTGAGTCGGAATTCTCCTCTGGCCCAAAGTGATAAACACCACTCCGATGACCACCCCGACAAACATCAGCGCCAGCAGCAACATTTTCTCAAGACCGACACCGCCTGAACCCAAACCGGTCAGTTCGAATTCTGCGTTGCTCATCAAGTTGAACAATGCACCTGGCATCATCGCGACGATACCCGCCATGATCAAAAGACTGATTCCATTGCCGATCCCGTACTCATCGATCTGTTCACCCAACCACATCAGGAAGACGCTGCCGCAAGTCATAATCGAGATCGAGATCAATTGCCAGAAATAGGTCAACTGACCCGTTTCCGGATTCTCAAACCTCGACGCGGTCATGTCCTGCGCCATGATGTAGTACCACAGAAAACCCGTGCTCTGGACCAAGCACAACGCGACTGTCAGGTAACGAGTGTACTCAGTGATTTTTTTGCGGCCGGCTTCACCTTCTTTCCGCAATGCGTCGAGCGGCTCGTAGGCGTACCCAAGCAATTGCAGAATAATCGACGCCGAAATGTAGGGCATGATGCCGAGCCCGAAGATCGTTGCCTGGTTCAACTGGCTGCCACTGAAGACAGAAACCTTTGACAAGAACTTCGAAAGGTTTCCGCTCATGTTTTGAGCGAATTCGGACATCAACTGCTGGTCGACGACCGGCAGCGCGATCTGATAGCCGATTCGATAAACGGCTAACAAGAACAGCGTCAGCAAGATCTTTTGACGCAGTTCCGGGATGGCAAAGCTGGCTCGCAGTTTCTCTAGCATGGCTCAATATTTTCCTGTTCGACCGGCAGACACGAATGAATTGCCGTCGGATCATCGGGCTGCCGGGCGGCAGCGTTTTTCAGGTGGAAATTGTGAATTGAAACGCAAAATGAAGCAATAGTGGTTCGTGGTCTACAAACGCAAACAGCCGGCGCGAGGCCGACTGTTGTTTGCTTCCGGTAGTGTCCGCTGGGCTTGCCCGAGTTCAGGTCAGACATCTGAAATCTGGCGACTCCAGCTACGGTTGCCAACTACTTGGCAGCCGATTTTTGCTTGTTTTTGACAACTGGAGCAACATGAGCCAATTCGACGCAATTGCCACCGGCCTGTTCGATTTTCTCGCGAGCCGACTTGCTGAAGCGATGAGCGGAAACCGTCAACTTTTTCTTAAGCTCTCCGTTGCCGAGCACTTTCAGCACGTCGTATCGGTAGTTGGCCAAAGCACGACCTTTGAGCGTTTCCGGAGTCACCTCGGCACCCGCGTCAAAGTTGGCTTCTAGGTCACCCACGTTCACTTCACCGATTTTCAATGCGAACTTATTGTTGAAACCTCGCTTGGGAATACGGCGAATCATTGGCATCGCACCACCTTGGAAGGTCGGGTGCTGGCTATGCCCTGCTCGAGAACGCTGGCCCTTGTGGCCGCGACCGGAAGTTTTTCCCAGGCCCGATCCCGTGCCTCGCCCCAGTCGCTTACGCTTTTTGAATTTCTGGATGCCCTCATGGACGTCATTGATAATCACAGTTGGACTCCTCGCAGACGTTCGACGTCTTCTTTGGTTCGGACACTTCGCAGCGCGTCGATGGTGGCTTTCACCAGCGTCACCGGGTTATTGCTGCCGAAGCTTTTGGTCAAAATGTTCTTAACGCCAGCGGCTTCGCAGACCGCACGCACCGCAGAACCCGCGATAATACCGGTACCGGGACCGGCGGGTAGCAACACAACGCGAGCCGCACCGAAGCGACCATCGACCCGGTGAGGGATCGCACCATCGACCATGGGTACCTCGACCATGGTTCGCATTGCTTGCTTATTGGCTTTCTCGACACTGGGGCCGACTTCGTTTGCTTTCCCGTAGCCCCAACCGACTTTGCCCTTGCCGTCACCACAGACAACCATGGCCGCAAAGCTGAATCGACGACCACCTTTGACCACTGCGGAACAACGCTTGATTTTGACAGTGCGTTCGACGACGCCAGAATCCTCACGCGATTCTTTGTTACGCGAATTGTTTCGTCCGGATTTTGCCATGGTATTCTCGGTTTTAGCGGCGGTTTTCTGTTCCGCCCGATCTTCGTTTGAAACTGTCGTTTACGTATTTAATAAGTTAAGCCAGAAAGCTTTCGTCAAGCGATCAGCGAATTAAAACTCCAGACCGCCTTCGCGAGCCGCATTGGCAAGCTCCGCGACGCGACCGTGAAATCGATAACTGCCTCGATCGAAACGAATCTGATTCACACCGGCAGCTTTGGCTCGTTCAGCGATTGCTTCGCCAACAATCCTAGCCGCAGCGACGTTGCCGCCGTACGAGATTTTGCTGGCCAATGCCTTGTCTACGGTGCTGGCCGATACGATTGTCTTGCCGGCTTCGTCGTCAATCAACTGGCAGTACAAATGCTTGTTGCTACGACGGACACTCAAGCGCGGACGTTCTGCATCGCCACGAACTTTCTTGCGAACGTGGTTGGTTCGTCGCCAACGCTGCTTATTTGTCGTCTTTTGTTGTCTCACCGCACTGTCTCGCTATTGTTCGTTGTCGGACCAAAGATTCCATTCGGTCGCTGTTACCTGTCGGCAATTTGTTTTATTGATCGTGCTTTATTGCCCTTGCACGCTTGTCGCGACAACTTCTTCACGCCGCGAGGCTGATCTCTGTTTTCGTATCCAACATCTGTGTGAGCGACGAGTGGTGGCTCACTGGACGATCGTCCTGCCCGTCATGCGACTTACTGCTTGGCCGATTTACCCGGTTTGATTTTAACCTGTTCGCCCACGTAACGAATTCCTTTGCCTTTGTAAGGCTCTGGCTTTCGTAACGCCCTGACTTCGGCGGCGAACTGACCGACTTTCTGCTTGTCACAACCCTTGACATCGATATGAGTCTGGTCGGGACAGGTTACTTCCAATCCGTCAGGAACGTCTTTGGTCAGTTCGTTCGCCAACCCGACTCGCAGTGAAAGAGTTTTCCCCTTCATGCTACAGACATAGCCGACGCCCTGTAGTTCAAGTTTCTGTTCGTAACCGTCTTTAACGCCAATGATCATGTTGTTGACCAACGCACGCGTCAAACCGTGGAACGCTCGGCTGTTGCGATCGTTCTTGTGACGGCTGACGTTGACCGTCTTCCCATCCGCGTCCACCTCGACCGCGACCTCAGGACGATACTCAAAGCTGAGCTTTCCTTTGGGGCCTTCAATGTTGACGCTGCCGTTAGCCACGGCGACTTTTACGCCGTCGACGATCGGGACCGGTTTGTTGCCAATTCGTGACATGACTTGTTCCAAATATCTCTAACAATCACGCGAAAGCTTCATCGCCCACGTTGGGCGAGAGCAACCTCAAACGTGACTTACCAAATTTCGCACAAAACTTCGCCGCCAACTTTTTGCTGCCGCGCTTCTCGATCACTCATCACACCCTTGCTGGTGCTGAGGATCGAAATCCCGAGACCATTAAGCACCGGACGCAAATCCTTGGCACTTGAATACACTCGGCAGCCCGGCTTGCTGACTCGTTTGACGTGACGAATCACGTTTTCACCGCTGGGGCCGTACTTCAAATCGATGTGTAGCTGCCCGACGGGCTGAGCTTCTTCACTTTTCCAATCCCAGATGTATCCCTCGCGCTTCAGCACGTCGGCTACGCCAGTTTTTACCTTGGAGATTGGCATTTCCACGTTGGGCCGTTCAACACTTACCGCGTTGCGGATTCGAGTAAGCATGTCGGCAATCGGGTCGGTCATCATAGTCGCTTGTTTCCTCTTTTTTTGCCTTACCAACTGGCCTTGCGAACGCCGGGAATCATCCCACGATCAGCAAGGTTACGGAAGCAGATCCGACAAATTCCGAATTTACGATACACCCCACGCGGTCGACCGCACAATTTGCACCGTCGTTCTTGGCGAACCGGATACTTCGGTTCACGATTCGCCTTGGCGATTTTTGATTTTCTTGCCACAGCAGAAAGCCTGTTCCAGTTTCTTGTTTCCAGTTAATCGTTCGCTTCAATCAGCGCCGAGACTCAACCTGACTTTCAAGTCAAGCAGCGTCTTTTTTATCTTTGAAGGGCATCCCGAACATTCGTAACAGTTCGCGTCCTTCGTGGTCGTCGTCGGTCGAAGTCACAAACACGATGTTCATGCCTTGGGTCCGAGTGAATTTGTCCGCGTTCAGTTCCGGGAACACACCGTACTCGGTCAGCCCTAAACTGTAGTTGCCGCGACCATCAAAGGCCTTGGCACTGACGCCGCGAAAGTCACGGACTCGCGGCAGAACCAACGAACATAATCGATCCATGAATTCGTACATCTGATCGCCTCGCAGCGTCACCTTGCAGCCGATCGCCTGACCTTCACGCAATCGGAAGTTCGCGATCGACTTACGAGCCTTGGTCAGAACCGGCTTTTGACCGGCGATCAGGCCTAACGCCTCGTTCGCATCCTGCAAATCCTTCTTTTCCTGAGTAGCCGATCCAACGCCCATGTTGATCACGATCTTCTTCAGACGTGGTAACGACATGACGTTCTTACGCCCACATAAATCTGCCAACTGCGGCAGAATCTCTTTACTGTATTTATCTCGAAGTCGAGCAGCCATAATATCACTTTGTCAGTTCGAGTCGCTGATGATTCCAGCAACCTTGTTTCACTGTCCAGATTGTCCGAATCGTTTAGTTTGACGCGTGCGTGTCCCAGTCGAAAATTAATTTGGACTAGATCACTTCGTTCGCCAAACTGACGATTTTCATGTAATTCTTGTCACGTAACTCGCGAGCAACCGCACCGAAAATACGGGTTCCGCGTGGGTTCCGATCGTTATCGATAATCACCGCCGCATTGTCATCAAACTTGATGTAGCTTCCGTCGTCGCGACGAGTTCCCTTACGGGCACGAACGACGACGGCGCGGACCACCGATTTTTTCTTGATGTCGCTGCCCGGAATAACGCTTTTGACGCTACAAACAATCACGTCTCCAACGCCTGCGTATCGACGGCGTGAGCCACCGAGCACTTTGATGCACATGATTTCACGTGCGCCGGTGTTGTCGGCAACCTGCAATCTTGTTTCTGCTTGAATCATGACGGATCAACCAATTATCTATTTCTGTCTGCTCGCCATTCGTCATCCGACGAAGCAAGCCCGCTTGTTTTAATTTTCGAGACTAAATCTTAACTTAACCTTCGGTTGTCGCTTCGCTTTCGACCTCGGACGACAACTGCTCTTGCTGCTTGCGAGCGGCTCGCACTGCGGCAAGGTCAACTTCAGTACTCTTTTCGATCACTTTGACCAGCGTCCAACGCTTCTTTTTGGACAGTGGCTTTGACTCAATAATCTGCACAATATCGCCTTCTTGCGATTCGTTTTCCTCGTCGTGCACATAACACGTCGTTCGATCCCGAAAGATCTTTCCGTACTTTGCGTGGCGAACCAGACGGGGAATCTGAACGACTCGCGTTTTGGACATCTTGTCGCTTTTGACACGTCCTGTCAGAAGTCGTTTAGGCATTGCAGTCTCTCACTCTTTTATGATTCTGTTTGTCTTTTCTGGCGATCGGCTCACGCTGTCGCAGCAGCCGCTTTCTTTTCACGCTCGGTTTGAAGCGTTTTGATCTGAGCAATCAAACGCCGCTGCCGACGAAGCTCTGACGGAACGTCCAAACGCTCCGTCTGAGCCTGCACCCGCAGACGGAACAGAGTTTGACACGCCTCATTCAAGACGGCCACCATCTGCTCGTCGCTCATCTCTCGAAGTTCTTTAATCGTCGCCATGGTTCTTAATCCGAATCGCAGCAAAGTGCGTTATCAAATTGAGTAATCTTGTGTTTCAAATCGCTTACTTGAGATGGCTTTCGCCATCCGGTCGTTACATCAAGCGTCGCTTGACCATCCGCACCTTGAACGGCATCTTGTGCGCCAAACGAGCGAAACAGATTTTCGCTTGCTGCTCGGTGACACCCGACAATTCGTACAAAATCGTTCCGGGGCGAATCGTGGCAACCCAGTACTCTGGTTCGCCCTTACCTTTACCCATACGAGTTTCCAACGGAGTCGATGTGATCGACCGATGTGGGAACACGCGGATGTAAAGTTTTCCTTCGCCTCGAATATACTGCTGAGCAGCGATACGTCCCGCTTCGATAGTCTGCGCTTTCAACCAACCAGTATCCAGCGACTGCAGGCCAAAGTCGCCGAAGACGACCTTGTTGCCCCGAGAGGCATTACCTTTTATATGCCCTCTTTGGACCTTTCGATGCTTGACCCTTTTCGGCATCTGCGCCATTGGTCTCGTCTCCGTAATTACCCTGGTTAATCCAAACTTGTATTCCAATGTGACCCTGCGGAGTCAACGCTTCGGTAAAACCGTAGCTGATCTTCGCACGGATCGTGCTCAACGGAATTGAGCCACTGATCTGCTTTTCACGGCGAGCCATTTCAGCTCCACCCAATCGCCCGGCCAACTGGATCTTGATCCCCTTGGCTCCGGCGCTCATTGATTCTTCTGCTGCCCGCTTCATCGTCCGGCGGAAACTCGCGCGTCGCGACAACTGCTCAGAGATTTTCACCGCGACCAACTGCGCCTGAAGGTCAGGTCGAGCAACCTCTTCCACCTTCAAATTGATTCGTCGACCGATCAAATTTTGCATCTCGTTCTGAAGACGCTCAACTTCCTGACCCTTCTTTCCAATAATCAAACCGGGACGAGCCACAAACAAGGTGACCTTCACTTCATCGCGTGTTCTCTCGATTTCCACTCGATCGATTCCAGCAGCCTTGTAATTCTGCGTCGGATGCTTGTTCACGAAAGCGCGAATCTTTTGGTCTTCGACCAACAACGTCGCGAATTCCGATTTCGGAGCATACCAACGACTTTTCCAGTCTTCGTTAATGCCCGTCCGGAACGCGATCGGATTTACTTTTTGTCCCATGGTTAACTCGCCTGAGCGGTTGTTGTTTGTTTTGTTTGTTTTCGTGCTTTAATTCGACTGCCAGCGCCTATGCCAGCCCGGACTTCAAACTTCTTCCAGACTCACACGGATGTGAGACATTCGCTTCTTGATCATGAACGCCATACCCCGGGCACGCGGTCGAACTCGCTTGAACATCGGCCCGCCGTCAATGCAGGCTTCTGAAATGAACAAGTTATGCTCGTTAACGATTCGGCCAGGATTCTGATCAGGATCCTGTGCATTGGCCAATGCGGTGCGAATCACCTTCTCCAACATCCGGGCCCCACGGTGAGGTTGATACCGCAGAATATCTAACGCTTCGTCGACGAACTTGCCGCGCACCATGTTTGCCAGCGGACGAACCTTGCTTGCACTGATGCGGGCGTATCGATGTTTTGATTGAAATGCCATAACTGATTACTCTGTCGAACGCTGAATTGCCTGAACAGAAATTGATTTGTGCTTGCGAAAAACTATCGCTTCTTACCGCCACCGTGACCCTTGAACGTCCGCGACGGAGCAAACTCGCCCAACTTGTGGCCAACCATGTCTTCGGTCACCAACACCTTCATGTGCTGTCGACCATTGTGGATCATGAATGTGTATCCAATGAACTCTGGCACAACCGTACACGCTCGTGCCCAAGTCTTAATGGGCTCGCGACTACCGGCCGCTTCCGCTTTTTCAACTTTGCGGAACAGCTTCTCGTCAACGAACGGTCCCTTTTTCTGTGATCTACTCATCTAAGTGATTCCTTATTTGACCTTCAACTGACCGTAACGTCTCGACTTACGGCGACGAACAATCGCAGCATTCGATGCCTTGGCCAACTTTCGGGTGCGACCACCCTTGGCTGGAACGCCGGACGGACTGACCGGATGACGACCACCCTTGGTACGACCCTCACCACCACCGTGCGGGTGATCGATCGGGTTCATGGCTGTTCCACGAACGTGAGGCCGACGGCCCAACCAACGAGAACGACCAGCTTTGCCCAAACGGATTGAGCTATGTTCTGAATTTCCTACTTTTCCAACCGTCGCTCGACAAGTCGACGGAACGCGACGGATCTCTCCGCTAGGAAGAGAAATTTGAGCCCATTTGGCCTCGCGAGCCATCAAGACCGCGTTGACGCCAGCACTGCGACAAAGAATGGCTCCCTGACCGGGCCGCATCTCAATGTTGTGAATCACGGTCGCCAGAGGAATGTTTTTCAACGGCAAGCAGTTACCGACAGTCGGTGTCGCGTCTTCGCCGCTCATCAGAACATCGCCAGCCTTCAGGCCGTCAGGAGCGATAATGTATCGCTTCTCGCCATCGATGTATTTCAACAGAGCAATACGAGCACTGCGGTTGGGATCGTATTGAACCGAATCCACCACGGCTTTGACGCCATCTTTGTTACGCTTGAAATCGATGACTCGATAGCGGCGCTTGTGTCCACCACCGCGATGGCGACACGTGATCTTGCCCTGGTTGTTCCGCCCCGAACCACGCACCATCGGACGCAACAAGCTCTTTTCGACCTTGTAGCCTTTGGTCAGATCCTTGAAGTCACTGACACTGGCATCGCGCCGACCGGCTGAGGTCGGTTTGTACTTTCGAATTCCCATGAAACTATACCTGTTTTACTTTTGTCGACTGAGCGTCTTTCGCTACAACCAGCCTCGCTGCCTCGGGGTCAACCCGGCCCATTACATTTGACTAAAAGAAGTCGATTTTGTGGTCTTCACCCAAACGAACAATCGCCTTTTTCCAATCCTTCGTGCGACCGGCAGTAAAGCGGTAACGGCGAGGCTTACCCTTACGAGTCTGCGTCGAAACACCCACCACTTTCACCTCGAACAACTGCTCGACCGCCTTCTTGATATCTGTCTTTGTCGCCAGCGGGTTGACCCTGAACGTGTACTGATTCAGCTCATCCGCCTGAAACATGCCTTTTTCTGTCACCAAAGGCTTGATGATGACCTGATGAGGCTCAAGCACCAACTTTGGCGGCAATGCCGGCTTTCGATTTTTCTTTGTCACGACCCGAGCCATCTCGAACTCCGCTATCTGCGATTCACTATTTCAATTCAACCAACACTCAACTCACCGAAGCGATCAAGAAGCCGCCGGTTCCTGCGATGAACCCTGAGGCTTCGCAGCATTTTCTTTCAATCGATCCATTGCTTCACGAGTCACAATCATTCGCTTCGGCTTGAGAACCGCCAATGCATTCAAGTCGCTCACCGGCAACACCGAAACGCCGCTGATGTTCCGAGCACTCTTGTAAATCTCTGGCGAGTGATCGGCCGTTGCAATCAAAGTGCTCGCGCCATCAACACCCATACCCTTAAGCATTTTCGCAATCACGCTTGTCTTGGGGGCATCAAGCGACAGCCGATCAACGACCATCACTCGATCGTCCTGAATTTTTCCAGCGATCGCCATCCGAGTCGCCAAACGAACCGCCTTGCGAGGCAATCGATACGAGTAATCGCGATTCCGCAGAGCAAACGCATGACCACCGCCACGCCGAATGTTCGATGTGCGATGCCCAGCACGAGCATTGCCCGTCCCCTTCTGGCGATACATCTTTTTCCGCGAACCCGCGACTTCTGCACGACTCTTGGTCTTGTGTGAACCTTGGCGAGCACTCGCCTGGTACATCACCACAACATCGTGCAGCAACTGCTTGTTAATTGTTTCACTGAACACCGATGGGTCGATCTCATACTTACCGACCTCGGCACCCGAGCTGTCATAGACTGGCAATGTGGCCATAATTCGTGATTCCTACTTCTTGTTCGTTTCGCGAATAACCAACAACCCGCCATTCGGCCCCGGCACAGCACCCTCAATCAGCAGCAAGTTATTCTCGCTGTCAATTCGATGCAGCGACAGATTACGCACCGTCACTTTTCCGTTTCCGTACTGACCCGCCATCCGCTTACCCTTGAAGGTGCGACTTGGCGATGCACTCATTCCGGTACCACCAGCATGACGATGACACTTCTTGACACCGTGAGTCGCTCGCTGACCGCTGAAATTGTGACGCTTCATCACACCAGAGAATCCGCGACCCTTGCTGATGCCGGAAACATCAACCTTCTTGACTTCCTCAAGCACGCCAACGGTCACATCGGAGCCGACCTCGCACTCGCCAGCATCGCCCCGTAACTCGCGGATAAAACGCTGAGGCTCACAATTGGCCTTGGTCGCAACTTCGACACCGGCAGCAGCCAGCGATTGCGATCGCTTTGACTTGATATCCGCGACATGACCACGCTCCGAGCGAGCAGCCTGACTGGAACGAGAGCGTCGCTCTTTCGACGGACGCTTCTTATCTTGGAAGCCCAACTGAACGGCCGAATAACCATCCTTCTCAACGGTACGCAGCTGCAAAACCTTGCAAGGCCCTGCCTCCACCACCGTGACGGGAGTCGCGACACCCGTTTCGGGGTCGAACACCTGCGTCATCCCGACCTTGCGGCCAAGTATGCCTTTTACCATCGTTATTCGCCTTGTTGTTCAGTGGTACGCCGTCGAGGAAGACTAGCCAGCAATTGCGGCAAGCTTGTCCACGCGACTTCCGTTCATAATTTTGATCGGGAGTACTTGAATTTGTTTAATGCAGCCGACCTTCGCTGATCCGAAATTGCCATTCGGCAACTCAAATCACTTGGTCGACGCCTTGATCTTGATTTCGACACCCGCAGGCAAGCTGAGCTTGTTGAGAGCCTCGATCGTTTTTGCGGTCGCCTGAACGATATCGATCAGACGCTTGTGAGTCCGAATCTCGAACTGCTGCCGCGCTTTTTTGTTGACAAACGGGCCGGACAAAACCGTGTACCGCTCAATTCGAGTCGGCAGCGGAATTGGACCATGCACCTCGCTGTGAGTACGCTTGGCCGTATCCACGATCTCCTGAGCACTCTGGTCAAGGACCGAGTGGTCGTACGCCTCCATACGGATGCGAATTACTTCATGAACTGAGCCAGCCACGCATTAATCTCCAAACAATGCCAACATTCCACCTCAACCAGCGACGCTAGACCGCGACACAAAACCTCTATCCGAAGAGATGCGCCACAGGCTGTGGCCATCTAACACACTGCCGATTAGCAATGCCCAGAGACGCCGAAGCTGAAGAAGACTTAGTTTTTCCCAGCAATTCCGGGGAAGCCCAAGAATTTAAGGAGTTTCACACCGACCGTCAATTGTAAAAACAAGAATTTGAGCAAGTTTTCAGCTCTTGTTGATTCAATCTTTAACGCGTGGCCGTAACCCGCCACCTTTGCCTAAAGCATTCTGCGTCAGGCTAGTTCAAAAAGCGGGTCCGATAGCATAGTCACACGGCTTCCGCTGACCAGCCCAACGAACGGTTTTTCATGATTTGGCTCCACCCGCGTAGCCGGTCGAATCAGGCAGATCGGCCATTTACACCTCCCGGTCTGAGCCTTTTATGATGTCTTCCGGCGGAAATTGCGAAAACAGGCTCGATAACGAGTGACGTGAGACTGAAACCGTACCGGAACAACTTTCAACCGACATTCTTGCCCAACATGACGCGCTGGCTGGATGAGCTATAAAGGACAAATGATCCATGCTCGAAACATTTCGTTCGGCTATCCCGAAACGTCTTTTCAATTAGCGGTCGACGAGTTGTTAGTCGAAACCGGCGAAAAACTGGCGATCGTTGGCCCCAGCGGATCAGGAAAAACGACGCTGCTGAACTTGCTGGCGGGGATTCTGCAGCCGGACCATGGTGAAATTCATGTCGCCGGGACGGAGTTGGCTTCCCTGAGCGATCGCCAGCGACGCGACTTTCGAGCGTCAAAGATAGGTCTAGTCTTTCAGCAGTTCGAGCTACTGGAATACTTGACCGTTCTCGAGAATATCCGACTTCCGTTCAGAATCAATCGCTCGCTGGGCGACAACGTGCCCCAAGAATCTCCGACGGAACTGTTGGACTCGGTTGGGCTCAGTTCCTTTGCGAATCGCTACCCAAACCAGCTTTCGCGTGGCGAACAGCAGCGCGTTGCCATTTGCCGCGCTTTGATCACCAGGCCGGAATTGATTCTGGCTGATGAACCGACCGGGAACCTAGACCCGGCAAACAAACGCACCATCATGGATCTGCTGTTTTCTGAAACAGGTTCAAGGAACCAGACGTTAATTGTGGTGACTCATGACCAGTCACTACTGAACCAGTTTGATCGAGTGATCGACTTCGAAACGTTCCTTCAAGTCGACGAAAACAATGCCACGCCAACTGCGGAGGCAACATGAGCGGCATCCTGTTCCTCGCATGGCGTTACGTCTGTTATCACAAAACGAAAACGCTGATCTTGATCGCCTGTGTTTTTTTGACCGCGATTCTGCCGATCAGTATTCGAATTCTGCTGTCTCGCTTCGAGCAATCGCTCGTCCACCGCGCTGACGCAACTCCCGCCATGATCGGAGCCAAAGGCAGCTCACTGGATCTGGTTCTGCACGGCCTGTACTTCGATCGACCTGTCGGTCAGACCTTGCCTTTCGGCGAGGTTAGAAAAGTTCGCGAAACGGGGCTCGCCGAACCTGTTCCCGTGTACTCGGCATTTCACGCTGCATCATTTCCGATCGTGGGGACCAGCCTGAGCTACTTTGATCT
>CALFWL010000144.1 GCA_937928215.1 uncultured Pirellulaceae bacterium | reverse complement strand
CCGTACATTCGGCGTGAATTCTGATTTCCCAATCCTCCGAACTGCCGTCGCGTTGACGGTTAATTTGGCCATGGCTTGCACTGATCTACACGGATGATTGACGGCTGACCGTCGTGCTCGATCATGCTGCCTTGATTCAGGCCTAAGTCTAGTGGACAATTGCCATTTGCGGAAACGCAGGTCACAGTCGGTGCTTACACTTCAACCCGTTAACTAATGGAACGCGAAACTGCGGGTCGCGACATAACAATTGAGCGTTTGACTTCGCGGGAGCACTTTTTGGAGTCTGAACGAGGTGAAGATGTTGCTTGAAGTTGCCCGCTGGAACGCCGTTTGATCCCGCCGAAGTTCAAACGCTTTGTTCAAGAAGCCCCCCACTGCCATTTGGACGTCTTTTTTGCTCTCAACCTTCAGATTTTTGACTCTCGATCCAGCAACGGCGCGGCGTGAAGGCTCTCTGCTGCTGAACGCTTCAAAGATTTGGTTGCTTTTAGGTTGTTGTCTCGGATGAACTTCAACCGGAATCAAGATACGCAACACTGTGCTGAGGCAGCGGCCGTCGGTAGCTGACGCGGCCCGCCCCATCGGTGATCATCGTCACATGCAGCTTGCCGACCTTGCAATCAGGACACGGCGTCGGTGGCTTCTGAATTTTCGTCACCACCTCGGCCACGAATCACGCGAATGGCACGAATCGTTGCGGCATGATTTATTCGTGTCGATTGGTGCGATTCGTGGCTTCCTTCTCGGTCCGGAATCACGATGAATGGCGTATGAGCCCCGCCATGCTGATGGGTTTTCAACGAACAGCCACCAGAATATGTGACATCACTGCGGTCGGCGGAATAGCGGATTGCGGGTGATCCAGCTGATGAATCGATGATGTGGCTCATCGGTAGACACCCTGATTTCACGCTGCACCAACAGTTTCTGCCGCCGGGAGATTTGCTAGCAGCCAGTCAACGTTGACGGCCATGTCACCCGCTTCTACGATCACCGCGATTCGCGCGACTCTGGGCAAGCCTGACAAGGCCTGCCGGAATTGACGTTTTTTTGCAAGAAACGGGTTCTCAGGGTCCGATTCCACGAGTGCTACGTGGTGATCGAGTCATTGCACCGTTCACGCGTGAGTTGTCCGTTTCAGAATCGCTGAAACGGTAGAAGCACCGTGCTTCGTTTTTCCCTGCAATCAAAAATGTAACAGGCAAGACGTCATGCGACCCAGTCCAACGCCAAACCGCTCAACCGACCCGAGAGAGGCTTCTGTTTCGAAGTCGTTCCGCCCACGCTTGGCCCGATCAGCGACCGCAGGCTTGATCGCCGTTGCGATTCTTGGGACTACTGGCTGTAAGTCGATGCCGTTCACGCTGCCCAAACCATCGCTACCGAAGCTGGCCATGCCGTCGATACCAAAGCTTGAAAAGCCGGACGTTTCGAAGTTGGCATTTTGGAAGAGCGAAAATCTGATGCCGAAGAAGGGAAAGCTCCCCAAGCCACCGTCGCTCAGCTTTGACCCTTCGCCCATCAAGCAAGCTCTTGCCTCGAGCAAAGATTCAGCGATTCAGGGAGTCGATTCACTCCGTAGTCAGACCGCAGACGCGATAGAACAATCGACCGCACCGATCCGCCAACCCTACAAACTGGCAGCCAAATCCGCAGTCGACAAGATTGCTGACAAGAGCAAGCTTGATTTCGATCCCGGATACTCTCGCGGTGGTTCGCCAAAATCTGATGTCGTCGATTCGAACATCACGAAGGCTCAACGCGACTTCCAGGCCGCTCTGGCAAGTTCTTCCCAAGCCATCGAAAAATCAATCGGTGGCAAAGTGGCCGATCTGAAGTCGGCTGAAAACGAATTCAAACTTCCGAATTCAATCAAGTCTGCAAAAACGAACGTGGACGACTCTTTGATGGCAGTCAACCGATCGCTCTACAACGCCAAAGGCAAGCTTGCTGCTGCGGCGGACAACGCCGTAGACAAAGCCTCGGACCAGATCGGTAGTTCGACCAAGGGTCAGCTGAGCATGTTCGAGCAGCGGCTCAAGCAAGCCGCCGAAAAAGCGGAGGCCGTTCCATCCCAGATCGCAAGTGCCGCGAGCAAGACGGCTTCCAACGCCTTCGGCGGAATCGCTCCGCCGAAGCCTGCGACCGGGTTGTCGGCCAACAACAACTTTGCCAAGGCGAGCCCGGTGGCTCCGGCAGCGACTGCCAACGCACAGGTATCGTCAGAAGTAGCTGAACTGAAAGCTGAACTTGCCAAGCTGCGATCTGAACAACAAAAGCTGATGCAACAGCAACAATTGGCAGCCACACAGGCTCCAGCCGCAACGCAACCGTCTGCCTCGATGCCAAACTTCCAAAGTCCGCCGGTAGCAAACGAGTTTGTCGCAAACCTGACGGCCCGTCCGTCTCAGGCTCAATCAGCGCTTCCTCCAACGAACTCGTCTGCTCGAACAGCCCCAAGCTACCCGCAGATGTATCCGTCGACGACTCCGTTGCGAACTGCCAGCAGCACGAACAACGTAGTTTCATCGGCGCCGCAGAATGTATTGCGACGAAACTTCAGCCCAGTCGCCAATCAAGGAACGGAATATCCAAGTCATCCTGCTGCCAATGCTCCGATGGATCAACGTCAGCCGACGGCTCATCCGGGATCCGGT
This sequence comes from uncultured Pirellulaceae bacterium, assembly GCA_937928215.1. Taxonomy (GTDB): domain Bacteria; phylum Planctomycetota; class Planctomycetia; order Pirellulales; family Pirellulaceae; genus Mariniblastus. Next base: position 2,873 of record CALFWL010000144.1, on the reverse strand, counting down.
TACCCAAGTACGCCGTACAGCAGCTATGGAGCACCGTCCGGCTATTCCGCCAGTGCCACTCCGGCTCACACAGAATCGACACGGGCATCCCAGGCAAGCTTCCAGCAACACGGTGACTCAAATCTGGTCATCACCGCCAGCACGCCGGTCGAGCCTGCTCAACAGCACGTTTCGGAAGTCAACATTCCCGACGCAGTCTTGCAGGGAACCAGCAATTACGCTCCCGGGACCGTTCATCCACTGCGGTAAATTGCCTCTAAAGTTGGGCATCTGACGGCTGAAGAGCGCAGATGTCTCGTATCGCAGCGAGTCGTTTACAGGCACTGGGACGGACTTGGGCAGAACCAAGTTCAATCAATAAGTATCCGCAACGATTCTCTTGCCGGCCAATGCGTGTAAACCGGTGAGGGGAATCCGGCAAGGAAACAACCGGCTGTAATTTGCCAGCGGCCACTGGCGAACCATTGTTCAGTGCGACCCTCAACCTGATTGAAAGGGCCGGACATAAGTGTCAGAATGCATGGGTTCGCTCGTCCCGTGCTCCGACTGAGGTCCGTGTCATGCCGCTGTTTGAAGTTGAAACCGAAGGCCACATCATCATCACCTGGGCCGATGATGAGAACAGCGCCCAGTCGGTTGTCACCGAAAATTACCCCGAAGAGAACGTTGTTCGCATGAGCAAACGGCCTCGTGACAGTTGGGTCATCTCGAAAGGAGTTCTCGGCATCACACAACGCACCGATCCTTGCGGAACGGCTCGCGATTGTCTGGCAAAAGCGTCGGGCGACAAAGTTCACGCGATTCGACTCTACATGCAGGAAACCGGCAACGATCTTGATCAGGCTCGCAAGGCGATCGAATCGAACATGGTCATGGGCTGGTAGGGCGAGTGGCAAGTTTCAACTCGTCTTCCATCTGACGCGGCTGACATCCATTTCAACTGACGATCTTTTCAACTGCATCCGCCGACCGCATGAAGCCGCTGATCTCTCTGCAAAATATCGTCAAGCAATACCGTTCCAAACAGGCGTTGGCGGGAGTGTCGCTGGACATTCCAACCGGCATCACAGGCTTGCTCGGACCCAACGGCGCAGGCAAGTCAACTTTGATCAAGCTGTTGCTGGGCTTGGTCCGTTACTCCGCCGGGACGGGCACGGTTTTGGGACACCGGTTAGGACGATCCGGTCGGCGCATCCGGGCCAAGGTTGGCTACATGCCGGAAGACGACTGCTACATTGCAGGCATGTCCGGGGTCGAAGTCGTTCAGTTCTCGGCTTGCCTGTCCGGACTACCAGAAGTCGAAGCGCTTCGAAGGTCCCATGAAATTCTGGACTTTTGCGGCATGAGGCAGGAGCGTTATCGCACGATCGAAACGTATTCGACCGGCATGAGGCAAAAAATCAAATTCGCAGCCGCCATTGTTCACGATCCAGAGCTACTGATCCTAGACGAGCCGACCTCGGGACTGGACCCGGAGGAACGCGAGTCGTTGCTCAATCGGATTGCATTGTTACACCGCGAGGCAGGAAAGTCGGTACTGATCTCGACTCATATTCTCCCGGACGTTCAGGCGATCTGCACCGACGTTGTGATTCTTTCCAAAGGACAAGTCGTTCTTCAGGATAAACTTACGAACTTGAACCGCACCACGTCGCCCAGCGTTTCTTTTCGTGTTTTGGGCGATCACAGTCGAATCGTGGAGCATCTTGTCGGACAAGAATTGCAGCCGCAACTGCTATCCGATCAGTCAATCCTTGTCGAAAGTGAACGAACAGATCTTTCGGATTCCATCTGGGCGGCAGCCACGGAAACCAACACGGTGATTCGATCGTTGACTCCAGCAAAAAACTCGTTGGAAGATATTTTTCTGCAAACGATTAAGGAGTCCCATCATGCCGGTTCATGACGTTGGTTATCGAAGCTGGGACGGACAAAGAACAAACCCGCTGACTCGATGGAAAATAATCACTTACACCGGAATTCGCTTGGCCCTTCGATCGCGTTGGGTGGCAAGACTGCTTTTTCTGGCATGGCTACCGGTCATGTACTGGGGAGTCGGCTTCTTCTTTATTGAGAACACGTTAAAGACGGATTCTCCGAGCGTCGCAACTGCCGTTTCAGAGGCGACTCTCGGCAAGGAACTTACGGCGGATATCGGATTGGGTGGTAGTCGCAAGAACATCGCGAAAATCGTCCGGCGTCAGTACAAAATGATTCCCAACGTGGAGGTACTGGCGACGGCGTTAGAATCCGGCGATGAGATTGCGACTCGAAACGTAGTCTGGAGCTGGCTGCTGATGACGTTTTTTCGTTACCCGCAAGGAATGCTGATTCTGTTTCTCGTTGGATCGATCGCGCCGGCGTTGGTCGCGCGGGACATACGATCTCGCGCGTTTCTGCTGTATTTTTCACGGCCGATCGGACGGCTGGAATACATGATTGGCAAACTGCTGGTGCCAATCGCCTTCATTTCGATGGTCACCTTGGTGCCAGCCATCGCACTCTACTTTTTTGCGATCATGATGTCGCCTGACATCTCTGTGTTCTGGAGCACGTGGGACATCCCACTTAGAATTGCGGCCGCCACCGTGACGCTCGTCATTCCGGTCGCATCGATCGCCGTCATGCTTTCGTCGCTGACTCAGGAAACACGGTTCGCGAATTTCGCTTGGTTTGCTGTCTGGGCGATGGGACACGGAGCTTGGACTGCGATTCTTTTCTCGGTTGCTGTTGGGAAACGGAACAGCCCTTTCAGTCCTTCGGTCACCAACGATCCGGTTTCTCAATCGTGGTCGTCTTTGTCGATTTACAACAACCTTGGTAACGTGCAGGAATGGATATTCGGATTTGCAGATTTCAGCCAGATCTACGTC
>CALFWL010000143.1 GCA_937928215.1 uncultured Pirellulaceae bacterium | reverse complement strand
AAAACCTGCCCGACATGTATCAGGACAAGATCAAGATTCGTCAAATTCTGACCAATCTGATCTCAAACGCGATCAAGTTTACTCCTGAAGGCGGGCGTATTGATGTTCACGCCGTTCGTGACGCGGATCAGCAGTTGGTGTTGACGGTTTCTGACACGGGGGTTGGCATCGCGGAAAGCGATCAACAGATCGTGTTCGAGAAGTTTCGCCAAGGACCGTCGGCGATCGGGGACGATGCACTCACCCGAGAAGTTTCTGGAACAGGACTCGGTTTGTCGATTGTGAAAGAGTTATGCATTCTGCTGGGCGGTGGGATCGAGCTTTCCAGCGAAGTTGGCAAAGGAAGCACCTTCACGGTGACGTTGCCTTGGAATGCGAAGCCGCGTACCGGCAAAGCATCGGGAATCGCTCGCTCGTTGGATGAGGTCACCAAAAGCCAGCGAGTTGATTTTGCTCGGGCGGAACTGACTCCTCAGCCGCCAAGCGCTTAGCGAAATCCGAATCGTGCGGCAGACGGCCCATCTTGGTTGAATCGTCCCAACACAATAAACTTTCGCCATGATTCCTCCCGCCGACAAACCGATTGAAGTTCATTTGTTTACCGACGGAGGTTGCAGCGGCAACCCTGGTCCCGGAGGTTGGGCGTTTATCCTTCGCCACCTTCCCAGCGACAAAGAAATCGAACAATCGGGTGGCTCACCGAAGACGACGAACAACCGGATGGAGCTGGAGGCCGTGGTTCAGGGTCTGCAAACGCTCAAGCGTCCGTGCCACGTCGAGCTGTTTACCGACAGTGTTTACGTTGGGAAAGGCATGACCGAGTGGATGCCGAAATGGAAAGCCAACGGTTGGAAACGCAAAGAAAAAGGCAAGCTTGCTCCGGTTAAGAACGAAGAGCTGTGGAAGCGGCTGGATGAAGTCCTGCAACGACACCGAGTAAAATATACTCGTGTGGCAGGTCACAGCGGTCACCCGGAAAACGATCGCGTCGATGAACTGGCCGTCGCGGCGTACCAAAAGTATCTGTAACGGAGTCATGGGATGCCCCGGCAAGAATGGCCGGGCTCGACCTGTCGTGGCCGTGATCGGATGGACTTCGTTCGGGATGACCTCGGTCTACTCCGGCATCGCGGATGAACAAAGTTTCGTTCGGGAGGGCCGGGCTCCGCCCCGGCATCGCGGATGGATGAGACTTCATCCAACTCGTTGCCTCGCCAAAGTCAAATACAAGAATTGTGGCAGCCAATTTCAAGTTCGTTTTTGTTTGGTAGCAAAAATGGAAGATTGCGTTTGCTTGGCAAGAGCTTCCGTTTGGTTAGGGCTCGCGTTGACCGGGATTTTTCTCGGCCGGGACGGAGCCCATGCCCTCCCAAGTTGGGACCGCCGCTGGTGGGGACGGAGCCCAGACCCTCCCGCTGTGTTGGTCGGGACGGAGCCCGGACCCTCACGGCACTACAGCCTGATTGACCAGGATTCCGTGCATAGCTTCGGCACATGGGGCAGTGAATCGATCTGCGATGCGAAAACGATATCGTGATCCAGCCCAATTCGTACTAAGTTGATGCCGCCTCGGGCATCGCGAAAAAAATCGGCCAGCGGTTTACCCGACGCGATCTGGAATTGAACCTGCCGCCAGTGGTGGGTCGCGATCTGAGCCGTGTCGGTCAACTTTCCGGGCTCGATCCCGGCAGCTTCTCGGATCGAGCGAATCCGATCGATCATCGCTCCAGCGAAAATGATGTCTTCGCTGGTGATGACGCCATCGGTTCCACTGCACATTATTGTTATGCTAGGCTCATGCAAGACGGCTTCTGCGACGGCTTGCAGATTGACCATGGCACCGATCAACACTTGTTTTGCCTGCCGGCAGTGCTCCATGGCAACGGTTCCGTTGGTGGTGGCTAGGATGAGCGTCTTGCCTGACGCAACTTCCGTGGAGTACTCAACGGGTGAATTGCCGTTGGTGAATCCGTCAACGATTCGTCCCTTTCGTTCACCGCCCAGCAACGAGGTGCCATCCATTCCGGCGAAGACGCGACGAGCCGCATCGACGCTCGGCTGTGGAAGTACCTGGGTCGCTCCGTTTGCGAGGGCGCTGATGATGGTGGTGGTGGCGCGCAGGACATCAACCACGATGACGGTGTCGTCGGACAGCGATTGCGGCGTGACGGTCGCGGGCAGGAAGACGACATTGAGGACGGATTCTGATTTCACGATGTTGGCAGACTCAAGAGAGTTTTCTGAAGACATTTGGGGCACGATGGTCCGGGTGAGGCCGGTGGTCATTAACGGTGCGGCCTTTTGCGTCAGGGGCGGGTTAATGTATTCTGGCAGATTCGGTCGACTTAATGCAGGGCGGCATCCGTTGCTCGCGACCACCAGACTCTTTCCGGCCCACTAAATGACTGTCGACAAATCAAACGATCGTGTTCAAAAAATGTTCGGCGAAATCGCGCCGAAATACGATCGCATGAATCACTTGCTTTCGATGAACGTCGACCGCTACTGGCGTTGGCTGACGGTTCGAAAGCTCTCGCCGAATAAAAAAGAACCCATTCTGGACGTTTGTACTGGTACGGGAGATTTGGCGTTCTCGTTTCACAAATACACCGACGGTCAGGTGCCGGTGATCGGTTCCGATTTTTGCTTCGAAATGCTTGAGGTGGGACGGCAGAAGGTCAGCAAGTTAGGTCGTGATGTTTCGTTCGTCGAAGCTGACGCTCAGAATTTACCGTTTGAAGATGATCGGTTCCAAGTTGTGTCTGCTGCATTTGGCTTGAGAAATGTGGCAGACACCGATTTAGGGCTTCGCGAATTGACTCGGGTTTGCCGTCCGGGTGGGCAGGTCGCGATTCTCGAATTCAGTGTGCCTCGATATCAACCGATTAAAGGCATGTACGGTTGGTATTTCAAGAATGTTTTGCCGAAGATCGGGCAGTTTCTGGCTAGGAATGATTCGAGTGCGTATGACTACTTGCCCGAGAGCGTCGGCGAATTTCCCTGCTACGAAGCGTTAGTCGACAAAATGGTCGCGGCAGGCCTGTCGTCTGCGAAGTTTTATCCACTGACCGGTGGTATCGCGACGCTTTACATTGGAGTCAAGTAGCATGATCAAGCACCCTATCGTCGTCGCGATTACCGGCGCAAGTGGAGTTGTTTACGGACAACGTCTGCTGGAGGTATTACTTGGCACCGACGTCGAGCTTCACCTGACGATCAGCGACTCGGGCCGGTTAGTGATGCAGCACGAATTGGGCCTGCAGATTGATCTTGATAAAGATCGTTTTTCGCTACAGCAGATTCTGCCGGAATACGCTGGAGATCGAACGGTCGCCTACCATCACTACAAGGATTTCATGACACCGATTGCCAGTGGAGCCTTCAAAACGCGGGCCATGATCGTCTGTCCTTGCTCGGGCAGCACGATGAGTGGTATCGCCCATGCGGCCAGTCAGAATCTTGTCCAACGAGCTGCCGACGTGCATTTGAAAGAGCGACGACCGCTGATTTTAGTCCCGCGTGAAGCGCCACTTTCGTTGATTCAGATCGACAACATGCGGACAGCCTGTGCGGCGGGAGCCACGATTTTGCCTGCTTCGCCCGGTTTTTATCATGGTGTTTCAGACGTGGGAAAGTTGGTCGATTTTGTGGTGGCCAGGATTCTAGATCATCTGGACGTAGAGCACCAATTGATCCAACGCTGGGGCGACCCAAAGTAGTCATTGCCGGACTATGTTGGCTACGTTTCTGTGATGAAAAAACGATTTCGGCGGCCGCAAGAAAGCACACCTTGTTTTCCAAACTTACAAAACTGCTGGAGATGATTCGCTTCAGCCATACAATTTTCGCCCTGCCCTTCGCGTTGTTGGCGGCGGTGATGGCGTGGGTGGCTCCCGTCGACGGTGACCACGAACTGAAGTTTCAATGGCTTCACCTAGTCGGAATCATTGTCTGCATGGTCGGTGCGCGTAGCGCGGCGATGGCGTTCAATCGGTTGGCCGATCGAGTGATCGATGCGGAGAATCCTCGAACGACGAATCGGCATTTGCCATCCGGGCAATTGTCGGTGGGCTCAGTCGTGGCATTCACGATTGTGTCGACACTGGTCTATTTTGGTGGAATGTTGTTTTTTCTGCCGAACTGGTTGCCGTTGGCGATTTCAGTTCCTGTGTTGGCCGTGTTGTTTGCCTATAGCTACACCAAACGGTTCACTTCCCTAGCTCACTTTTGGTTGGGCCTTGCACTGGCGTTGGCTCCGGTTTGTGCGTGGCTGGCGGTCCGTGGTTTGATCGTGATCGAGCAGCCGGTAGATGTCCTGCCGGCGGTGATCTTGGGCTCGGCGGTGCTGTTCTGGGTGGCCGGGTTTGACATCATTTATGCTTGTCAGGATCACGACTTCGATGCAGCTGAAAATTTGAACAGCATCCCGGTTCGACTGGGAATCGCCGGTGCTTTGCGGCTTGCGGCAATATGTCACGCCGTCATGGTCGGGTCGCTGATGGCGTTGCCGATGGCGGGAAGCGGTCAAAGTTTGGGTTTGAGCTGGCCGTATTGGTTGGCAGTTGCTGGCGTCACGGTTTTATTGGTTTACGAGCACTCGTTGGTGAAAGCGGACGATTTGCAGCGAGTCAACATTGCGTTTTTCAATGTGAATTCGATCGTCAGCATCGGCCTGTTCGTTGTTACGACATTGGACTTGTTGGTTATTTGACGCGGTCAATGGCGGTTCTTCCAAGGTGGATGTTGGCTCCGAACCGACCATGAAATAGACTGCTTTTCCTGAACACTAAACACTGTTTTCTGAATATTTCATTCTCATGCTTCATACCGTTGATCCCAGCTTGAAAGTCATCCGCGAGAAAGTCGAAGCGGGAGAGCGCCTGTCGATGGATGACGGTATCCTGATGTACGACCCAAAGACGCCACTGAACGATTTGGGTCAGCTGGCGAATCTGGTGCGGGAACGAAAGAACGGGAACGCTGCCTACTACAACATTAACACTCATCTGAACACGACCAACGTGTGTGTTTACCGTTGTGTGTTCTGTGCCTTCCGAAGTGACTTGCGCAGCGACAAAAGTTACGTCATGTCGGACGAACAGATTCTGGCTCGCGGCCAAGAAGCGGTCGACAATGGTTGCACGGAGATGCACGTTGTCGGAGGGTTGCATCATCAGAAAAAGTTTGATTGGTACAAGAACACGATCAAGATTTTGCACGATGCGTATCCGCAGATTCATCTGAAGGGTTGGACCGCGGTCGAGCTAAACTGGTTCGAGTTTCTGACCAAGCTGCCGCAGCGAGAGATTTTGAGTCAGCTGAAAGAGGCGGGGCTTGGCAGTTTGCCTGGTGGCGGGGCGGAAATTTTTCACCCGGAGGTCCGTGATCAAATCTGTGAACACAAAGCCGACGGCAACAACTGGATTCACATCCATCGAACGGCTCATCAGCTGGGAATTCGAACCAACTGCACGATGCTGTACGGGCATGTCGAGAAACCGTTTCATCGCGTCGATCACATGATCCGCTTGCGAGAGCTACAGGACGAAACGGGTGGATTTCAGACGTTTATCCCGCTGGCGTTTCATCCAGACAATACCGGTTTGTCTCATTTGAAGAAGCCAACCGCGGTGGACGACCTACGAACGGTGGCCGTCGGTCGCTTGATGTTGGACAACATCGACCATGTGAAGGCGTATTGGATCATGTTGGGCATCGGAACGGCTCAAACCGCATTGTCCTACGGGGCGGATGATCTGGATGGCACGGTTCGGCACGAGTTGATTTATCACGATGCTGGCGCGACGACGCCGGAGTTTTTGTCGGTCGAGCGGTTGCGTGAGTTAATCCGTGAAGCCGGTCGCGACCCGATTGAGCGTGA
>CALFWL010000142.1 GCA_937928215.1 uncultured Pirellulaceae bacterium | reverse complement strand
TGGCGTTCGGCCTTGTTAAAACGAATATCAAAACCGCTCGAGTTTTTTGCTGTCTTTTTCATAACAATGGTTGTAGCGCAATGACAACCTTTTAAAAACCTCAACTCAAAAAATGTCAGCCTCGGAGCGAAAGGCGACACTAGAAAACGAACAGGCGTTACGAATCGCTCCGCCGCTTCCGCAGCGACTGGCTGTATTTGTTCAAAGTCTTGCGTTCGCGAGAGGTCAAGCTGCCTTCACCGGATTGGTTGATCTTCGCCAGAATTCGATCCGCTTCGGCTTGCAGCTTGCCGGCTGCCGCATCAGGGTCGTGCAATTTCAGTTTGGGACGGCGCTTGAGAGAATCCTTGAACAAATCCTTCAGACGATTGATCCCTAACGGTCCGAATTTCCAATCGTTCTTCAAGTACAGGACACCAAAAATTGCTCCGACGGCGTGAGCCTGCCAGCTGACATGGCTATCGGGACTGAACGCATAACTGAGGTTTGACGCGACCATCAGGACCCCCAGCAGCCATGCGGGAATGGGCACAATTCCCCAGATCAACAGCGTACGATTCGGGAACCAGAGGATGAATGCGGCGACGACTGCGGTTACCGCCCCAGAAGCACCCACCAGGCTGACTGCATTTCCTGTCAACCAAGCAATGGCGACTGCACCAAGGCCCGAAACAACAACCGCGACGAGGTAGAAACTGAGGAACTCTTGCGACCCCATGCGTTGCTCGACCGATTTTCCCAGAAAAAATAGCGTCAGCATGTTTCCAAGGATGTGCCAGTATCCGACGCCGGGATCATCGATCGGGGCGTGAGAAAATCCGTAAGTCAGCCAGTTCCAAAAGAACCAAGCTCGATCGGAACTTAACGCTAGCCATTTTCCCAGCAAGTGATAGACCGTGCCTCCGTTGATGTCGACGGCTGCCACCGGAGTAAACATGTCCAACACGAACACGCCCACGTTGATCGCGATAATGATGGACACCATCGACCAAGCGGTCGAATTGAACTGCCCCGTATAGCTGTAGTCAGCGTCGTCTCGGTAATACGATCGATTTTCGATGCCCATGAGTTTCTAATACGATAGTACGAATGCGAATCGATTGGGTGAACAAAGTCCGGCATGTGAACTGGGTCAATCCCAGCGTGGCTTGGCCGCAACCAAAAAATGAAACAAGAGACAACTGAGATAACAGAGAAGGCGAAAATATGTTCTTCGGAATCGTTTGCCGTTTAGCACTCGCGAAATAATAACCTACGGATTTGTAAGGCGACTAGACGGTGAAATACGTGGGTTTCTATTATTCAAATCCGTCATTCATTTCTTGGCGAGTGCTTGAGTCTTCGTTTCCTAGGCGAGCTTCTGTCGAAAAATCTGCGGACCGAGGTACACAATCCGACTTTATTAGCATAGAGAGTTCACCGACGCGCGGCGACCGCAAGCTGGGAGCAACACGGAAAGTTGCTCAAGATTAGCAGTGAAATCCCGATTCCTGCTCTCGTGCGATGTTGGGTGGCCGTGAGAAATAGACTATCGACTGATCGCGTTCAGCTGACTCTGGATGCTGTCAATCTTCTGATTCAGCTGTTCGACATCCGCAGTCTTTGATTGAAGAACGTTCGTGATGACTTGCTGGTCGCCACGAAGATTTTTGCTGTCCGACTCGAGCGCTTCGGTCAATTGACTTCGCTCGGCAATCTGAGTTTGAGTGTCTCGAAGTGTGGTGGTCTGAACCGCGTTGCTTTTCTGGCGACGAGTGGTTTCTTCTTCGATTTTAGATGATGCTTCGGTCGTGCTGGCCAGCAGGTAGGGAAAATCTCTCAACTCGCGGACGTAATACCTTTCGATTTCTTCGACGGGCTCGGTGCTGGGAAACGGAGGAACCTGAGTGCCGTCGCTGCGTCCATAGCCAGCCGCAGAAATCGAGTCGACCGACACCTCTTCGCCCGCCGCGAACTGAACCTCTCTGCCGATACGCAACGCTGGTTCGATGGCCAGACCCGTTGCCGTGAAGGGACCATCGGTTGCTAGATTTCCATCAGAGTCAACTTGGTAGCTTTTCCTAGACTTTGCCGTGAAGCGGTAGCGGACAAAAATTTCTTCGGGAGCCGGTTCAAATTTTTCCGAGATCCGATTGGATTGAGCATCAATCCAGTTTTGAATCGTCCCCAGCGGCACACCGTCGAACGTATATCGATCCAGTAATTCTTCGTACTCGCGAGAATTCGGATCAATCCCGACTCGATCTGGGTGCAGCAATCCGTTTTGAAGAAACAGTCGCAATTTGCTAAGCTCGATCTCTGCGTCCTCGTCCAAGTTCTGAGCGTGGCGAAATGCATTCGTCACAGTTTCATGTCGGTCCAGCGGCATCTTTTCAAACAACGACCAAGTCGTGGTCGGCTCCGCGTACTGATCGGGATTCGAAATGAATTCGGGTGCCAGCGTCAGGGAATTGGCCGATTCTTCGATGACTCGGACCGAACCGATGTAACTGATCGGAACGATAGGACGTGGAGCGTTTTCAGCTTCGCCTTCCGCTCTGGGAACCGGCGCGATGCCTTCTCCAAATGCGAACAGAACCACGTTCTTCAGTTTGACTGCGTCATCGCCAGCACTTGGTCGGGCACTTGGGAACTTGAAAATGATGTTGTCACCATCAGGCGACACGGCACCCCGTGACCACACTCGGCCGCGACCCGCCATCGTGAGCGCGAGTTGTTGGCTGATGCCACGCAACGAATCGCTTGAGTAAGTGGTGGAGTCGTAGCCCCCGGAGATTTTCTGGTTGGCCTCGGCCACCAGCTTGTCGGCACGCTCCTGTGCGTCGATGGCTTCTTGCTGCTGTTTGTATCTGAGCGAACCGACCTGGGCCAATCCGATGGTGGCAGCCAATCCGGCGATGAAAGTCAGCATCAGGAACAGCACATTAATCCAGTGCCAAGATTTCGCAGCCAAGTACACGAACACGCACAGCGCGATGAACACGAGGCCGACAACAACAAGTGAGATGATTTCCATGGCAGTCGATGGTTTTCAGTTCGTCCTAGCGGCTGTGCGAGGCGCAAAAGGTGTTAAGGTTTAAGGGTCAGGCAGTTGGCGTGGCCGGTGGGCGGCGGCGAACACTTAATAATACAAGCACACGCAACTGGGCCAACCTAAAAGGCTCGCTTCTGAGGTTGAAAGACCAGGAAATCCGGCTTTTGCATGGTTTGGGGACACGTTTCAAGTTATCGACGAATTACCGTTCAAGTTATGACCTGTTTCTTTTGTCGTCGTTCACGATGCCCCAAACGCACATTATTTCAAGTCAAAACCGGTACCAACCCGATGATCGTCAGAGAAAGACCAGTCTGGTCAGACCGTAGGGTTTCCCGCGCCCTCGGCAGATTGGTCTACCGGCAGCGTTCGCCTGCTGGCGAAAGGAACTGTTTTGTTTTCGACCCGCAACAGGAAAAGCTCTTGCGCTAAGGAGCGTGCGCCCAATAAGTGTCGCCTTTCGCTCCGCGAAAATTGCGTTACACGTTGCTTTCGCGGAGCGAACGACGACTTTAGTAAGAAACCTCGCGGTCCCAAGCGTGTGGCAAAGAAGATCGGCGGATTGGCGGGAGTCATTGCGATCGTCGGTGCAGCAGGTCTGGCCGCAATCTCCAGCGGTTGTCATCGGTCGCACTATCGCCATCAGGCTGATCTGGAAGCGAGGCAGTTGATCCAGCAGAAGTCGCGTGATGCTCGCTGGAATTCCGCGACCGGGGACATCCACCCGGATCCATCTTCGCGGCTTTTCGATCCATTCTGTCCTGATCACATTCCACTTCCGCCCGATGATCCGACTTCCCATCAGTTGATGCATTGCGTTGATTGCAAGCCGGGGTATCCCTGCTGGCACGCCAACGGAGATCAAGCGAGCGTCGAGACAAACAATTGGTTGGCAAGCCTTCCGATCAATGAGAACGGGCAAGTCGTACTTAACTTGGATTCAGCCTATCAACTGGCGCTGCTGCACTCCGCAGACTTGCAGCAGCAACGTGAAACACTCTACCTGTCGGCATTGGATGTCAGTCTTGAACGCTTTGGTTTTGACTCACAGTTATTCGCCGGATTCAATTCATTCCTGACGACTCAAGGGCGGCAACGCACCGGCACAGGGCAATCGTCAACGACCTTGTCGACACAGTTGGGCGCGAATGGTGAGGGAATCAATTTCCGCAAACTGGGGATTACGGGCACGACGTTGACGGCCGGAATTGCGAACACGATTCTCTGGAATTTTTCCGGGAACAATACGCAAACCGCTAACTCGCTAATCAACTTTTCACTGGTTCAACCGTTGCTTCGTGACGCGGGGCGCGAGCGAATTCTGGAATCGTTGACCTTGGCTGAAAGAACCTTGCTGGCAAACGTGAGACAGTTGGCTCGGTTCCGTCGAGGGCTGTATTTGCAGGTTGCTATCGGTCGCGATTCGAACAATCGACTGACTCGTTTTGGAGACTTCCTGAACGCGCCCGCAGCGACGCCTAGCAACGTGGGCGGTTTCATTGGTTTGCAGCAGCAACAGCAGTTGATTCGCAATCAATCGTTTATCGTGACACAGTTGGAAGGTGTCTTGGATCAGTTTCGTGAACTCTTCCTGCGCGAACGAATCAACGCGATCCAAGTGAAGCAGTTTGAATCTACGGTTTATGGTCAGCAGCAAAGTTTGCTGACGGCGCGGAATCAGTATTTGAATTCTCTGGACCAATTCAAGCAACTGTTGGGCCTGCCTCCGGACTTGGACGTGGTCATTGAAGACCCGTTTTTGGATCGATTCGAGCTGATCGACGATCAATTGACCGATCGCTTGGACGAAGTGACTCAACTTCGCAACGATGCAGGATTGATTCTGAGTCAATTGAGTGATCTGTTGGTTGACACGGAACTGGCGGAGCCAAATGAGCTGGCGACTTCAGAATCGAATTCCAAAAATGAGGTGGATCCTGTCAAGCTGTCGGTCGCGTTGGAAGAGCTTCAACAGCAGCTTGCGATGGGTCAGGAACTGGCTAAAGCGATGATCGAGGAAGATCAGAAGCTGTTGAAATCGGATCTGGAAAAACTACAGAAAGTTCGTCAGCGGCGACTCGACTACTTGGCGTCGATCCGAAAGCAAATACAGGCCGGGACGATTGATGCCGGAGTCGAATTGCGTCTGTTTGAAGACGCGTCGATTCCGCAACAAAATGAACTTAACGACCTGCTGACGGGCGAAACCGGTTTGATGGAGTCGGTCAATCGCATCGCAAGGCAATTGGCGACCACATCAGATGAGCTGAATGAGTTTTCGGAATCAGAAGACGCTTTTGACGCTGCCGTTTTGGGGCGCTTGACCCAAACGCTCCAAGCCGCGCCGGAACGGCTGGGAGATCTGGCCAACGTGTTGCTGGACATGTCTTTGTTGCAGGCCACGATTCGGTCGAACTCGATCGAAGTGATCGATGTGCAACTCGATCCGAAAACCGCCACTGAAATCGCACGTTGTTTCCGCCGTGATTGGATGAACGCGCGAGCCAGTCTGGTGGATCGTTGGCGGAGCATCGAATTCTTCGCCGATCAACTGGAGGGCAATATTGACTTCATCTTTGCGGGCGACATCGGAAACGTGACGGACAATCCCTTTCGCCTGAATTATGAAAACGGGCAGTTGCAAGCCGGTTTGCGGTTTGACGCTCCATTGGTCCGGGTCGCGGAACGAAATCGATACCGCGAAGCCATCATCGAATACGAGCAAGACCGTCGCCGCATGTATCAATTCGAAGACGAGGTCAAACGGAATCTGCGTCAGACGTTGAGGACGATCGAGCAGGACAAGGTTCTGTTTGAATTGAATCGCCGCAGCGTCCAAGTCAACATTGAACAGGTCGAACTTAATCGCTTTGCGTTGGAAGAACCTGTGGCGTTGGGCGCAGGAGGTTCGAATCGGCTCGGTGCGACAACGGCTCGTGACCTGACTCAAGCGTTGACCGGGCTCAATGGCGCTTTGAACGATATTCTGCAAACGTGGGTCGAATACGAATCGCTACGAATGAATCTGGATTTTGATCTGGGCACGATGCAGCTGGACGATGGGTTTCGCTGGGTTGATCCGGGAAAAATTGACTCTGGAATCGTTGATTTCGCAGCCAGCATGATGGGTTTGAACGTCAACGGATTCGGTCGTCCCACGGCCAGCTCAACACAGGTAGTCGAATCTGCAGAACCAATGGACTCGGCAGTCGAAGCAGTGCCTCAGCCGGGCTTTGAAGACGAGACGCCTGCCGTGGAACTGTTGGAACCCGAACTTTCCGCACCTGTTTTGCAAAACGAGTAAATCATTCCGGTCTGAACGTCGGTTTGAGCGGTTAGACTATGATCCTCGACGATGGGTCGCGACCAAACGCCTTCACTTTTGCCAATCGATGATCTGCCAAACGAACAACCTCAATCGAATTCGCCGCGGTGGCATTGCGACCACGCTGGCAGTTTCTGTCGTGATTCTCGGATTGATCGCGGGCGGCGGATGGTATTGGTATCAACAAAGGGATCAGCCGGTCTCTCAAAAACCGATCACAGTGAAAGTGATTCGCGATCAATTTGTCGCTCATGTGCTGGATCAAGGGGAAGTCCAAAGTAGCGAGAATATTGAAATTCGTTGCGAGGTCAAACAACGCAACGCACCCCTGCGAGTGCTTGAGCTGGTGCCGGAAGGAACTCAAGTTGAAACGGGTGATTTCTTGGTACAGTTAGAGAAAACCTCGTTCGAGACAGAACTCGAGCAACAGAAGATCATGGTCGCCAACGCCAAGACACAAGTCATTCAGGCTGAAACACTTTTCGAGACCGCGAAAGCATCGAGGCTGGAATACGAACAAGGCACTTACGTTGAAACTCGCAAGACGATCGAGAACGAAGTCTTCGACGCCGAAAGTGCGATCCAGACCGCCATGCAGGAACTCAATCAGGCCAAAGCGGTGCTGGCCCACAGCAAAAAGCTTCAGGCTCGCGGTTTCATCACTCGACAGCAATTGATCTCGGACCAATTTGCTGTCAAGAAAGCGGAAATCGCAGCGGAGAAAGGACGGAACTCGGAGGAGTTAGCTCGCAAGAAGCTGCATGTGCTGGACAACATCACGCAGAAGAAAGAAATCATTCGGCTCGATAGTGACATCAGGTCAGCTGAAGTGCAGCTTTCCAGTCAGCGGGAAGCGCTGCGGGTCGAGTTGGCCAAACAAAAAAGTATCTTGAGTCAAATCGATAAGTGCACGATTCGCGTTCCCGAAGGAGTCTCGGGCCAAGTTGTTTACGCAGTCGAACGTCAGCGTGGTGATAACTGGGTGCTGGAAAAAGGTACCGAGGTACGTCAAAACCAAGTGCTGATTCGATTACCCAACCCGACCAAGATGGAAGTCAAAGCGTTGGTCAATGAACAGAGTATCACTCGGGTCCGACCGGACATGCCGGTGCTGATTCAGGTGGATGCCTTGAACGATAGGAAGCTGCAAGGTGTCGTGACGAAAGTCAACCAGTACGCCGAATCGAGCGGCTGGATGCGAACGACGGTTCGAAAGTATGGCGTGTTCATTCAGATTATTGACCCACCCATGGCGTTGAAGCCTGGCATGAATGCGTCCGTGTCGATCCAGACGAACTATGAGAAAGAGGCTTTGCTTGCTCCACTACAGACCGTTTACGGCGTTCAAGATCGGCAGTTTTGTCTGGCGGTCCGTGGCGACGGGGAATACGAAACGTTGGAGGTAAGTATCGGCGGCGACAATTCTGAAATGGTAATGTTCGAATCAGGAGTCACCGACCAGACCGAACTGGTGATGAACCCAGCGGCCTACAAAGAGCTGATGGAATTGCCCGAGATGAAACGTGATCGTCGCATCAAACTGCCTCCCGGTGCACGTGCGTCGATCAAAAGGCCCGTGTATAAAAAACCCAATTTTGCAAAACCTCAGGTCGCAACATCCGACCAAGACGAATCTGATCGAGACGAATCGGCTGACGGAAGCCAGTCACGCGCATCGATCTCTCTTGATCGTACTTCAACGCGGGAACAGCCCGCGACTGCTGCGAAAATTGATCAACTTGATAAAACCTCGGAATCACGAGACGCGGAGGCGGGCAGTTGAACGTCGAGCCCAGTGCGACGGGTTCCGGATCGGCGATGGCGGCAGAGATTCGCGATCTGCAAAAGCACTACGTGCTGAAAAGCGAAACGGTCCGAGCCTTGCGGGGCGTTTCGTTCGAAGTGCCACAGGGTGACTATGTTGCGATCATGGGGCCGTCAGGATCGGGGAAAAGCACGCTGCTGAACCTGTTGGGGTGTCTGGATCAGCCAACTTCAGGATCGTATATGCTGGGCGATCGGGATGTGGCTCAAATGAGCGACGATCAGCTGTCTCATGTGCGAGCGTCGAGTATCGGATTTGTGTTTCAGTCGTACAATCTGATCCCGCAATTGAGCGTCGTCGAAAACATCGAAGTCCCACTGTATTACCTCGGACGTTTGAACGCCAAATCACGGCAACGAACGCTTGAGCTGGCGAGCATGGTTGGTTTGGGTGACCGACTTGGGCATCGACCGGCTCAACTGTCCGGTGGCCAGCAGCAGCGAGTCGCCATTGCAAGGTCGTTGGTCAACGATCCGCGTTTTATTCTGGCAGACGAAGCGACTGGCAATCTGGACTCGGTTACCACCGAAGAGATCATGACGTTGTTCGAGCGACTGAACGAGGAAGGCCGCACGATTATCATGGTGACTCACGAGGACGAGGTCGCCGAGCACGCAAAACGGGTCATCCGATTGCGAGACGGAACCATTCAATCTGACGAGTCCGTCGTCGGACGTAAGGTTCTGTCGGCACGGGCCAAGTAGGGTGGTTCACGCTGCGGTTGGTGAACGATGTGTGGAGCATGTTGCCACGCAGAGGCCTAGACCGAGCAGTTCACGATAGTCGTCTTTCGCTCCGAGGCTGACATTTTTTGAGTTGAGGTTTTTAAAAGGTTGTCATTGCGCTACAACCATTGTTATGAAAAAGACAGCAAAAAACTCGAGCGGTTTTGATATTCGTTTTAACAAGGCCGAACGCCA
>CALFWL010000141.1 GCA_937928215.1 uncultured Pirellulaceae bacterium | reverse complement strand
CATCAGGCCTCAACATTGATTCCCATACTACGAGCCGTGCCCTCGATCATGCGACAGGCATGCTCCATGTCTCGTGCATTCAAGTCAGCCATCTTTTTCGTGCAGATGTCTTCGATCTGAGCCCGATTCACGGTCGCCACTTTGGTCTTGTTGGGAACACCAGAACCCTTGGCAATGCCGGCAGCAAGTTTTAGCAAGGCGGCCGCCGGCGGGCTTTTGGTGTCAAACTCGAACGAGCGGTCGTTGAAAACCGTTACGACCACCGGAATCGGCGTCCCGTTGAACTCCTTCGTGCGATCATTGAACTGCTGAACGAACTGCCCAAGGTTGATCCCGAACTTACCCAGCGAAGTACCTACAGGAGGAGCCGGGGTCGCCTGACCGCCGGGAACCTGGAACTTCGCTTGACCTGTAACTTGCTTTGCCATGATGACCGCTGATACTTTTCCGCGCGACGCAAGGGCCGCATTTGACTGTTAAACCTGTTTCGAAGCGCCGTACGTTACGCCACACTTTCGACGTGCCAGTGATCCAATTCAACCGGGTTGGGCCGACCAAAAATGTCGATCATGACCGTAATCCGACCGTTTCGTTCGTCAACCGCTGAAACGTCACCTTCGTAGTTTTGGAAGTAACCTTCCTTCACCCTCACGCGATCACCTTCCTTGAAAGGAATCGCCGTTTTGATTTTCTCTTCGCTCTCTTCATCCTCGACAGGCCGTGTCGTGGAGATAATTCGAGCGATCTCTTCAGCACTCAACGGAGCCGGCTTGCCAGCCGAACCAGTAAAGTCCCCGATCCCCGAAGTCTCACGCACCAAAAACCAAGAATCATCGTTGATCGCCATGCGAACCACGATGTAACCCGGATACAGCTTCCGCTTGATGACCCGCTGCTTGCCCGCCTTGGTGAACTCACGCACATCCTCGGTGGGAACCAAAATATCTTGGAAGTAACCCTCCATCCCCGCACGCTTGACGTTTCTCCGCAGCGTGTCGCAGATCGATTTCTCCCGGTTCACCTGAACTTTTAGGATGTACCAATCCATCTCACTTTCATCCACTTCGCCGTGAACCGTCTCTTCGACAAGCTCTTCAATCGGGGAAGCTTCCGCAACTGATTCTTCTTCGAGATCGTCATCGGTGACCATTTCGTCAGCCGAAAACCCGAACTCATTCAACTCTTCTTCGACCTCAGGCTGAGCCCCAGCGTCCGCAATCTCAGACACCGCACCTTCATCAGGAACAACTTCGGACACAGGATCCGCCGACCCCGAGACCTCTGGCTGATCTTCTGAACTGACATTTTCAGTCGACATCAATTAACCACCAGAGTAACGAATACCAATAATCTCAAACACTCTTGTCCAAATCACATCGAACAAGAACAACGCCGCCGCCATCGCGAAGATCACAAACATGACCACCACGCTGGCATTCCACAACTGCTGACGACCCGGCCAAGAAACCTTATTCATCTCGGCTTCCACCGCAATCAAAAAATCAGCAAACGTCGCATAGTTCACCAGTCGATAGGCGACCCATGAGCCCAACGCGGCCACTAGCAATCCGATCCCGAATCCACCGGTAACCAACTGCGAAGCCCAACCTGAGCGAAACACTTCCACCCCGGCCAAACACGCGATCAACGCGACAGCAAGAAAAGTAACCTGCCGAACGACCCTGCCCTGATTTGGCTTATACAGACCGAACCGGAACAACTCAGGGAAGAAACCGCCGCTGGCGCTTCCACCTTTTCCTTTTGCCACTGAACTCATCAAACCACCTCGCACAATTGCTGCGAACTTCCGTCACCCGACTCTGAACACATCCTGAATTCACTTGCGACCAGCGAACTGACCACGAAGCAATCGAGCAACTATTCCCTTAGATTCACCAGACCAACGGGCACTTGACCGAAAGCTGCAACACATAACACGTTAAATGGCAGGGGCGGAGGGACTTGAACCCGCAACCGCTGGTTTTGGAAACCAGTGCTCTGCCAATTGAGCTACACCCCTCCGAATTCACTCGCCACAAAGCCAACCACACCAACGCGAGGAAGCGCCGCTCGACCAAACCCAAGCGACACGCTTCGAATACCTTCGAATATTTAACTGACCAAGCAGCCATAATTGACAACTAGTCGGTAATCTTGGTCACAACACCCGACCCAACCGTTCGGCCGCCTTCACGAATCGCAAAACGAACACCGTCGTCCATCGCAATTGGCTTTTGCAGCTCAACATTGATTTTCACGTTGTCACCCGGCATGCACATCTCGGCCTCAGCCAAGTTCGCAGTTCCAGTAACGTCTGTGGTACGGAAGTAAAACTGAGGACGATAACCACTGAAGAAAGGTGTGTGACGACCACCCTCATCTTTGCTCAAGCAGTAAATCTCAGCTTCGAACTTACTATGCGGCGTGATCGACCCCGGCTTGGCAAGCACCTGCCCACGCTGAATCTCTTCTCGCTTGATACCACGAAGAAGAATACCAACATTGTCACCAGCCTGACCCTGATCAAGAATCTTGCGGAACATCTCAACGCCGGTGCAAGTCGTCAAGCGAGGCTCAGCATCAAGGCCGATAATCGCGACCTCTTCGCCGGTATTAATGACGCCACGCTCGATACGACCCGTCGCAACCGTTCCACGGCCTTCGATCGAGAACACATCTTCAATCGCCATCAAGAAAGGCTTGTCTTCTTCGCGAGCAGGCTCGGGAACATGCGAGTCAATCGCATCCATCAAATTCGAGATACACTCGCTGGCCGCCGGATCCGAAGGATTGTTCAACGCCGGCAGAGCCGATCCACGAACGATCGGAACATTGTCGCCGTCAAAGTCGTACTTGGAAAGAAGCTCACGAGCCTCCATCTCGACCAATTCCAGCAATTCCTCATCGTCAACCAAGTCGCACTTGTTCAGGAAGACGACCAACGCAGGAACATCAACCTGACGAGCAAGCAAAACATGCTCTTTCGTCTGAGGCATCGGCCCATCCGCCGCAGAAACCACCAAAATCGCGCCGTCCATCTGAGCGGCACCGGTGATCATGTTCTTGATAAAGTCGGCGTGGCCCGGACAGTCAATGTGGGCGTAGTGACGATTATCCGTCTCGTACTCAACGTGAGCAACCGCGATTGTCACAGTCTTGGTATCGTCACGGACCGTACCACCCTTGGCGATGTCCGAATAATTCTTAGCCTCAGCCAAACCCTTGGCCGCTTGAACTGCAAGGATTGCTGCCGTCGTGGTCGTCTTCCCATGGTCAATGTGCCCAATGGTGCCGACGTTCACGTGAGGTTTTGTCCTCGTAAATGTTTCCTTGGCCATACTACTGTTTACCTGTCTTTTCTATCAACCAAGTTTCAAAAAAACGACCCGCAGGTCGAACCACAAAAAAGCTGCTGATGGGATTTGAACCCATGACCTCGTCCTTACCAAGGACGCGCTCTACCACTGAGCTACAGCAGCAATCCAAATCCAATCAAATGCTTCCAATTCCATCGCGATAGCAGGCTTGCAAAGCGGCAATCGAAAGCCCGCTGCCCAAGACAGCAAAAAGCTGCCAGCCGAACAAAAGCCTCCGCTCACCAACACAAGCTCGACCGAACACCTTCCAGCCAAACACCTGCAAACCGCACCGAATCTCACACGAGAGCGGGTGAAGGGAATCGAACCCTCACCACCAGCTTGGAAGGCTGGAGCTCTACCATTGAGCTACACCCGCAAATCTAAACCGGCCACCTGACCCATCGCGCAGCGATTCCGCACTTTGGAATGACCCAACAATGTAGCAAAATCGTTCAGATGCACCATGAGCAACGTGCAAAAATCTGGCCAAAGAGACCAACTTTTTCTAGCACGCATGCTATCAGCAACAAAAGTGGGGGGTGCAGGATTCGAACCTGCGAAGGCTGAGCCAACAGATTTACAGTCTGTCCCGTTTGACCGCTTCGGTAACCCCCCAAGCCTCGATCAAGCATGGGTTTAACGTATTGTGAGCATCTTACCGACCAACCGACGCTTTTGGGCCTAGACTCAATCGCCCAAACTTTGGCAGCCCCGTTCGTCGCAAGTTGTCATCAAAATCGTTCGTTACACCTCGACTGTATCTCGAAAAAAAGCCAGCGGAGGGGCTCGAACCCACGACCTGCGGTTTACAAAACCGCTGCTCTCCCAACTGAGCTACGCTGGCGTAAATTTATAGGGCTCATGAATATATCTAAATCGATATGCCCTGCAATACGAAATCAGAGTAATTCCATCGCGACCGGGTTCGCTGCGAAACCTTCGGAAAATGAAGGCTCTATCCGTGTTTTTCAACCATATTTCTCAAACGAGTGGTTTGACAACTCGTTGCAAGCAGCGAGAATATTACGGACAAGCGAAGAATCCGAGCGGTTGACGCGTTCAGTCACCCCTCTCGACTCGCCCGAACACTATCAAAAAATCAACCCCGCGACCGACAGCGACTTGCTCCAACCCTTGGAATCTGACTCACCATCGGACCTCAAGTACCAATAGGTTTAGCAATAAACGTCTCGTCTCGTTTCAATCCCTAAATATCCAGATCCACCGCCTGCATTCCCTCCGTTGATCCACTTAAAACACTCGTTCGGCACAGACTAGACAACCAAGACGCCCGCAACGCAAGATTTTTCAACGAGACTGAGATGCGATTTCGAAACATTCCATCATCGAATAACCCGCCCGGTTGTGACGGTCAGAGGGTGATCCTCCGTTCATCTCGGTGGTTCCGGTTCGCGATCCGGTCGAAGCTGATTTGGATTCCGTTGGTTGTTGCGGGGCTTGTTATTTCCGCTGATTTCCTAGCCGCCGCTCAACAACGTCGCTTGCTGAAAGTCACGGTGACTCGCCACGTGATGGCCGCGTTGCAACAGGACGCGGACAAGCCAATCGATCAATCGCTCCGTGCTCATTGGATCACAGCGGACGCCGAAGGAAACATCGAAGGTCGTATCTCTGCATTAGATTCGGAAACGGCCGACGCCTTACCAATCAAACAGCTTACGGTCACCCTGCTGAAAAAAGGCCAACGTGTGAGCAAGGCCAAAACCGACGTGGAAGGGCGATTTCTGCTGAAGGATGTCGACGCCGGAGTGTATACGCTGGTCGCTTGGGGCAAGACCGGATTTTTGGCGTATGGCGTCCACGTGCTACCTCGACTTGAGGAACTGGATCTTGACGAAGAAGATGAATTGAACGTTCGCAAGACTGACCGCACGCCGCTGAACGTCCAACAACGACAGGCATGGTACGTGTCTCATTTCAATCTGCCGATCGGTGCGGTGGTTGCCGAAGAGCTTCAGATCGACGCTGCTGCCGTCCCACCGGAATTCACGACGCTGCGTAAAATTAGCCAAAACTATATGTCCGCGTCGTCAGCGTTCTCGATCCTCGCGGACAAAGGTGACCTGAAAGCGATCGCCAAGGCCGACCTCACATCAGGAGGCTTCCAGTTTCCGCTCTCCGCAAACGGTCACTTCCACGGTCGACTGCAACCAATCGCCACCGAGGACGGAAAACCGACGCGACTATCCGACATGAACCTGTTTCTGATCCAAGAAGATGTCGAGATCCTGCGAGTCGCCGCCGAAGAGAACGGGGACTTTCGCATGGACGATGTCGAACCGGGCGTTTACTCTTTGGTCGCCGCTGGCGAAGACGGGTTTGCCGCGTTGTCGCTTGAGCTGGTGGCCGCCGAAGGTGCTGGCGGGAACGCAGACGACGAGGATCAAGGCGATGCCCGCAGCAATTCAGGATCTGGCATTATCCACCGAGTCTCGACTGTCGCTGCAAATCCTGCGGTCGTCCAAGACGGCGAGCCCAAAGTCAACATCCCTTCGCTGGGTATCGCAATTGTCACCGACAAAAACGACTTGAAACAAATCTCCACAGTCATTGACACGATTTCAGACATCAATCTGGCTGGCAACGGGCCTCCGGCAGGCGGCTTCAACGGTGGTAACGTTGGAGGATTGGCTTCCAGTGGGTTCGCTCCCTCTGGGTTTGCCTCGGGAGGATTTGCGCCCGGTGGTTTCGCTTCCGGTCCGATCGTGACTTCGTCTTTCCCGGCAGGCGGAGGGTTTGCCCCTAGCTCGGCAGGTCCGGTAGCTTTGTCGCCCGGTCTCGGTGTCGCCGGATTGCCACGACTCTTTGGAGCTGGCGGTGGACGGATTCTGGGCTTGGCTGGACTGGCGGGAGGCATCACCGCGATCGCTGACGACAGTTCATCTGCCCCTCTTGCAGCGACAGCTTCCACCACTGGCAGCTGAGACGAGACATGAAACCTGACGCCGACGAAACCCTCGATTCACAGGTTCACCGCGGCGGAGATAAACCGAACACGAACGTTCCCGACTCGGACGAATCATCCGCCGATGAAGCGTTCGAACTTTCGCCCTCGGTTGATGCGGACCATGTCGACACTTCGCAAGGCATCGATCAGACTCGCGACAGCTTGCATCCGCCCTTAGCCGCGACACCCCGCGAAGTGTCGCCTGACCAGACGCTCGACCGCTCCGAATCGAAGCACGCCTCGATCGACGAATCGCAGGACGATGACCATTTTTCGATTCATCAGCCCCTGTCGATACCGGACGGCATGGATTCGGCGACCGCCAGTTTTGCTGGCGCTGTCACCAACATTGGGCGATACAAGACGATTCGCGTCTTGGGAGAAGGCGCGTTTGGCTACGTGTTCGAAGCACATGATCCTCAGCTGGATCGCAAGGTTGCCATCAAAGTTGCGAAATCCATCAACAGTGAAAATGCGATCGAACGCTTTCTTCGAGAAGCACGCTCGGCCGCCCAATTGCGGCATCCCAACATCATTCCGGTCCACGAGTACGGAAAAGTTGATGGAAAACACATCATCGTCTACGAGTACATCGAAGGCGAAACGCTTAAGTCTTACATTGGCCGCAACCAACCGCTGCCGCTGGCAGAAACACTTCGTTTGGTCCGGCTGATCGCCGAGGGGCTCGATTACGCTCATTCGAAGGGCATCATTCACCGCGACATGAAACCCGACAACGTCATGGTCGACTCGGCGGGCCAGCCTCACATCGCGGACTTCGGTTGTGCTCGATCGATGGAAGCGGATGTCAGCCTGACCATGGACGGCTCCATTCTGGGCACACCGACTTACATGAGCCCCGAACAAGCCAGCGGGCGATCCAACACTGCCGACGGACGAACCGACATCTGGTCTCTGGGTGTAATGCTGTACGAGATGGTCGCGGGAAAAAAACCTTTCTCCGGCAAGCTGACCGATTTGTTGTTCTGGATTCGCAACCATGATCCGCCTCCGCTGCGAACCCACAACGACTCCGCGCCGGTCGACATCGAAACGATTTGCGTGAAGTGCCTGCAGCGAGAGCTACCCGACCGTTTCGCGACGGGGCAGGAATTGGCGGACGAGATCGAACGTTTCGAACGGGGCGAACCGATTCTTTCGCGCCCCGTGACGCTGATGCGTCGGTTGACATTATGGCGAAAACGAAATCCGACCGTTGCCAATCTGCTTGCCACCGTCGCCGTCACCTTGATCGCCGGGATATCGGTTTCCTCTTTCATCGCGTTAGAGCTGGGGCGAGAAAAGAACGAACGGATCCGATCGCAACTGATCAGCGTCAGCACGGCAAAGGCGACTGAGGTACCGACGTTGCTCAGGTCGCTTGACTCGTCGAAATCGACTGTGGTTCCGATCCTCAGAGAACGGCTGAACGACAGCGGCAACGATCCTTCCGCCAGTCGGCGAATTCGCACCGCCCTGCTCTTCTTCGAAACGGGCACGGACGCGGAGGCCCGTCTGTCAGCCGAGCTCGCGCCGGAGTTGCTGACCGCTGAGCCCGATTTGCTGATGGTCGCGCGGGACGTGATTGTCGACAAGGACCGCAAAATCGCCGACGGCCAACTCTGGCCTGTCTTGCTCAATAGCGACGGGCTGGCCGCAGCCGATCAACGCTTGCGAGCCGCGTGCCTGCTGTCAAAGCTCGACCTGGATTCAGACAAGTGGAGCGCCATCGCGGACGATCTTTCTGGGATTTTAGTGAACATGAACTTGCTGGAATCCAGCCCATGGCTGCCCGCGCTCAAACCCGTTCGCGACGAACTTCGCGATTCGCTGCAAGCAGCATTTGCCGTCACCAGCGAAGCTGACCGCGACCGAGGTGACCACGCTGCGGCATTGCTGGCCGAGCTGTTTGACGATCAACCCGAAACACTAGCTCGACTCGTGGAATCAGCTTCTCCGACTCAGCTCACGTGGCTGTTAGCACCTTTGAAAGTGACGCCCGATGTCGCGAAGGATCAATTAACAAACCGCTTGACGAAATTAAAACAGGACGCTGAAACCGAACCAACCGTCATCGCGAAAGCAAATCTGATCATCGCCATGATGCAGTTGGGCTCGTCCAACTATCAGAATTACCTTGATCGAAGCCAACACGTTTCCGTTGCCACAGAGATTATCGAGCGACTCGGTCCTTCCTCAGGCTTGAACCCGAGATCGGTTATTGAATTGACCAATCAACTTGCGAACTGGCGGACAGCCGATAGCAGACCATTGGCAAGTCTGATCCTGTCCATGGGGCAGTTCAACGACGCGCAGATCCCTCAGTCCAGACGAAAATCTCTGATCCCGTTACTGCTGAACGTCTTTATCAACCATCCTGACGTGGAAGTTCATTCTTCGACCCGCTGGCTGCTGCAAGAGTGGGGCGCGACATCCCAGCTTGTCGCTGCCGAGCAAAAACTTCGGGCCTCCGACCCGACGCCCGGTCATCGCTGGCACGTGGACTTGGCTGGAAATACGTTCGCCATTTTCGAACCTGTCGATCAGTTCTCCATGGGAATCACGGAAGCTCAGCGAGAACTTGCGAAGACTCAGGCCAGCTACACCGATGGCGAGCAGCTACATCTCCGTCGCATCCCTCGCAGGTTCGGCATCTGCATCCACGAGGTCACCAACGCCCAGTTCGCCGAATTCGAAGCTCACATGGTTGACGTTTGGAAGCAACAACTGGCGACACTTGATTCTGAGGACAAAACCAAAGCCAAGCAATTGAAAGCGTGGATAGCAGACGTGCCGCGTCGCCAGAAAAAACGATCGAGCTCTTCGCCCGACGCTCCCGTCGTTGAAATTTCGTGGATACGAGTACTCGCCTACTGTCGCTGGCTGAGCGACAAACATTCGACAGGTTTTTGCCTGCCAAGCGTTTCCCGACTGCAACAGTGGTACCACGACAAAACGGATGTACCGCTGCTGCAAAAACATTTGCGGAAACCAGGCTATCGATTGCCAACGGCTGCCGAATGGGAATACGCCTGCAAGGCGAACACCAACACGCTTCGCCCCCACGGCAGTATTCCATCTCGGCTGGAAGCGTATGCCTGGTACGGGGCGGATCGCACTTTTGGGCCACAACGGGTTGGCACGCTCAAGCCAAACGGCTTCGGCCTGTTCGACATGCTGGGCAATGCCAGTGAGTGGTGCCTGACTTGGTACAGAGAGGTCCTGCCTGATCCATCGCTGGCAATTTCCAGAGAGCTGGTGACTTCAGACAACTCCGATCCTATCTGGCCCGACATCGGGGAAGCTCAGAAGGGCTGGCAAAGCGATTTGCGCGAGCACCGCGGCGCATCTTACCAGCACAACGCCAACGATCTCCGTACCAGCAAGCGATTTCACCTGCGACCTTACAAGGGCCTGAACTACCTTGGTTTCCGCTTGGCCCGCACGTATGAGACGTCTGAAGAAGAGTAGTGTTTTGTGTGACGATCTTTCGGTATGACAAAGCAGTCGAGATACTTCCAGCAATCTTCGTGGTCAGACAATTTGATTTTTCAGAACCAGAGCCGAAGTTCTAACCGTTTCCACGGACAAGCTTCCGTTTGTCTTTCGCACTTTCTCAGCCACGAAATTGCGGATGGTGGAACAATTATTTTGCATCGTGAATTCATCGATCACTCGTACGGGACTTTGTGAAAGCCCCAGGATGCGGCGACGGCGTCGGCTGCTTCTTCACGATCGGTGATCTCGCCCCAACCGCCGTTGTGCAACCAAGCATGAGCAAATTCATGAGCCACAATGTATCGAGCGAAGGCGGTTGAGCATTTTTCAAGTCGGGGCTTCAAGACAACGCAGCGGCTGTATCCCGCCGGGCCCAGTGGAGCCATCATGACCGTGCGACCGCGTCCGGGTTCGCAATCGTCCAGCGAAATTCGAAAAGTCGGATCCTTCAAAAAGTCTTCTTGGACATCGGTCGGCAACTGCTGCAACACTTCATCGACATGCCGCGACAGATTGGGGAACGCCTCAAACGGGACAAGGTACGCAGCGAAAATAATTCACCTCGGCACAAACGGATACGCTCAAATAAAACACGCATCCATGATACCGGCCATTGTCCCCGTTTGCCTATCGCATCAGCTGAAATCAGCGACCGATTATCGCGCCGTCTAGCGCAGGTGAATCGTTTCGCGTTCCGAATTTAACGATGAAACGACCGGCGGATCCTTCCATGCAACACGGCGTGTCGTGTTATGATGAAAGGCCTGCTCGTTCCAGTGCTTCTTTTTGGTTCACTATGCCGCCACGTCTGCCTCCGAACGTCCCTCGCTACCTCGTCAACTTCGCGCCCAAGAACGTGCCGCATCGATTTGCCGACGTGCTGATCATTGGTGGAGGGCTGGCGGGTTTGCGGGCCGCGTTGTCGGTCGATTCGTCTCAGCGAGTGCTCGTCATCACCAAGGATAAATTGCAGCAATCCAACAGCACTTACGCTCAAGGTGGAATCGCAGGCGTAGTCGACCCAAAGGACAAAATCGAGTGGCATGTTCGCGACACGATGAAAGCCGGCGGGAACCTGTGCCATTTCGATGTGGTCAAAAGCGTCATCGGTCAAGCCCCTGAACGAATTCGCGAGCTGATCGAGATGGGAACCGAGTTCGACCGCGAACAACAGGAACTGACCCTCGGTCGTGAGGGCGGTCATTCGCACAATCGCATCATTCACGCTCGCGGCGACGCGACCGGGGCGGAAATCATGCGAGCCGTCATCCAGCGAATTCATGACGCCGAAAACATTGAGGTCATCGAGAACGCGTTCACGCTAGATTTATTGACGCATGATGATGCCTGCCGGGGGGCTATTATCGCGTGCGATGATGAACACTGC
>CALFWL010000140.1 GCA_937928215.1 uncultured Pirellulaceae bacterium | reverse complement strand
CGTAAAAAGCCGTTGACGGGATCCCGGAAACTCGCGGTTCGTATTGCCGAATTACTGCATTTCCTTTAAAAATCCACGGTTATTTTGCCATTGTTTCAGAATCAAGGACGATTCGAATGCTCGTCGATCGAAAATCTGCCCCCTTCTTTTTCGCGCTGGCCAGCACGTGCGCGTTGACGATCGTACTGGTGGTAGCTCCATTGGCCAACGCGGATGATCTGGACGTGTCCTTTCCGTATCAAGCCATTGTACTGAAGGATTCTGCAAACGTTCACAGTGGTCCAGGCCAAGTTCATTACGCGACCGACCGACTGGAACAGGGTGCCGTCGTGGAAGTTCACCGGCACGACCCGGGTGGTTGGTGTGCGGTTCGTCCGACCAAAGGAAGCTTCAGTTTGGTCCCGTCGGCGGCAGTCGATGTGATTGATGATCAAGTCGGCGAAGTGATCGAGTCGGGGACTCAAGCGTGGGTGGGAACGAGGCTGGGATCCGTCGAAAAACCGCTCTGGCAAGTCAAACTTCGCGAAGGTGAGCGAGTCGAGATTTTGGGCGAGGTCAGCTGGCCTCATCCGGAGGGACACTCCACCATCTGGTACCAGATCGCTCCACCGGCAGGAGAGTTCCGTTGGATGCAGATTTCCAATTTGCAGCTGCCTCCATCGACCAAGGTTCCAACGGTAGTGACGGACAACTTCGACGCGAAAAACGATGGTCCCACACAGCGTTCGAATGTGCGGTCGTTGGTTGACGTTCCTGAACTGCCAACCGGATCAATCCAGCAAGTTCAGCCGATTGAAGCTGAACTTATGCCACCCAGCATGAACGCAACTCCAGCGATTGCCACACAAGCCGGTCAGCCGCGTGAACCGTCTCAAATTCAACTCGCTTCGGCTTCACAACCGGACAACCTGAACCTCGGCTGGCGTCGGTCGACGCGACCGATTCCAAACACAGAAAGTGGCTTCGACCAACGGCTGGGTTCAACAACGGAACAGGCTCGACCCGCCCGGCCCGTTCGAGTCGCCAGCGGCGGGCCGGCGACAGGCTTCGATCAACTGCCGCGTCGCTCCATTGAAAACGGAACGCAGATCATCAACCAACCGCCAGCGGATCGCTATGCTTCACTGCCGGGTTCGAATCGCCTCAGTCCGCCAGGCAGTTCGTTGTCGTCGACCGATTCGCTGCAAAACTTGGAATTGCGTTTGACAAGTGAAATGGTCAAAGATCCGACACAATGGCAGATCGAATCGATCCTCGGTGGAGCCATGCGTGTTCGTGATTCTGCAAAATCGGCAAACGAACGACTTCAAGCCTCACGTCTGATCGAAAAATGTCGCAACTGCCTACAAGTTCAAGCGGGTTTTGTTAACGGGCGGTCGGGTTTCGGATCGAGCCGAAGTTCGATTTCGAGGTCAAGCAGCGTCGGAGCAGGGCTCAAGTCAGGCGAACAAGATATCAGTTTTGGCACGACCTACGATGCTTTTGGCTGGTTGAACGAACTGGTTCGAAAGCAGGGCGAATTGGAATCAGAATACGTACTGCAAAACCGTGACGGGAAAATCACGCATCATGTGATCGCGTCTCCCGGCTTGAATCTGCGTCGGTATCTGAAATCGAAGGTCGGTATTATCGGTCAACGAGGGTACAACCATGCGTTGAATCTTGATCACGTCGTAGCCGACCGTGTGGTTGTGCTTGATCCAAATCGGTAACGCGAAGGGCAACAAAGGGCTAGGACAGGGACGCGCCGCTGGCACTCGTATGATCAGTGCCAAGACTTAACGATCCCGCCGAAAAATTGCCGCACTCCTGCAACCGTCTGTAGCAGCAAGGCTCCGTTTGGAGCCAAGCCCAGACAGTTACCGGAAATTTCTTGGTTGCCGACCAGCAACGTAACTCGTTTGTCAGTCAGCAGACAGTGAGATGCCCAGTCGTCGAGAATTGGCAGACCCTCGGCTAGCGATCGGATCAACTTCTCCAGATGCCGCAGAAATATCTCAAGGAATGCCAGACGGTCGAAAGCGGAGCCCGCATAATCGAAAAGCGAAATCCCTTTCGTTTGCAGATCGTCCGGAGCATTGAGCCACGAATTGTTAATATTTATGCCGACACCAATGACGGCTTGGCCAGCTGAGCTTGTCGTTGAAGGTGCTGACGTTAGGGATGGGACTTCGATCAGGATGCCAGCCAGTTTTCTTCCCGACAAGTAAACGTCGTTGGGCCATTTCAGTGCAAAGTCATTTTGGCAATCAGCCAAACTTTCAACCATCGCTTGGCTAGTCCGCAAGGTGGCCAACCCCGTCAACAGTGGAAGCTTAATCAGCTCTTCAGGCGTCAGTGAAAATTCCCCCGCGTCAACAATGACTGAAAAAGTCAAACTGCCCGCCTGCGACCACCAACGGTTCGCACCACGCCCTCTTCCAGCAGTTTGTGATTCGGCATAAACCAAGCACGGGGCCTCTAGGTCTGGCTGCTGCGAGAGCATGCGAATTGCCTGCCCATTGGTGGAATCGGTTTCCTCAAAGTGCTTCACACTTCGCAGGAAGGTTGTGTCCGGCAACGTGCCGAGATCAGATTCAGTGAGTGGACGATTCGCCAATTTTGATTCTCAATTTTCTGTCAGCAACGGGCCGTCCGGCTTCATAACTTTCCGCGATCACTTCAGTTCGACCAACAAGTCGCCAGTTTCAACCTGAAGGCCGGCGGCAACGTGAACGTTGGCAACGGTTCCATCTTTTTCGGCGTTGATGGTCGTTTCCATCTTCATCGCTTCCAAAGTCAACAGCTTCTGCCCTTTGACGACTTTATCACCGGCCATCACGGCCACCATCACCACCATGCCTGGCATGGTGGAACCGACGTGGTTCGAGTTGGCGGGATCAGCCGTTACTCGCGTGACGGCTTCAGAATCGAGTGATAAATCGATCACCGAGATGTCACGCGGTTGTCCATTGAGTTCAAAGAAGACCGTGCGTTGACCGTCGGCGCGCCCTTCGCTGACCGTCAGGAAGTTCGCAATCAATGTCTTCCCTTCCTCAATGTCAACCGAAAACTCCTCGCCGGGCGACTGACCAAAAAAGAAAAATGGAGTTGGGATGCCGCTGACATCGCCGTATTTCTTGTGATGCTCAACGAAGTCTTTGTACACCTTTGGGTACAGTAAGTACGTGACGATTTCTCGACGGGTGGGTTCACGACCAAGGAATTTTGCGACCTCTTCTGCAGCCGCCGAAAAATCAGCTGCGGGAAGCGACTCACCAGGCCGGCCCACGATCGGTTCTTGATCCTGCAGCACTCGCTTGATCAGCTTTTCAGAGAAGCCTCCGGGCGGCTGGCCCATCATGCCGCCGACCAGGTCAATCACCGACTGAGGAAAGGCGAACTCCTTGGAGTCATCCAGCACGGTATCGGTAGTGAAATTGTTGGCGACCAGAAACAACGCTAAGTCTCCAACGGCTTTTGAAGTCGGAGTCACTTTCACGATGTCGCCCAACAATTGGTTGCAATCGGCATAAGTTTGGCAAATCTTTGACCACTGGTCTGCCAAACCCAATGCCTGTGCTTGAGCAAACAAGTTAGTGTACTGTCCGCCGGGCATTTCGTGATTGTATAAGTCTGCGGTTGACGGCAGCACCGTCGTTTCAAACGGAGCATAAAATTCACGGGTGCAACGCCAGTACTCGGCGATTCCATCTAGCGAACTCTGGTCGAGACCGGTTTTTCGATCCGTGAATTCCAACGACGCCAAAATCGTGTTCAGGTTGGGCTGAGAAGTATTCCCGGACATCGGAGCCATCGCCATGTCGGCAATATCCAGCCCAACTTCAGCGCCATTGAGAATCGATGCCGATTGGATGCCGGCGGTGTCGTGGGTGTGAAAATGGATCGGTAGACCAATCTCCTGCTTCAGCGTTTTGACCAGTAACGTTGCGGCGTC
Source organism: uncultured Pirellulaceae bacterium (assembly GCA_937928215.1). Classification (GTDB taxonomy): domain Bacteria; phylum Planctomycetota; class Planctomycetia; order Pirellulales; family Pirellulaceae; genus Mariniblastus. The sequence goes on along the minus strand of CALFWL010000140.1, from coordinate 14,105 downwards.
CGGCTTGCACAGCCCAGCCATATCTTTGATTGCCAGAATATGTGCGCCCATTGATTCGAGCTGTTTCGCCAAATCGACATAGTATTTCAGATCGTACTTGGTGCGATTCGGGTTCAGCAAATCGCCCGTGTAACAAATGGATGCTTCGCAGATGGATCCCGTTTCCAGCACCGCGTCCATCGCGATTTTCATATTCGGAATCCAATTCAGCGCGTCGAAAACGCGGAACACATCCAGGCCTGCGTCAGCGGTCTCTTTGACGAACGCGCGGACCACGTTGTCGGGATAATTCGTGTAGCCAACCGCGTTGGAGGCTCGCAGCAGCATTTGCAAAAGGATGTTGGGGACCTTCTCACGAATGCTGGCCAAACGCTGCCACGGATCCTCCTTCAGGAACCGCATCGACGTATCAAATGTCGCTCCACCCCACATCTCCAGTGAAAACAAATCGGGTGCCAATCGCGAATAGGCTTCTGAAATATTCAGCAAATCGTGAGTTCGAAAGCGAGTGGCATGCAATGACTGATGAGCATCGCGAAACGTCGTGTCCGTAACGAACAATCGTTTTTGATCTTTCACCCATTGCGAAAATTTTTCGGGACCGAGTTCCTTGAGTTTGTCACGGGTGCCACTGGGAATCGGGGCGATTGAGTCAAACGCCGGTACGGGCGCGGGTTCGCGGCGAGTGGCAACGGTTCGGCCTTCGACCAACGGATTGCCGTTGACGATGACGTCCCCTAGAAAGTTCAGTAACTTGGTCGCCCGGTTCTTGCGGATCGGAAAATCAAACAGCGACGGCGTTTGATCGATAAAACGAGTGCTGCATTCACCCTCAAGAAAGGTTGGATGATCAAGCAGCTTCAGCAAAAACGGGATGTTTGTTTTCACACCACGGATACGGAACTCCAGCAGGCAACGCCTGGCCCGTTGAACCGCGTCAGAAAAACGTCGCCCTCGGGCGGACAGTTTCACCAGCATCGAATCGTAAAACGGATTGACGACCGCGCCTGAATAGGCCGAACCCGAGTCAAGCCGGACTCCCGCTCCTCCCGGTGAACGGTAGTGCATGACGCGACCGTAGTCGGGCATGAAGTTGTTGGTCGGATCTTCCGTCGTGATGCGGCACTGGATTGCGAATCCACTGGTTTGGATGGCGGTTTGATCTCCAAGCGCCAGTTCTTCATCCGATAGCGACATGCCTTGAGCGATCAGAATCTGCGATTTGACGATGTCGACGCCGGTGACTTCTTCGGTAACGGTGTGTTCCACCTGGATGCGAGGATTGACTTCGATAAAATAGAATTCGTTGGTCGTGCTATCGACCAGAAATTCAACCGTGCCCGCATTCTGGTATTTGACCTGCTGACCGATCGAGATCGCGGCATCACACAGTGCCTGCCGGACATCCGGAAGAAGTTTTGGTGCTGGTGCAATTTCGACAACCTTCTGGTGTCTCCGTTGGACGGAGCAATCTCGCTCCCACAAGTGAACCAAGTTCCCGTGCGTATCGCCCAGCAGTTGGACTTCGATATGCCGAGCGTTTTGAATAAATTTTTCAACGAAGACATCGGGACTGCCGAATGCAGAGAGCGACTCCCGAGTGGCTTGTTCGAAGGCCGAGTCAAATTCCTCTTCGCTGTTGACCACCCTCATGCCGCGACCGCCGCCACCATGAGCAGCTTTCAAAATCAGCGGATAGCCGAGCGAAGCAGCCTGCTTGCGACCACTGGCCACGCCTTTGAGGGCCTCGTCGGTGCCGCCCAGAACTGGGACGTTGGCAGATTTTGCCAGCATCCGAGCCGACGTTTTATCACCCAGTTGCTGAAGCGTTTCGACCGTTGGCCCAACGAAAGTGATGTTGTTCTCGGCACAAGCTTTGGCCAACGCGGGATTTTCGGACAGAAATCCGTACCCCGGATGGATCGCGTCTACCCCATGCTTCAGGCAGATTTGCATCAGTGCCGGAATATTCAAATACGACTTGATGGGTTCGCCTGAGGTGCCAATCTGATAGGCTTCGTCCGCCTTGAAACGATGAAGAGCATAGCGGTCTTCGTAGGCATAGACAGCCACTGTACTGATACCCAACTCGGTGGCACTTCGCAGGATCCGGATGGCAATTTCACTACGGTTGGCGACAAGCAGCTTTTTGATCGGATTCATGGATGGAAGACGTAGAAGCGGAATAGAGAATCAGGCTTAACGAACCACGATTTTAACAGATACACCCTCTTGCCAGGAACTTGGCATTCACTCGACCAAATAGCCGCCTATTCACGACACATCTGTGAACGCCACCGTGTTTCGCTTGGCTCACGGGACGAACAGCCTTTTAGCCGTAGTCCGGTTCAGAAGATGTTCGGCAGCATGTTTTTCGCTTCAAGTGTTTTTCTTGAAGTATCCCGTTCGCTAGCAACCGGAGACATCAGCTTTCTCGATTCGGTAACTGGCTGCCGGATTTTCTGTCCAGTGAGGGCTCGAATAGCCGATTATCGATTAAAACCCGCACACCTTACGCGTTGACGGGTCTTTCAGATCGTCTGGCTGGTTGTCTCCCGTCCTTGAACACCGATATTCGGAAACTCGATTTCATGAGCGATCGGTCTTCAGAACGTTTGCGCGATCCATGGTGGTCGGTTGCTGGACTGCTGGCGGCCGGTGTTCTTGCGTGCTTGCTTCTCGGCCCAAGTTCCGCGTTGGCTCAGCAGAATTCGTCTGGCACCAGCTCCCGAGCTGCCCGACAGCGGACGATTGAGTCGCTTCCGTATTCCCAGCTGACCGAGGACGCAAAAAAAAATCTGAATCGTGTTCTCAAAAGCCCCAGCTTCTACCGTCGCCTGCCTCCGACTTCGATCGAAGCCGACCCCGAATATCTGCAATTTCTGATCAGGCACCCGGAGTGCATCGTCAACATCTGGCAGTTGATGGGGGTGACTCGCATGTCCTGCGATCGGACCGGTCCGTTTTCAATGAAAACAAATGATGGGGCAGGAACGATCAGCGATTTGGAGCTAATGTTCGGCAGCCAGAATCTGCATATCTACTATGGACGTGGAACTTATGAAGGCCCCGTAATCAGGCGTCCACTTACCGGCAACTGTGTGTTGATTCTCAAAACCGACTATCAGCTGGGTCCGACCGGAACTCCTGTCGCGACCAATACACTGGACGTGTTCCTGAAAGTTGACAACGCAACCGCCAGCTTGGTCGCGAAAACTCTGCAACCGTTAATCGGCCCGACCGCAGACCATAACTTTGTCGAGTCACTCAAGTTTGTCCAGCGACTCAATGAGACAACCCAGCAGAACGGTCCGGGTGTTCAGAAAATGGCACAACGCTTTGATGTCACGCCCAAGGTGCGAACCGATTTCATTCAGGTGGCGGGGAACGTATTTGATCGAAGCTCACAATTATCGCTTTCGCGTCGCGCGTCACCACCGGTGCGATCTGCTGGCTACGAAAACCGTACGCAGCTCGAAAAATACGAAGCGTATCAAGCTCAACCAGCCAGAGCAAACGACGGCGCGTCCGCCAATCGAGCCCATTCAATTCGCCAGTACGGTAGCCAACCGCCCGCCTATCAAATTGGCGACCGATCCGCGCGAGCCAGCTACATCAACCGCTGAGCGAGACGGCCAGTGGGTATCGGCAGGTAGAAATTTTTGCGGCCGATGGATGTTTCTACGACTTCGCCGCAATCGTAAGACTTTCCATCTTGTGAATACAAATCAAACGGTCGGCCTGCTGGAACTCCACGACGACTTCATGAAGTCCAATGCGTCGCGGGCTAGTTGTTCTTCACTTTGATACATGCGACGCCAGATTTTGGTCGCGGCTGCAATTTCGGGCAACGACAGGCCGAAGGACTCGACGGTCAGCCATTGGTCGTAGTTGATTTCATGTAAAGCGGCAAACGTCTCCTCCCAACGAATGCTGCCTGTGCCAGGCGTACTGCGATCGTTTTCAGAAATATGGACGTGAGCAATCATGTCTCGATTATCGACGATCGTATCACGGACATTTTTTTCTTCGATGTTCGCGTGAAAGGTGTCGTACATGATGCGACAACTGGGATGATCAACTTCTCGGGCCAACCGAGCGGATTCGTAATGGGTTGTCAGAAAATAATTTTCAAAACGATTCAAGCACTCGATGGCCAAGGTGACATTTCGAGTCGCGGCATGTTCGGCAGTCGCTCGCATGACTTCGACGCCCCACTTCCATTCATCGCTCGTTGGCCCAACACCGGTGAACTCCCCCAGAGCGGAATGGAATGGTCCTGCCAGCATGGTTGATCCCACATCGGCAACGCAATCGATCGCTCGACGATTGTTGTCGATCGCCAACTGGCGAATTGCCGCGTCCGGGCTGATCGGATTGTTCTCTGCGGTCCGAATGGTTACGGCAGTTCGCTCAAGCCCCAGATCGTCCAAGCGACTGCTCCACAGCTTGTAGTCCATGTCGTAGTTGTACAAAGGTACTTCGATGCCGTCGTAGCCCATCGTTTTCAGGGACTCCATGACTGGAATCAGGCCTTCGTTCATTTCGCCCGACCACAGCAGCAGGTTCATGCCGAATTTCATAAGTTCGTTTTCGGTGTGAGGTTTTCGGTGTGACGTCGTGCGATTCCAGAATGCACTTTTTGCGGCTTCCGCCTGATTGGCTGATCGGTTGCTTGTTACCAGATCACCCATTGGTCTTTGTCGTGCAGCCACAGTGGCATGTTGGCAAGCTCTTCATCGTTCGGCGGTCCCGTTAAACGCACCGGCCCGGCCGCAGTCATCGCGACCGTGTGTTCGAAGTGAGCGCTGGGTTGCCGATCTTCGGTGACGACCGTCCAACGATCGTCCAAGTATTCGATTTCGGGAACGCCTGCGTTCACCATCGGCTCGATCGCCAGCACAACACCGGGACGGATATCAAAGTCCTTCTCGCCCGATTCTAGGTCAGCGCTCAGGTAGTTCGGAACCTGGGGAGGTTCATGCAAATTTTTGCCGATCCCGTGACCAACCATGCACTCGACCACCGAGAATCCATTTTCGTGAACAAGATCCTCCATCGCGGTCGCGATCTTGCTCCACATGATCCCCGGCTTCATCATGTCGATGGCCAGATCGAGCGTTTCCAGTGTCACTCGCATCAACCGTCGCCGACTGGACGAGATACTACCAATCGCATGAGTGACCGCGGCATCGCCACACCAACCGTCGATGCGACACCCCGTGTCCAAGCTCACGATGTCACCCTCTTTCAATTGCCGTGTTCCGGGGATTCCGTGAACGACCTCTTCGTTGATTGAAATGCAAGTCTCGGCAGGAAACGGAGGAATGCCCTCATCTTCGTCGCCGCCGTAGTTCAAAAACAGCGGTGCGGCATCGTAGCTTTTGAAAGTCTCGGCAAACGCTTCGTTGATTTCCGCCGTCGTAATTCCCGGCTTGAGAATTCGGGCTGCCGCCTGATGAGCCTGCCAGACGATCAGCCCGGCCGATCGCATTTTGCGGATTTCACGAGGCGATCTCAGTTCACGTTTGAAGGTCGTATTCATGGGCGATATTTCGAAACCCCAGCGTTCAGATAGCAGAAATTGTATCGAGCAATCCAGATGGTGGCTCGTCAGGCGTCGAAGTCAAATCGTAATCCATGAATTACCAGATGGGAACGGGCAAATCCACCGGGGTTGTGCTTCGGGATTGACGACACACGTGCCTGAGCGAACTTTGCTCATCGGGCGAGTGTCATTGGGCTACCCTGTCGTTGCGAGCGATTGTTCCGGCTAAACTGAGCTTCGCTCGATCGGCGATAGACACAGGCGATAGGGATAGGCTTTGAACTTTTCGCAAACAACCGACACGATCGCACACTTTCTCATTCCAAAGACTCTGACCGAACGCTCGATGCTCAACAACGCGCCGCTGAAAACTCACCAACATGGCGACCTGACCATCGAAGGCTACTCGCGCGCGGCGGTGCAATCGTACTGGCGCATTCCTCAGCTGAAGCTTGGCTTTGATCTGGGAGCGCATCCGTGGGATTTCATGGGGCACCCTCGCTGGTTTATTTCTCACAATCATCTTGATCACATTGCAGGGCTGCCGTTGTACGTTTCGCGGCGTCGGCTGATGAAGATGGAGCCGCCCAAAATTTTTCTGCCAGCGTACTCCGTCGATCGAGTTCGAGCGATGCTGACTTCATTCGAAGGACTGGACCGAGGCCGGATGCCATGCGATCTGGTTGGAGTGGAAGTAGGCCAGGAGATCGAGCTTTCTCGGGAACTGGTGGTGAAGGTGGTCAAGACGACTCACACCATCCCCAGCGTCGGTTACATCGTGTTCGAACGTCGCAACAAGCTAAGGAAGGAGTACGCGGATCTTTCGGGCGATCAGATTCGAGATTTGAAGCTTGCGGGCACGGAGATCACGGAAGAAAAACGCGTACCGGTTGTCGCTTACACAGGAGACACGTCGCCAAAAGGGTTGGACGATAATCCGCTGTTCTACGAGGCAAAGATTTTGATCACGGAAATGACATTTGTTGCTCCTGATCACCGCAAGGAGCTGATTCACAAAAACGGGCACATGCATCTGGACGATTTTGTCAAACGTCAATCGAACTTCAAGAACGAACTGGTGATCGCGTCTCATTTGAGCGTCCGCTACAACCGCCGCGAAGCCGAAAAGCACGTTTCACGTAAGTTGCCCGGATTGCTCGACGGTCGCTTGAAGCTGTGGCTTTAGGGATTTGCGGTTTAGGGATTTGCGGAAAACTGAGCGACCGAATCGCCGCGATTCTTTACCGATGCGACGCGAACGAATGGAAACTGAAACCGGTAGTTGACTGTTGGGCAAATCCTAAGTTCGTCTTTCGCACTTTTTCATAACCCCGCTACGCAAAGGCTATTTTTTTGGAAATCGTCGACGTTTGCCTCGAAAATGGCAGATCAGAAATTACCAAAGACGCGAGTAAAATCAATTTCTGCGAAAGTCGAACTAAGTGATTCAGGAATCGCAGATGAACATTCGAACGGCTCAGGCGATGCCCGACACGTTTCGCCCCACTCTGGCGTCACCTCGGTCGGTGTACGTGCATGTTCCGTTCTGTCGCCATCGATGCGGGTATTGTAACTTTTCGGTTGTCGCCGGCCGCGACTATTTGGTCGAACGATACTTGAAATCGATTGAGATTGAGATCGGTTGGCTGGACGATCGTTACGAAATTGACACCTTGTTTCTGGGTGGCGGCACACCCAGTCATTTGTCGCCAGACGACCTCGCGCGGTTGATGGGGATCATTCGGACGCGATTCCGGTTTGCCAACAACGCGGAGGTATCGGCCGAATGTAATCCGAACGATCTGGATGCAACAACGGCTTCAGCATTGGCAGATTGCGGCTGTAATCGAGTCAGTCTGGGAGTGCAGTCATTGGATGGACCGAAACTAAAATCACTCGAGCGAGATCATACACTCGACGATGTTCACGACGCAGTCGAGCGAGCAAAGTCGTTCGCCAAGAGCGTATCGGTGGACCTGATCTTCGCGGCTCCGGACGAGTCGTTGGAGCAATGGCAGCGTGATCTGAAGTCAGCATTGGAGTTGCAGACCGATCACGTATCCGCCTACGAGTTGACGTATGAGAAGGGCACTCAATTCTGGAATCGGCTCAAAGCAAAAGCCATCCGCGAAGCGGACGAGAACACTCGTGCGGATATGTACTCTTATGCCATCGAAAGCCTGAACGCCGCCGGGTTGGCTCAGTATGAAATCTCAAGCTTTGCAAAGAAAGGCCATCGTTGCCGCCATAACGAAGTTTATTGGAACGGCGATCCTTACTTTGCCTTCGGCCCTGGGGCTGCGAGATTCGTTGACGGAGTGCGAGAAATGAACCACTTGAGCACGATGCAATATTTCAAACAGGTGGAAGCAGGTAAGCGACCGGTCGATTTTCGCGAACGGCTATCATCTGAGGCGGCCGCGCGCGAGCGATTGGCAATCGCGCTGCGACATGTGGACGGTGTCAATTGCGACAGATTTTCAACGCAAACCGGATTCACGATTGCTCAGCTGCTGGGCGACCACGGCCTCCGGTGGCAACAACAAGGGTTGCTGACCGTGGACGACGCCGCTCGGCTGACACCTGCCGGTCGAATGATCTACAACCACGTCGCGAGCGTGATCGAGCAGACCGCGTAAACACCGTCGCATGATTCCTCAATGACATGATGCCTCATGCGCGAAATCCGGTCATTGCATCAGAAATCCTGACCGTCTTACAATGAAGCGATAACGATGAAGCGAAAGCACGTGGTCAAAACTCCGCGTTGCCGGGTGTTCGAGGGAACGGGATCACATCACGGATATTGGCCATGCTGGTGGCAAACTGAATGGCTCGTTCCAATCCCAAGCCGAATCCCGCATGAGGCACCGTGCCGTAGCGTCGCAGGTCGGTGTACCACCAGTAATCGTCCACGTTCAGATCTTGGTCTCGCATTCGCGACTCGAGCACATCCAAACGATGCTCTCGCTGGCTGCCGCCGATGATCTCTCCGACCGTCGGGACAAGGACATCCATCGCGCGAACCGTTTTTTCGTCATCGTTGCAGTACATGTAAAACGGTTTGATCGTGCGAGGGTAATCGAACAGAACCACGGGCTTCTTGAAATGTTGCTCCGTCAGATAACGTTCGTGTTCGCTCTGCAAGTCGATTCCCCATTTGACTTCAAATTCGAACTTTTGTTTTGACGCCAGCAGAATCTCAATGGCTTCGGTGTAAGGAAGTCGCACAAAGTCTGTGCTGACGATCCCTTCAAGTCTTTCGATCAACGCTTTATTTTCGTCAACTCGGTCGTTGAAAAAAGCCATGTCGTCCGGGCATTTCTCCAACACGTCGCCAAAAATTCTCTTGAGAAACGCTTCGGCCAAGTCCATGTTGTCGTTCAGGTCATTGAAGGCAACTTCTGGCTCGACCATCCAGAATTCCGCCAGGTGCCGCGACGTGTTCGAATTTTCGGCTCGGAAGGTCGGGCCGAAAGTGTAGACCTTGCCCAACGAGCACGCGTACGACTCGGCCGCCAATTGCCCACTGACGGTCAAGTAGGAAGGTCGATCGAAAAAGTCGAATTTGTAGTCCAAGCTTTCGATGGATTGCTTTGCGATCTGATCGAGCTTCATCGTGGTGACCTGAAACATTTCGCCCGCGCCTTCGCAGTCGCTGGCGGTGATGATTGGCGTGTGGACGTTCAGAAATCCACGTTCCTGATAGAATTGGTGGATCGAGTTGATGATACAGTTGCGAACACGAGCCACCGCGCCGAATGTGTTGGTGCGTGGGCGAAGGTGAGCCCACTCGCGCAGCTTTTCAAACGAGTGGCGTTTTTTCTGAAGCGGATAAGTTTCCGGGTCGGCAGCTCCGATCAATTGAACAGACGCGGCCTGAACTTCCGTCGCCTGCCCTCGTCCGCCGGATTCCTTGATCTCACCTTCGACCGTGATGCTGCAACCGGTGGTGAGGTGCTTGATTTCGGATTCGTAATTTTCCAGCGTATTGTCGGCGATGACCTGGATATTGCCCTGGCAGGATCCATCATTGATTTCGATGAAGCTGAATCCGGATTTTGAGTCCCGGCGTGTCCGCACCCAGCCTTGCAACCGAGTGTTCTGGCCAATGGAAGCAGCCAAACGAGCGTGAGCGATAGTGGTTCTATTCATCCCATGGTTATCGATGCGAAGCCAGCACGCGTCAAGATCGTTCGCGTCCTCTGCAAGTTTTCCGGGCTTCCTGCTGCCTATTGCAGCGGCACCTGATAAGGCTGATCCTGAACGATCAAGTACCAACCCAAGTCCAGCCAACCGTAAGCTCGCGATCGGACACGGACGGGTGCCGCGACAGCGACCCAGCCGCCAGCAGCATCTTTTTCAATCGGATCGACGTAGTCATCCAGCCGCGTCGGTTCGGTTGTCTCGGAATCGATGGCTTCAAGCTGGTCCAGAGTCGACTGGTCAACCATCGCGCTGGAGATTCGAGCCGATGAATCATCCGGTTGATCGTTGGAATCTGCTGTCATGCCCGGGTGGTGGATCAGACGTCCCTCATACTGCCCCCGAGTTTCGACCATCGCCACGATCCGTTTCGAATCGGAGGTTCCCAGTTGCTCGACCGCGTCAAAGCGTCCGGCTTGCATGGTCAGCCCGATCACCCCGATCACTTTCAAATTGGTGTCACGGACGGGAGTAGAAATGCTGCACAGCTGCCAGCCCTTTCCTTTGCCGATGAACATGGGTGTGATGTTCGTTTTTCGAATTGGCGGCGGTCGATCATCTACCGCCAGATCGACATCGAGAGAAGATTCGCCACCGTGAAAGTAGGGGCGCATCCAGAGCCGTTGGTTGACCTGAATCGAAGAAGACGAGTCGCTCGAACGAGCCAGCAGTTGCCCTGTACGATCAAGCACGAACCATGAAATCGCTTGCAGGTTGTCCTCATCGTTGCATCGAGCGATTGCCAGCAAGGATTCCAGTTGGGCTTGCCGGTCGCCGGGGTCGCCAGCTGCTTCACTGGCCAGCAATCGCACGATTTCGTCAGATCCGGCCAGCTCTTCGATGGCTCCGATGCTCGCTTCCATGGTCAGACGAACCGATTTGGCTGCGACTCGGCAGGTCATATTCAGGCCGTCCAGCTGATTCGCTTGCGCCATTTGCAAAGCTTGAATCGCGTTTCCCTGAAGTTGGATCTTCTGCTTCGTCAGACGCATAACAACGCCCGACGCAATCATCAAGCCAGCACTGAAAAGCAACAGACCGGCGGTCAGGCCGGCAATCAGGCCCGCGTGCCGGCGACACCAGCGCCACATACGTTCGCGACGGCTGTAGGAATGAGCCTTAACACGGTTTTCGGCCAACCAGCTTTCCAGATCATCGGCCAGCTCTGACGCGGTTTCGTAACGCTCGTTTGGAGCCAACGCCATGGCTTTCAAGCAGATCGATTCCAGCGGCCTTGAAAGCGAGGAATCATGAACCTTGGGCGATTGAAAATCACCTGCGATAATCTTCGAACGAACTTCCATCGGGTTGGCACCATTAAACGCCAACTCGCCCGTCAGAATTTTGTACAGCGTGACTCCTAAGGAGTAAATGTCCGAAGCAGGCGAGATCGAGTTCTGGCCCGCCGCCTGTTCGGGGCTCATGTAGACCGGTGTCCCTTCCCCCATGTCCGGTTGCAATTCACTTTCCAGCACCGGACGCAAAGTCGTTTCGTCGGTGACGCGGAATCTGGAATCACGACCGATCGGCAATGCGAGCCCCCAGTCAACAACCAGCGTCTCGCCATACTTTCCCAGCATGATGTTTTGCGGCTTGATGTCACGATGCACGATGCCGCGAGTGTGAGCGTAGGCGATGGTTCGGCAAACGGAAACGACATTGCCCAACATCTGACGCATCCGCAAACGTTGCTCGCCAGGATCAAGTTCTGATTTTGATTCGTGAAATCGCCTGATCTGGCTGTCCAGCGATTCGCCCCGGATGAAACGCATGGAGTAAAACGGTTGACCGGCATCTGTTTGACCGATCGCGTAAACTGGCACAACACCGGGGTGATCCAGCCGCCCGGTGATCTCGGCCTCTTGCAAAAATCGTTGCGTCAGATTCTCGTTTCGAGCGTGCCGAGGCTGAATGAATTTGATTGCGACGTTGCGATTGAGTTTTTCGTCAACGCCACGATAAACGACTCCCAAGCCGCCACGTTCATGTTGAACCAGATCGATCAGAGTTGAATCGTATTCCAGCGACTGTGGCATGCGCCTAGAAACTCGACGAGATTCGTCTTCCAGCGAGCGCTCGATCGGAGACTTGGTTTCGCTGCTTGCGACACAACGTTCAAATGCCTCCAGCGCGGCGATCTTTTTTTTCATCGAGGCCAGCAGTGCCGGATGATCACGGCATATTTCCTCAAGCGAAATCGTTTGCTCGTTCTCACGAGCTTCCTCCCATCGGTCGAGCAGTTCGTCAAGCTGGGAGTCGTTCGTCATAAGAGTTCGCTGAGTCCGGAGATCATCGAAAGCACTAATCTAACCCAATCCTTGAAGCCAATCATGACCCGACGCGTCAATGAGGGAGGATATTTCAGGATCATCTTTCGCTGACATTTTTTGCAGTTGCACGCTTTTTCAATTTAAGCACCCGTGAATAGGATGTCATTTTTTCTCAGGCCATGTCAACTTATTTCATCCCGAATGCTCAAGTGCGACTCATGTTGCCATGATGCGGTCAAACGCGTCTTTCGAATGCCCCAATACAAGCTCTACGCCGAGCATTTACTGGCCCGACACTACATCGAACCAGGCAGCTCGCCATCGAACGTTTCGTACAGCGATAATTTTGCGTCTCGCCAGTAACGTTTGATCGTGCGAACACTGACGCCCATCAGTTCCGCTGCCTCCGCCTGCTCAAGCTCATGGTAGAACAGCAGTTCGGTCACCTCGCGCTGTTCGTCCGGCAGCTGTTCAATCGCCAGATGAAATTCGCTCCATTGGTTCAACTGGCTGGGACCACCCGTTTGATCGGCTGCGTCGTAAGCTCCGTGCGGCAGCGGGCTGTCGGACGAACTGCCAACCATTTGTGTCGCATGATTTCCACCCATCCCTTGCGGGCCACTGTAATGACGAGTCAGATCGATCAGCTCGCGCCGAATCTGCATTGCCGCCAATCGATAAAAATGTCGCGAGTCGTTCGGAGTCACCTTCTCTAGCGAATGGTAGAGCCGCATGGTGGCTCGCTGGAACACATCTTCCGTCTGCTCCCAACGCTGGACTCGACCGAAGCTGCGTTTTACTTTGCGAGTCAGATTCATCAACCGATCGCAGGCACAGTTGATCAGCTCCGCCCGAGCGGAATCGTCACCTTGTTGGAGCCTGACAATTAACGCCTGGACCACGTCCACCTGCGTTTGCTCGCTCATTAATGCCCCGGCTGTTCTAAACAGATGTATGAGCAGTCGAAATGACTGTCAGCAGCCAATCGCTGCAATTGATCGGATCAGTTTAGTCCACAACCGCCGTCGCTGTCAAAATGCCCGAATTGCTCCGCCAGTTTTAGCGCATAAAAAAACCGCAAGGCTTCGAAAAGCAATGCGGCAAAATAGTTACTCCGACCGTACGCGCAGCGATGGGAGTCGCTGGGAGAAAAACGGAGATCGGACGTGCTAAGCACAAGCCACTGATGATCCCGGTTAACCCTAAAATTGGTCCCTCAGCCGTGAGTGGCAGGAGTAACATTCGGTTTGTGATCGTTCATTGCTGATTGAGTCAATGACGTGAGACCACTATTTGTATCATTACACGATCAAGTCATGTTCGCAGACGTTAGCCGATTGAGGCTCGTCGCGAAAGTTCAATCACGTGAAAACATTCTAGCTTCTTATTCGGGCGGGCAACCGACAAAAATCGATAGAGACAATTAGTGCCCGTTGAAGAGACGCGTTTTTCGGCTTGCCGCCACGGGAAAAAGACGGATTTTCCATTGAGTTCGTATTCGTTCCGTCCAAACTTTTAATCATGACAGAGCACTATCGCGACGCCTTGATTTGCAAGATCACGCTCTCCCAATCTGTGCCGGGCGTGGGGTATTGCGCAACAACTCGCAGGTCCAGTTTTTTCAACATGCCTCGTTCAGCAGCCGCGTTTTTCTCGTCGATCCAACGCGGCCCTTTGACCGCCAACAAGCGGCCAACCGACGGCCAAACTTCTTCGAACCATGTGCAAAACTTGATCAACGGCCCAACGGCTCGAGCGGTGGTATAGTCGTAACGAAAATCTTGCAGTAAATCTTCGGCTCGACAATGGTAGATCTCTAGGTTTAGCCCGATCGCTTCTGCAATGTGGCCTAGCGCCTGAGCTTTTTTTCCGACCGATTCGGCCAACGAAACGCCGAGGTCGGGTCTCAGAATCTGTAACAGCATCCCTGGCACACCGCCTCCCGATCCCACATCGAGCACTTGCTTGCCTTCGGGGATCAATTTAGAAAGTTCCAGCGTGTCGATCAGGTCTCGAGTGACAAACAGCTCGTACGATGTATGACGGGTCAAATTCATCGTCTCATTGATTTCCCACAACGC
>CALFWL010000139.1 GCA_937928215.1 uncultured Pirellulaceae bacterium | reverse complement strand
AGGCGCTTTACGATGCCGAGCAAATGCGCCGCCGATCGATTTATGACGATGAATTTAATGTTGACTTCAAAACTGGTGACAAATCGATCACTCGGAAAGGTGCGATCTCGTTGTACTTGGACGCGTTCGAGCAATGGAACGGCGTCATGAAGAAGCATCCTGACTTGAGAGTTGGCGTTTTTGCTGACGATCTGGTTGACTCGATGGGGGAGCTTAAAGAAATGCTCGATATCACCAACCGCCGGTGGCCCGATGATTTTCCCATGCAGGAATTTATTGACTATCGAGCGTCTCAGGGAGAGCCGGATAATTTGCCGACCTCCGAACAGTTAGAAGAAGAGCGTTCCGGGCGCGAATCGGACGATGAAGAGGTGCCTGCTGACAGCGCAGAAAATGATCGGCCTGATGCTGTGAGTGAAAAAACGACGAACAAGAACGCGGCAGAGGAAATGGACGTAGCGGAAGACGACCCAAGTGATAATGAAGCAGCCGAGGATGAAGCAGTTGAAGACGAAGCAGTTGAAGACGAAGCAGTTGAAGACGAAGCGGGCGATGGAGCTTCTGCATCGGCCAGCCAGCCAGAGACCCAAAAGTAGCTTCCGCCTTCTTCGACCTGCTGCCGACCAACCGTACCCAGCCCCTCTGTAGCCTCTATGTTTTTTGTATTTGAAGGAATCGACGGTGCGGGGAAATCGACTCAGCTTGCTCGATTCAACGAGTGGCTCGAATTGTCGGGACGCCCGGTCGTTACGTGTGCCGACCCGGGAAGCACGCAAGTCGGAGAAAAACTTCGCTCGATCCTGTTGGCAAAACACTCGATGCCGATTCACATGCGAACCGAGATGATGCTCTTCACTGCCGCTCGGACCCAGTTGGTTGAAGAAATCATCAAGCCGGCTCTTGCTGCAAATAAAAATGTTGTCCTTGATCGTTATCTGTGGTCGACCGTCGTGTACCAAGGGCATGCCGCTGACCTCGATCCGGAATCGATCTGGCAGGTTAATCGAGTCGCGACCGGTGGATTGATGCCCGACGCGACGTTCGTCCTTGATCTTCCGGTGGACGCAGCCATGACGCGGTTGGGCGAGTCGCTCGATCGAATGGAGTCTCGAGGGACCGAGTACATGCAAAAAGTTCGAGATGGTTTTTTGACCGAAGCGAAACGGTTTCCGGACCAAGTTTTCGTCATTGATGCGATGGCCGAACCGGACGATGTCGCCAAGCAAATTCAGATGACGGCTCAGCAAGTGATGGACTCCCGGCGGGAGGCTCGGTAATGCCTTGGGATGATTTACTGGGCCATGAGAACGCGATCGATCGATTTCGCCGCAGTGTCCAACGAAACCGATTGGCCAGCACGTATCTGTTTGTCGGACCGCCAGGCGTTGGCAAGCACACCTTTGCGATCAAGCTGGCTCAAGCGTTATTGTGCCAAACCAACCCGCCGGAAACGGTCGAGGCATGCGGCACTTGCCCATCGTGTCAGCAGGTCGCAGCGCGAAGTCATCCAGACTTGATCCTGATTTCCAAACCGGCTGACAAGGCGTTTATCCCGGTCGAAACGTTCATTGGTGATCGTGAACATCGGCGTCAGACCGGACTGTGCCACGACATTGGGCTCAAGCCGTTCATGGGCGGTCGCAAGATCGCGATTATTGACGACGCGGACTTTCTGAACCAAGAGAGCGCCAACTGCTTGCTGAAGACGTTGGAAGAGCCTCCGCCAAAGTCATTGCTGATGTTGGTCGGAACCAGCGAGCAGCGTCAATTGTCGACCATCGTTTCTAGGAGTCAGGTGGTTCGTTTCAATCCGTTGCAGAATGATCAGGTTGGAACATTGCTTCATCGCTTAAGCGATCTGGAGTCTGATTTTCCGGTCGAGGATCTGGCTGCCGCGTCTGGCGGCAGTGTGACCATGGCCGTCCAGCTTTCAGATTCGGAAGTTTACGAGTTTCGCAAGCAGTTGTATTCGTACCTGACCGAATTGGATCCTCAATGCAATACGTTTGCCAAAACGGTGATCGGGTTCGTGGATGCCGCAGGCAAAGATGGGGCTGCGAAACGAGCCCGGTTGGCAACGATTGGCGACCTGGCGATCGAGTTTTATCGACAGAGTTTTCTTGCTTCTACCGACAGCCTTGTTGACGGTCACCAATCCGATCCGATCATGAACGATGCAGTCGTCAGGCTGATCGAAAGCTTCAATGACTTGTCGTTAGAGGAGCTGGCCGAGCGATGCGGGCTTTGCATTCACCGCTGCGGAGATTTTCAACAGCAGATTGTCGCCAACGTCAGTCCAGCGAACGCGGTCGATGCGTGGCTGCGAGACTTGAGCCGATTGATTCGTGGCGTCGAGTTGGTTTGATTTACTCGGACGGGTTCACGGAATCACAATTGGAGGGTCATCGCCTTTGGTTGATGATTTTCAGCAACTGAGGCACGAATTCGCGGTTCGCGCGGGCGCGGTGGCTGAGCGCAGACTTCACGGCGTCACCCAATTGACCAAACGTTTGGTGGTACTCGGGAATTTCAAACATCGGGTCGTAACCAAACCCGCCCGAGCCATGTTGCTCCAACAAGATTCTGCCATAGCAACGTTGCTGGCATTGGACGTGGACGTTGCCGTCTGGATCAGAAAGCGTCATGTGACATGTGTACCAAGCAGTGCGCTTTTCCAGCGGGACGCCTTGTAATTTCTCAAGCAGTAACGCGTTGTTCGTTTGGTCCGTTGCATCGGGTCCGGAGAACCGAGCCGAGTAAACTCCAGGCGCTCCGTCCAAGGCTTCCACGCTCAGGCCACTGTCTTCTCCCAACACCCACTGGCCAAGATGTTTGGCTTGCTCGACCGCCTTGAGCGTTGCGTTTTCCTCAAATGTCGTGCCGGTCTCTTCAACCTCGATCGAGTCCGGCAGGTCCGCTAAGCTTTTCAACAGCACGTTGTACGGCGAGAGCAATAATTCCAGCTCGCGTCGTTTCTTGGCGTTGTGTGTGCCCAGAACAAGAACAAAAGTTGACATCGTGTTGGCTTCCTGATCACGTCAGGCAAAAAGGCGAATTCGAATTATATTGAATCAGATTCAATCCTAGGCGGTCCCTGATGATTTTCAGAGTCACTAATCCTTTGCCACGTTGTGCTATTTTTGGGCGATGTCATAGCAGTAAATGATTTCTTGATCGCGCAGAAACATTCGCCCGTTTGAGATTACAGGATGAGTCCAAATCTTCCCCTTCGGTTTGCGGCGATCCGACTGAGGCTCCAACGTGAAATGCCCCTTGACGGCAGGCTTGTTTTCGTCGGCATGGACCAACAGCACGCGCCCGTCCGACTCTTGCAGATAGTAAAAGAGTCCGTCCGCGTAGCCGATGGCACCCTTTTTGATCTTCTTCGTGTTCCAGACTCGTTCACCCGTTTCCTGGCTCTGGCACGTCAGTCCTGCCTTGTCGCTGTGACCGTAATAGAAGTCGCCGACCTGAATAACGCCACCGTGGTGGTTTTTCATGATGCGGTTCCGCCACTTGACCGGAGGATCCGCGTTGCCGTTCAGTTCGATCAACTTGGACCCGATGCCGTACCCGCTGGTGACGTAAACTTTGCCGTCGTCAAAAATCGGGCTCGGAATCACGGCGACTCGCCCAGGCCATTCCGACTGCCAAAGTAGTGAACCGTCCTCCGCCGCAAGGCCAACGACAGCCAGTTCGGTCAGCTGCACGTATTGGCGTTGACCATTGAACGTGATGGGCAACACGGACGAGTAATGAGCTTTCGCGGGGGCGGACGGTTTTCCATTATCCATCGGCTTGGTGACCGGCTGCGACTGCCAGACTTTTTTACCCGACGCCGCGTCCAACGCGAGTAGCGTTCCCTCCGATCCGCCGGGCGTGCAAATCACTTTTCCCTCGTCGATCAACGGCGATTCCGAGTAACCCCAAAAAGGCACGTTGCCTCCGAAGTCGCTTAGTTTTACCGACCAGACACTCGTGCCATCCGCGATTTTCAAGCAGGCTAGATCTCCCTTGGCAGTCAAGAAGTACCCAACGTCGTCAACAATCGAGGGAGTGCTGCGAGGTCCGCCTCCCCAATCGCTGTCAAATCCTTCACCAAGAGTAACCTTCCAAATGGTTTCTCCTGACGTAGCGTCTAAACAGAGCGCAAACTGAGCGTCGTCTTCCTGTCCCAAAGTGTACAGTCGATCGTCGACCACCGAAAATCCGGCGTACCCCAAGCCGCCTGAGTCAACCTGCCAGACTTTTTCAGGACCGCCGTCAGGCCAGGTCTGCATCAGTCCGGTTTCGACAGACTTGTCGTCGTGGTTCGGGCCTCGCCAGTTGGGCCAATCATCGGCAGCAACGGTGAGGTTCAGTAATAAGGTGATCGCGACCGGGCACGCAAACCGCGCGAAAGAAAACAATGAGACATTCATAAAATCGAACCACAGGTACAAAGTGCTCAGCGAGATCACTTTGTTGTAGCCTTTACGGGCGCGAGTGCAACCGCGTGGTGGTTCGACAGATGGTGCGGCAGCGGGTTGCCGAATTCAATTCCGAGTTCATTTCTGAATCCGTCTGTCGATTGCCAGCCCGGAAAGCTCGATCAGCCAGAAACCTTTGCTTCGCTCGTTTCGGTGGCGTTTGCCATTTGATGTAGTTTGACGAAGCGGCTGGTCGCCTGTTCATTCGTGAGTGCTTGCTGCCCCAGTGAGATCGCTTCAAATTCGTGCTCGTGACGCATGAACGCGGCAACCACTTCCGGATCGAACTGACTGCCAGAACCCGCCACGACGATGGCTCGGCTTTCTAGGTGGCTCATGGCGCGTTTGTAAGGTCGTTTGCTGGTCAACGCGTCGTATACGTCTGCGACCGCAACGATTCGAGCGACCAACGGAATGTTATCCTCTTTCAACTGATGAGGGTAACCATTTCCGTCCCATCGCTCGTGGTGGTAATAAGCGATCTGGCGAGCCATGTGCATGAATGGGTTGTTGCCAAGCCGAGCGTGAATCGCGTCGAGGCATTCACCTCCGATGACCGTGTGGATCTGCATCACGCTACGTTCTTCCGGCGTCAGCCGACCTGGTTTGAGCAGAATCGAATCTGGGATGCCGACCTTTCCGATGTCGTGCAGCGACGAAGCTAACGAAATATTGCGAGTGAATTCATCATCGATATCCTGAAAGCGATCAGCCAGATCGCAGCTGAGAATCTCCACATACTTTCGAATACGATCCAAGTGCTCGCCCGTATCGTTGTCCCGAGACTCCGCCAGTTTCGCAAGGCCGAAAATGACTGCGTTACGTGTCCGCACCAGTTCACGTTCGTTGTGCGTTGCCTGACGTTCTAGGTTATCGTTGGTTGCTCGTAGTTGATCATCCACATGATGCAATCCAATGATTGGGACAGTGATCGCGATAAAGCTGAGCAGTAACGCCCAGAGTAAAGTCCGTGTTCGTTTCTGACTGAACGTAACCATTCGTTGATGCATTCGGGCCGATTCGTTTTGCAACACCATGACGATGGCGTTTTCCTGCTTCAATCGACGCGCCGACCCAAGCCAGTACTGTCCCTTGATTATCAACAAACCAGATACTGTGTTAACGTCCGAGTGGTTGTCAAAAAATTCGACTAGCGACGACTTTTTTCCCGCACTGGAAATCGGACGAAACGGAATAGTTCCTAGGGGAACACTCACGACTTCGTCCGGTTGGTTTCTCTGGTAAAGAACCTTGCCGTCGGTCGCTCCGACGAAACAGGCGAAGCTGTCTCGAACCGGTTTGAAGCCGGAAGATGCGCGGCGAAACCGATCAACAGAGTCATGATGGTCTTGTCCGTTTGAGCTGCCCGTATCTCGAGGGATCGATTGAAAGGCACTGCAAATCTGCGACACGGTTGCCTGTGTGCTCTCCATTGAGTTATAGCGAACCGCTTCCGTCTCTGTGGATTCAAACCAATTGAACAGGTACACGATTCCCAAGAGTACCAACATACTTTGGGCGAACGCGAGCAGGGTGAACAAATGCCAATGCGAGCTGAACTTCATGGTGTTGCCAAACGAAGATTCGGCGAATGTAAGGGAGAGGAAGGAGGGCGGATTTATCGGCTCGGGCGAGGGCGTTTTCGCAGTGCGCGCTGAACCGTTCCTTGAAGTTAGGCTCGAGTTTCGCTCGGAACCGCTTAAGTTCCACCGATTCCGTAAGGGCTGGTGATTTCGGATCGTTTTTAACTATCTGTAACGACTGAGCCGATTTCGCGAGTCAGCCGACATTCGATCGAAACGACCGGCAGCGTGGATTTCTCGACCAATATTGGCCCGGAAGACGCGAATAGTGAGCGATTGTCATGCTAACCCGACAGTTGTCAGAACACCGGCTTCGGTCGGAAATTGCTGGCCAAGGGCATTTCGGATGGAAGAATTTCCGCGATTGTGCACAGTGTGGAACAACGTAAGCTACGCTACACCGCAGTCAGCCCCAACCAAAAGTTCTAGACAAGATAATGCAGGCAAGATAACGCAACTTCAAAGTATCTGCACGTGAGCGAATCCTTTGTTTGTCGCTTACTATTTCACGAACTCATCAATCCTCACGAACTCATCAATCCATCAACTCATAGACAGAGAGGCAATCAGTTTTCGATGCCCAGTACGGGACTTGGCTTCAAGATTGTAAAAAACATCTTTGAAAGCCATTTACGTTCCTGCATCCGGTAACTCGCAATGATCGAATTCCTTCAAGAGACCGTCAATTACGTCAACTTTCCAGTAACGGTGCTGCTGGTAGGCATGTTGCTGTATTGGTTGATGGTCATCGCGGGCGTTGTCGGGATGGACGCGATCGATATTGGTCTGGATCTGGATGCGGACGTGGATGTCGGACTGGATATCGATCCGGGCATCGACGCGGATGTTGATTTGGATGGCGGTAGCATTGACGGCGCGCCTCAAACGCAGGTGGGCAGCGGAAGCAGCACGACCGGCGGCGATAGCTTCATGCGGTCGGTGTTCGAATATTTTTACTTGGCCGAAATCCCAATCGTGATAGTTGCCTCGTTCTTGGTTTTTTATCTATGGATGGTGACGATTGTGACCAATCATTACACCAATCCAAATCAGAGTTTCCTGATCGCGGCGGCGTGGTTCTTGCCGAATGTATTCGTCAGTTTGGTGATGTTGCGGTACTCGATGATGCCGGTGGCAATTTTATTTCGTAAACCACCACCAGAAAACAAGACGCGCGACGAACTGCTGGGACTGACCGGACGCGTTACCACCAGCGAAGTAACGGAGACCTTTGGTCAAATTGAAATTAAACGCGGCGACGAGCCCGAAATTGTATTGAACGTGAGAACTCGACCGGGCCAGACATTGGCGAAGTCGGACCTCGCAAGAGTGATGTCATACAACAGAGACGACGGCACATTTTTAGTTGAACACACCAGGTTAGAGAGTGGACTCAATGAATAGCTTCACATTATTGGCAGCTAACGGATTCGGTTACTGGTTTATTGCCACAATTCTTGTGATCGGCGCGATTATTGTCGCCGGCATCCTCGCGTTGGTCATCAAGTGCTTGCGCAAAGTGCCTCAAGGGTCGGCTCTGATCAAGAACGGTCACGGTGGCACGAAGGTCAGTTTCGATTCGGCCATCATTATCCCCATCCTGCACATCGTGGAGATGATGGATATCTCGGTCAAGCGAATCGAAATCGATCGCAGCGGCGAAGATGGCTTGATCTGTAAGGACAACATTCGCGCTGATATCAAAGTTGCGTTCTTCGTGCGAGTCAACAAAGAAGTCGACGATGTCAAACGCGTCGCTCAGTTTCTCGGATGTGCTCGTGCTTCCGACGAGATCGCTTTGCGGACCGTGTTTGAACCGAAATTCTCAGAAGCGTTGAAAACGGTCGGTAAGCAGTTCGACTTTGTTGAGCTGTACAACTCTCGCGAACAATTCCGTGAGCAGATTCTGCGCATTATCGGCACGGATTTGAACGGTTACGTGCTGGATGACGCGGCGATCGACTACCTGGAGCAGACGGATCTTGAGAAACTGAATCCGAACAACGTTCTCGACGCCGAAGGTATCAAAAAGATCACCGACTTGACCGCGGAAGAAGTCACGCGAGCGAATTATATCACTCGTGAAAAAGAGAAGACGATCAAGAAGCAGGACGTGGAGGCTCGCGAAGCCATCCTCGCGTTGGAGCGTCAACAGGCCGAGGCCGAGCAAAAACAGCTTCGTGAAATCGCGGAAATTACAGCTCGAGAAGAAGCGGAAGCAAAGGTTGTTCAGGAGCAGGAGCGAAAGCGACACGAGTCTGCTCGGATTCAAACCGAGGAAGAGCTGCAAGTAGCCGAAGAGAACAAACTGCGATCGATTATCGTTGCAGCGAAAAGCAAAGAGCGAACCGACGCGGTCGAAACCGAGCGTGTCGCCAAGGATCAAGGCATTGAAGCCACCGAGCGTGAACGCGTCGTGACGTTGGCTCAGATCGACAAAGAAAAAGCGGTCGAAGTCGAAAAGAAGAATATTCAGGATGTCATCAAGGAACGGGTCGCCGTCGAACGAACCGTCGTTGAAGAAGAGGAGAAGATCAAGGACACCCGAGAGTTTGCAGCCGCCGACCGTAAGAAGCAAGTCGCCATTCGCGAAGCCGAAGAACAGGCTCAGCGTGCGTTGGTGAAAGAGGTGAAAGAGGCCGAGGCCGAAAAAGGCGCTGCGTTGCTTGATGCAGAACGCATTGTTGTAACGGCCAACGCGGAATTGGAAGCCGCCGAGAAGCAGACGTCAGCCAAAAAGATGCTGGCCGAGGCGACTCAGGCTGAAGCCGCCGCACTCGGATTGGCGGAAGCTCAAGTGACGCTTTCCAAAGCAGAGGCGTTGGAAAAAGAAGGTGCCGCAGAAGCGAAAGTGCTTGAATTGAAATTCGATGCGGACGCGAAAGGGATCACTCAGAAAGCCGAAGCGATGAAACTGTTCGACGGAGTCGGGCGCGAACATGAAGAGTTCAAGCTGCGACTGAACAAGCAGAAAGAAATTGAACTGCATGCGATTGCCGCTCAGCAAAACATTGCCAAATCTCAAGCCGAGATGGTGGCTGAGTCACTCAAGACAGCCAAGGTTGAGATTGTGGGCGGCGACAACAAGTTCTTCGAGAATATTGTTGGCAGTATCACGGCCGGCAAGCAGGTCGACCGTCTGGTCGAAGGGAGCGCCGTGCTTTCCGATGTGAAGGACACGTTTTTTACAGGCGATCCACAGCAGTTTCGTGACGAGATTGGAAACTTGATCGACACGTTTGGTGTGTCGTCCGAAGACTTGAAGAACCTTTCGGTGGCTGCCTTGATCGGCCAGATGATGGGTTTGACCAGCGACGAAAGTCAGTTGAAAAAATTGCAATCGATGATGTCGATGGCGACGCGATCAGGGATGGCAACTGAGAATGCCGGAACGGTCGTGAGCGCGATCGCGAAATCATAGCCGGTTTCCTGCAAGTGTTCAGGCATCGGATGGCAGTGTGTTAGGAAGGCAGGTGCCGTGTTCAACAGACCTTGCTGGTTCGCGATGCACCGCACACTGAACACGCTTTTCTGCACACTGTTTTCCCAAAAACGAAAAACTGATCGCCGGTTTTCATCTTAATTACGCGGCAAACTCGATTCATGTCTGAACCCGAAACAAATTCAGAACCCACGCTTGAACGGGGGACGTACGAGATCATTCTCAATCGCCTGCGTTCTCATGCGGACGATCTTCGAACTCGCTTGGGGCAGTTGAACGAACAGCGGCGCGACGTGTTCGGGTCGATTGCAACTGAGTTGATCTCCAATCAACGAATCACCACCGAGAACAATTGCACTCCTCGCGATATCGTTCCGATCGGTGACCAGTTTATCTTTGGCTACAACGTGCATATGGGGCTGAAGACTCGGACCGAGCTGGCGGATGTCTTCAGCGTGTTCGAGTTTAGCGATGGTTCGATGCACGCCAAACCACTCGACTTGTTGCAAGTCGGTGCGTTTGAGGACGAGTTTTATTCCTTGTACAAATACTACAAGGATACTCAATTCGCAAAATTTCACGTGATCGGGCCGCATCTGTACCTGGTGTTCCGCATCGGCAAGGCGGCGACCGATACGAAGTCGTTCAAGTTTCTGATCGACGGCGATTCGTTAAAATACATTGACAACCGCAGCGATCACGAAGTTGTTTTTCCAGACCAGCACGATTTCAAGTGGGTAGCGACGACGCGTGAGCAGCATCGCGCCGGGCAACATCCACATATCTCGATCCATGATCGAGTATTTGTCGAAACGGTTGGCGGCGATCTGACCATCAAAGTCGAGGACAACACCGACGACGGCAGCGGCATCTATGCCGAACATGTCGACGAGCCCGATCAAACGCTCGACGATGCGGATATTTTTTACTCGATCGTGGGCAATCTGATTCTGCTAAAGATCAAGCCCTTCAAAGAGGACGACTTCCGCTATCTTGTCTTCAACGAGAAAACACGAACCGTCACTCGGATCGATTCAATCGCTCATGCCTGCGTGCTGTTGCCTGAGGATCACGGTCTGATTTTCAGCAACGGGTACTACCTGCAAACGGGGCAATACAAAACCTTCGATAACAATCTGACTGATTTGTTGTTCGAACGTCGGATCGCTTCCGTTAATGGCGAAGACTATCTGTACGTGTTCTACAATCGCGACTCGGGGCATCACGTTCTGTTGTCGTACAACATGATTGGGCAAGAAGTCGCGACGCCCATCGTTTGCAACGGCTTCTCGATTTTTGAAAACGGGCATTTGATCTACTACAAGTCCGATCTGGAGCCCGCCAAACACCACGCGATCCAAATCTGGCAGACGCCTTACGTTGGCGAAGATGTCAGCTCGGGTCAGCAAACCGATTCATTTCTGTACAAGATCGGCAATCGAGAAGTTGTCCGAGCGATGGCGGAATCGCATGAGATTCTGAATCTGATTGACCAAGACGATTCGTACGCGAACCTGTACGTCGACCTCGTCAAACGCTCAACCGACATGCTGGATTCGTTTTTCTGGTTGACGGACGAACGAGCGTCTGAGTTAGCTGTGCCGCTGACATCGATTCGTGAGGCTGCTACCGCGGCGATCGATGAGTTCGACAAAGTGGTGCGAGTCCGCCAGAACACCCGGCAACAGTTTGACACCGCTGCCGCGGCGACACGCGAGTCGCTTCGATCCGCGAATTCAAAACGTTACGACAACATCGATGACTTTGTGGTGGCTCTTTCTTCGCTTCGAACCGTTCGCGGTCAAGTGATCTCGCTTAAGGAGTTGAAGTACGTCGACACGGACGCGGTGGAGCAGTTGGAGTCGCAAGTTGCCGAGGCTTCGGACAAGCTTTCGCAGCGTTGCGTCGACTTTTTGCTGACCGAATCGGCGTTGGAACCGTATGTGGATCGAGTCCATGACCAACGAGAACAGATTGACTCGTTGGCCACAGCGGTCGAGGCGAAGGCGTTGGATGAAGAGTTGGTCGAAGGCGCTTCGCAATTGGAAATGTTGATCGAAATTGTCAGCAACTTGAAGATCGACGACGCGACTCAGCGGACTCGAATCATCGACAACATTTCAACCATCTACGCGGACCTGAATCAGACGCGAGCCGCACTGAAAAAACAAAACCAAGCGTTGATGTCGGTCGAGGGCAAGGCTGAATTCAATAGCCAGCTGAAACTGATCAGCCAGGCCGTCGTGAATTATCTGGACGTGTGCGATTCGCCCGTCAAGTGCGACGACTATTTGACTCGCATGATGGTCCAAGTCGAAGAACTGGAAGGTAAGTTCGCAGAGTTCGACGAGTTTATCATCCAGTTGGCTGAGAAGCGCGAAGAGATCTATGGCGCGTTTGATGCGAAGAAACTTCAGTTGGGCGAAGCAAGAAATCGTCGCGCGACGGCGTTGATGAGTGCAGCGGAACGGATTCTGGGAGGCATTCGTTCGCGAGTTTCCGGTTTTGAGTCGATCGATCAGATCAACAGCTACTTCGCATCCGACCTGATGATCGACAAGGTGCGAGACATCATCACTTCACTGGCCGAGTTGGATGAATCGGTCAAGGTCGACGATGTTCAGAGTCGCTTGAAGACGATCCACGAAGATACGGTTCGACAGCTGAAAGATCGGAACGAACTGTACGTCGACGGACAGGACGTTATCCAGTTTGGCTCGCACAAGTTCAGCGTGAATACTCAGCCGCTCGAACTGACCAACGTCGTCAAAGACGGCCAGATGTATTTTCATCTTTCGGGGACGAATTTTTTCGAACGCGTCGTTGATGAAACACTGAATTCGACACGCGAGCTTTGGGACCAGCACCTCGTTTCCGAGAATGAAGACGTTTATCGCGCCGAGTATCTGGCTTGTCTGATGCTGTTGGAATCGCGAAACACAAATGGGGCAGAGAATAAGCTTTCGCAAAAGAGCGGTCAGGATTTGCTGTCGGAAGTTCAGAAATTCATGGCGGCTCGTTACACAGAAGGCTACATCAAGGGAGTCCACGATCACGATGCGGCGTTGATTTTAGAGAATTTACTGCGACTGGATGGTCAGCTTGGTCTGTTGAGATTTTCACCGGCAACACGATCGTTGGCTGCCGTCTACTGGCAATCGTTTGCCAGTCACGACGATCGCGACTCATGGGAAGCAAAATTGCAAAGCTTGGGGGCTGCCGCCGAGTTGTTCGGGCCGCTGAACGATCGCCAGCAGTACATTGATCGGCTGGCTGCTGATGTGTCGCTCAAATGTGAGAGCTGTCCGAATCCGCATGCGGTCGCGGAGTACCTGTTCGAGCAAATCGGGTCGAGAGGGCCGTTCGTTCGATCTGCTGGAGCGACGGAAATTGTTTCCGCGTTCACCCGTCATCTTGAATTAAAACGAGTTCATGATCAGTTCCAGTTGATGACCTCGCGACAAGAAACGGCACCGGTGGATCGATTCGAAGTGGCTTGCCAATGGGTGCGAGCGTTTGTCGATCAAGAGCGTGACCACGCGGACCGGCGTTACGTCGAAGAGGCCGCCGCGATTTTGGTTGGGGCGTTGCCAAGCGATGGCGACGTGATCGATATTGATTCCGTCTGTGTCGTTGCCGGCTTGTTGGGCGATCACCCGCGAGTGGATGACCAACAGTACACGCTCGACTTCAACGAGTTCATGACGCGGCTTGAGCACTATCGCAACACGACGGTGCCACGGTATGAAGCTTACGTCCATGCAAAAAAGGACGTGCTTGATCGTCGTCGTGATTCTTTACGGCTTGACGAATTCAAGCCGCGTGTGTTGACTTCGTTCGTTCGCAACCAATTGATCAACGACACCTACCTGCCGATGGTTGGAGCCAACCTCGCCAAGCAGATTGGCGTCGTGGGTGAAAATAAACGCACCGACCTGATGGGGATGTTGCTGCTGATTTCACCGCCGGGTTACGGAAAAACGACGTTGATGGAGTACGTTGCAAACCGACTTGGCATCACGTTCATGAAGATCAATGGACCCGCCATTGGCCATCAAGTGACATCGCTAGATCCTGCCGAGGCGCCCAACGCCAGTAGCAGCGAGGAAATCCAGAAACTGAATCTCGCGTTGGAGATGGGCGACAACGTGATGATTTACGTTGACGACATCCAGCATTGCAACCCCGAGTTTCTACAGAAGTTCATTTCGTTGTGCGATGCGACTCGGCGGATCGAGGGTGTCTTTGGCGGACGCACGAGAACGTATGATTTGCGAGGCCGCAAGGTTGCCGTGGTGATGGCCGGTAACCCATACACAGAAAGTGGCGAGAAGTTCCAGATTCCTGACATGCTTGCTTCTCGGGCCGACACGTACAACCTTGGTGACGTGATTGGTGACAGTGCTGATTCGTTTGAGTTGAGCTATCTGGAAAACTGCTTGACGTCCAACTCGACGCTGAGCCGACTCGCCAGTCGATCGCAGAATGATGTTTATAGCGTCATCAAGATGGCTCAGTCGGATAATCCAGGCGGTGTCTCGTTGGAGGGAAACTACTCGATTGAAGAAATCAATGAGCTTGTCTCGGTAATGAAAAAGCTGATCGTCGCACGTGATGTTGTGTTGAATGTTAACCGCGAATACATCGACTCGGCGGCTCAGGCGGACGAATATCGCACCGAACCGGCGTTCAAACTACAGGGCTCGTATCGTGACATGAACAAGATCGCCGAACAAATTGCGCCGATTGTGAACGACGACGAACTGCGAACGATCATTGATTCACACTATCAGAATCAGGCTCAGACTTTGACCAGTGGAGCAGAAGCGAACCTGCTGAAATTGAAGGAACTGATGGGATCGCTGGTCGATGAAGAGCTTGAACGTTGGCACAGCATCAAGTCCACGTTTGAGCGGAACCTGTTGTTGGGCAGCGTCGATGGAGACAATCAACTGGGCCAGATCATCGCTCAGATGAGCACTTTTACTTCCGGTTTGGGTGATATCAAACGGACGCTCGACGCCGGAGTCAACCGTTTGGCGGACTCAAAAGAAGAATCCGACCGCACGTTCCAGAATACGACCATCAAGGAGGTGTCTCATGCCGTTGCGGAGCTTGCCAGCTTGAACGCAACGCTTGGTGATATGAAGAACGTGTTCGGAGAAGGGCTTGCGGCGAACGTTGGCCGGACTCAGGCTGCAACGACGAGTCCAATCGAAAAGCAGCAGATCGAAGTCATCAACAAAGTGCCCAACATCTTTCTGGACATTATTCGCAACCAGTTTCGCGTGCTGCAAACGTGGATGGAGCCCATTCTGAAGCTTTCCGAAGTGTTTGCCGAAGCGGATGATTTGAAGAAGGCGGCGAAACTAACCGAGGCGAACTACAAACAATTGCTGAATAAAATCCAACGTTCGGAACGAGAAATCGAAACGGAAGATCCGGGCGTAAATCCTCAGCAGTGACTTTGTTCAGCGAATTCCGCGTGTAAGATCTCGGACGCGGTGCTGCCCAAGCCAGTTGGAGTGTATCGGGTCGGGCTTCCCGGAAACATCGATCGGGAGCGTAAGGCTCTGCCCGCACTCATTGGGATTGGAGCGTTTAAGCTTGGGTATCAGGTCGGACGGAGCCTTCCCCTCCTTGGAAACATCGATCGGGAGTGTAAGGCTCCGCCCGCACTCGTTGGGATTGGAGCGTTTGAGCTTGGGTATCAGGTCGGACGGAGCCTTCCCCTCCCTGGAAACATCGATCGGGAGCGTAAGGCTCTGCCCGCACTCATTGGGATTGGAGTGTTTAAGCTTGGGTATCGGGTCGGACGGAGCCTTCCCCTCCTTGATGACAACGCGTCTACAACGGCTGAACCGGAGCCTTTTTCGATTTGAGCTTCTCAGCCGGATGGAAACGGCAATGAAACTGTCTCGATCCTTATCGAACATCCTCGATCTTCGCTGGGCAAGCAATTCGGACAATTGTCCTCTTGTTCTCCAATGTACGACGTGGCCATCGTGAAAAATTCGAGCCAAGGGAGCTTTCTTCACCCAAAGCTGCCACGGCTACTCTGGCTGTTCGTTCGTGCTAAAATGAAACGCAAGGCGGCGAGATGTTTACCTCAAGGAACTTGATCATGGATCAGTACGAATGCATTGAGACGGATACCGTGGAAGATGTGTCCGTCGTCAAATTTGTTGACGAGCGAATGATGGATGCGGCTCGAATTGAGCAACTTGGAAGCGAGTTGATGGATGCTATTTCCGGGGATGATAACGACCGTGTCGTGATCAACTTTGAAAATGTCAGCTTTTTTTCCAGTGCGGCAGTCAGCAAACTGCTTGTGGCCGAAAAACGAATTCGCTCCCAAGGCGGTCAGCTTCGGCTAAGCAATCTACGTCCGGAAGTCCGCGATGTCTTCAGCCTGACGAAACTTGATTCTGTGTTTCGCATCGAAGACGAACAGACCACTGCGATCAAGACACTTCAGTAGGTGTCGATTTGTTCGCCACCATTGCCACGAATCCACTGATGACTAACCCGCCACGGACATGGATGCTGGAGCGAAACATCCCCAGCAATCCTGACATTTGTGCAAAACTGATGCAATCGCTTGTCGATGCCCTCGAAGATTTCGGGTGGGCCGAACGCGAAATTTTTGGCATCCGTATGGCCATGGAAGAGGCGATTATCAACGCGATCCGACACGGCAACCGATGTTCGACGGATAAAATGGTGCTGGTTCAAATGAGCGTTAACGGCGACGACTTCATTGGCACGGTGACGGACGAAGGTGACGGGTTTGACCCCGAAAAAGTGCCCGATCCAACCGATGAAGAAAATCTAGAACGTTGTTCAGGGCGTGGACTCGCGTTAATCGATAATTTTGCAGATGAGATGCAATACAATGCTACCGGGAACTCGCTAACGATCAGGAAACGAAAATGATGACAATGGACATTCGGCAGGGCACAATTTTTGTGCGAGGAAGATCTGCCGGCGATCCCTGCAAACTGTCCCTGTGCTCTGAAAACGTTTAGCTCCCGAATGTCTGTCGAAAAGTACCTCAAGCCGGAAGTTGTTAACCAGATCAAGCGATTGGATCTGAGGGCTCAGTTTGTTGTCCGCGGTTTTCTGCACGGCCTGCACGCCAGTCCCTTCCACGGCTTCAGCGTCGAATTTAGCGAGCATCGAAAATACTCGCCCGGTGACAATCCGAACGACATCGATTGGAACGTGTTTGCGAAAACCGACAAGTATTACACTCGCAAGTACGAATCCGAAACGAATCTGACAGGCTTTCTGGTGATGGATCTCAGCGAGTCGATGGGGTATACGTTCGAGCAAACGTTGAACAAATTCGACTACGCCGTTTGCCTGGCCGCCGCACTGGCGTACCTGATGGTTTCGCAGCAGGATCCGGTCGGGCTGATCACCTTCAACGATAAAGTTCGTGAAAGCCTGCCTCCACGGTCCAATCGCAAGCAATTGGGAAACGTGCTGTCCCTGTTGTCGAAAATTCAACCCACCGGAGCGACAGACTTTGGGTACAGCGTGGGCCAGATCGCGGCGATGCTGAAGACGCGAAGTCTGGTCATGATCTTTTCGGATTTGCTGTCCGATGAAGACGCGATGTTCAACGCATTGTATCGATTGCGGCACGGAGGTCACGACATCATTTTGTTTCATGTTCTCGATGAGGCCGAGGTCAGCTTTCCCTTCAACGGGATGTATGAAATGCGAGACCCAGAAACCGATCAGGAAATGAAGGTCGATTCGGACGGATTTAGATCCGATTATGTTCAGCGGATCAAGGAATTTCGTGACTCGCTTGCTCGGCAAAGTCAGGCTGGCGGATTTGATTACGTCGCCTTGGACACCAGCATGCAGTTCGATAAGGCGTTGATGGAATACCTGCTTAGCCGTCGCGCGCGAGGATGATGATGGAATGCGGAATGAGGAACAGGGAACGCGGAATCAACGCGTTTGCCCGCGCGCTTTTTAGAATTCCACACTCCGCATTCCGCACTTGCCATTTGTTCAGAGGGCTCTGCTGATGGCGTGGACGAATTTTATGATCCTCGGGTTGGGCGGAGCCCTGCTAGCCGTGCCTGTGATTCTGCATTTTCTGATGCAGCCGAAACCCAAACGAGTCGACCTGCCGACACTGCGATTTTTGCAAGAGCGACAGCATTCGACGAAGTCACGGATGCGGTTGCGGCACATGATGTTGTTATTGCTCCGTTGCCTGCTGGTGGCGTTGGGAGCCCTAGCCCTGGCAGGACCGGCTGTTGCGTCCCGAGATTTTGGGAACTGGCTGACGGTGGGTAGCATCGGGTTGGTCAGCTTGATCGTCGGCGGCTGGTTCCTAGCGACCTTGTTGGGCAAGCGTTCGAACATGGTGTTGGCGTCGGTTCTGGGAGCGGTCCTGTTGAGCCTGATCGGATACGGCGGCTGGTCGGCATGGAGTTTGTTTGGCAGCGAATCTTCGTCAGGGCTGGGAGACGTTCAAACGCCAGTCGCTGCGGTCGTACTGATCGATACTTCTCCGCGAATGAGTTACCGACAGAACAACAAAACGCGACTGGAGCGGGCTCAGGAAATCGCGTCGTGGTTGGTTGGCCAGTTTCCTGACGACAGCCGAGTCTGTGTGTTGGCGACGGACCACGACGAGCCATTTTTCTCTGTGGATCCGGCAGCCGCTCAGCGGCGAGCCAGCAAGCTGAGCATCAATCATGTCGCTTCCGGAATTCCGGAAACATTGGATGACGGATTGACGTTGCTCGATCAAACCGATCTGGCTCGCAAGGAAGTTTATGTCTTGACCGACTTGACGGCTGCCAGTTGGCAAGGAAAAGCTTCACAATCGTTGCGCCAAAAGATCAGCCGAGTTTCAACCGGCAACGTGATTGTCGTCGACGTGGGGAATGCTGGCGTCGAGAATTATTCGTTATCACCTGTGCAGCTTTCGGCTGTCGAGATCACTGAATCGGGCGGTTTGGTCGTTTCCACCGAAGTCAATCGTGTCGGCGACGCCGGGCAGCGGACGGTGAATTTGTCCATCGAGCAGCCGGATCTCTCGCGTCCGGTCATGCGTGATGGCCGCGCCGTGTATTCGGATGATGCGTGGAAACAGCAGTCGGCGATTGACGTTCGTGAAAACGGCGTCGCAGCCGTCAGTTTTCGATTTCAACAGAACTTGCAACCGGGAACGTATCACGGCCAAGCGGAAATTGTTGGCTCCGATTCGCTGGCGGTGGATGATGTTCGACACTTCACCTTTCAAGTCAGCCCGCAGTGGAGAGCGTTGGTGATTTCACCGGCGGATGTCAACGCAACTAACTTGGTCAGCACGATTGCTCCAACGCGATCGGTCGAACTGGGGACCGCTCGGTACGACTGCGAGGAAATCACGTTGCAGCAGTTCGAATCCCGAACAAACGAAACCGATGCGGACTACGCAGCCATCTTTCTGCTCGATCCACCGCCAATGACCGAAGCCACTTGGCAACGCCTGATCAACTATGCGAACGGAGGCGGTGGCGTCGCGATGTTCCTCGGCGGCAACGCCAAAAATGGGCCAACAATCCACTCATCCTTTCAGTCTGATGTTGCTCAACAAGCGTTAGGGTTTTCCTTGACGCGAGTGTGGCGCGACGCGGATGATGTATTTCTCAGTCCACGCGAAAACGATCTGGCTCATCCTCTGTTCCGTTCGTTTCGTCGCATGGACACAGGGATTCCATGGAATCGGTTTCCGGTTCAATTGCATTGGGGTTCGACGGCTCGTTCGAGCGATCAGAGCAAAACGAATGGAGCCGAAGAAGGTCAACTTGTCTCGACCGCCAGCGTCTTGTTACGTTACTCGAACCGCGAGGCTGCCTTGTGGGAGCATCGGATCGGCGGCGGTAGAATTTTGACGATGACGACTCCGATCTCTGAGCCCGCGTGGTCGGAAGATCGGACGATCTGGAACGAGCTGTTTTTGGGGAAGCCCTTGCCCGCGTGGCTACTGGTTCGCGCGATTGCTCAGCATGTCGTGGCGGGCGATGCGGATTCATTGAACCTTCAAGTGGGGGAAGTTGCTTCGTTTGAGAACGACCTGCGACGCTGGCCGGAATCGTATCGAGTGTTTACTCCAGCCGAAGATCAATCACCCGCGACCGTGAACGCCATTGATGGAGCGATTCGGTATCGATTTACCGATCTACCGGGGCATTACCGGTTGAAGGGTCAACTGAACGGGCCCGCCCTGCGCGGATTCAGCACCAGCCTTGATCCATCTGCGACTGATTTGACTCGGCTGGAGCCCGATCGTTTGGACACGTTTTTCGGAGTCGATCGTTACCAGGTCGTGCAGCAAAAGGAAGAGATCAAGCGCCAGCAGGGCACCAACCGCCGGGGAAAAGAACTTTACCCGTTGCTGATGCTGATGCTGTTGATCGCGATGTCCGTCGAAAATTTGATCGCGAACCAGTTCTATCGCTCAAGTTAGCTCCGCCCGCCCCGATCGCTGGCTCAAGCGTGTCATTGGATTTGGCTTGGGCGGAGCCGCGTCCTCCCGACGGATGTTAACAAACTAGGGAGGGGAAGGCTCCGTCCGACCTGATACTCAACCTTAAGCTCTCCGATCCCAACGAGTGCGGGCGGAGCCTTACTCTCCCGATCGATGATTCTAGGGAGGGGAAGGCTCCGTCCGCCCCACCCTTTCTCCGCCCGGCCCTTCTTTCTTCGTCCGGCCCATCCCCACCTTGTCTCTCCCGCTTTGTTCAAACCTGTTCCGTCCGGGAAAAATTTACTAACATGTGGGTTCTTAACGCCCCCATGCGAGGACACTGTTTTGTCACTGACGACCGGATTTGAGCACATTGTTCGCGAGAATGAACCGCTGGCTGCTCATACCAGCCTGAAATTGGGCGGGGTGGCCCAATATTTTGCCGAGCCAACGACGCGAGATGAATTGATCGCGCTAGTCAAACGCTGCGCTGAGGATCAGGTTCCCGTTCGCTTGCTGGGAGGCGGGTCCAATTTGCTGGTCCGCAGCGAAGGAGTGCAAGGTTGCGTGATTCATCTGTCGGCTCCCGAGTTTTGCCAAATTTCCGTTGATGGAAACTCGTTGACGGCCGGCGGCGGCGCGAAGCTGTCGCACTTTATTGCCACGGCGGCGCGGGAGGGTTTTTCCGGTCCCGAACAACTGGTTGGCATTCCGGGCACGGTCGGTGGAGCGCTTCACAACAACACGGGCTACCACGGAGTCGATTTTGGTGGCTGGGTTCGCAGCGCGACGGTTTTGACGCGTGATGGTCAGATTGCGACGCGAGATTCTGACTCGCTTTCGTTTTCCTATCGCCAGAGCAGTTTGACGGAGCTTGCGATTCTCGAAGGTCGATTCGAGTTCGAGACCGAACCTGCAAACTCGTTGACCAAACGGATGCAGAAGCTGTGGATCGTGCGTCGAGCCGCTCAACCGGACGCGGACGAGAACTCGGCGTACATGTTTCGCGATCATGGTGGCGAATCGGCCAGCAAGTTGATTTCCGATGCCGGACTGGCGGGTGAATCGGTTGGGCCGGTTCATGTTTCCGATCGTGATCCCAATTTCTTCGTTGCCGAATCCGGTGCGACCAGCGAGCAAGTGCTGGAGCTGATGAAGAAAGTGCGTCAGCAGGTTGCCGATCGGTTGGAGATCGAACTCCAAGACGCGATTCAGGTTTGGTAGTTCCAGAGATATTCGCCACCAATCGCACCAATTTTGACGAAGCGGTTGGCGGTTAGAGGCGTATTCGTGTCTGCTCAGTGTTTGCGTCGTTGATCGTAAGTTCCGTGGCATTGAGCCGCTTGGGCGTTCAACGTAATACCGTTTTGTGACGGTCCTTCCGGCTGGGTGGACCGTTCAGGCTTTGGCGAACTGTCGTGCGGTGATCGTTCGATAATACATCCATTCGCCCCGTGTTTGAACTGTCGGGCTGAGTCTGAACCAGTGTCGGGACCATGGCAAGACGAAACGAAGATTTACTCGATCGGCTGATCAACAACTTCTCGTTGCGTGGGACGTTGCTGCATCCGGGAACGTTGTTTGTGCTGATCACTGTGTTGACCATTGTCGGCGCGTTGAACCTGTGGGAACGATATCAACACCGCTTGATCCCGGTCCAAGACTATCAGTTGACGGCAGATCGAGTTCGAATCACGCCTGCTCCCTCGTGGGCAAGGATCGATTTAAAACGACTGCTGCTTGAGGTTCCCGCAGGGCAGGCGCCTCCGAACATCCTGGACACCGATGTCGTTGCAAGAACGGCGATGACACTAAAGTCGGTCGGTTGGGTGGAGGAAGTGGATCAGGTTCGTAAGTCGTCCGACGGACTGGACATCGACTTGCGTTATCGGCGGCCTGTGGGCATGGTTACTTTGAACCACACCAACGTGCCCGGTTGGGCCAGAACCAAGACGGCTCAAGTGATGCCGGTCGATCAAAACGGGATGGTCATGCCACCTCAACTGGTTCAGCACTTCAAATTGCCACGAATCTCGGTCTTCAATCCTCAAAGCTTCAGCATGGCCAGGCCATGGGCGGTGTGGCCGGATCTGCGGATCGTGGATGCCGCGGCAATCATCAGCTTGATCGGTTCAGAAGCGGATCGATTGGGGATCTATCGCGTGATGACGCTGCGATCGAGTCGTCAAATGTCGGCAGCCGAGATCCCGTTCGAACTATGGCCAGAGAACGGAACGAAAGTCGTCTGGGGCAATGCGCCCGGAAAAGAAGTGGTCGGAGAAGCTTCGGCGCAGAACAAGTTGACAGCATTGGTTCGTTTTGTGACACAACACGGATCACTTGGGCAGATGCCGGATCGGAGAGTCGATTTACGGTCCGGGAAAATCGTAATTACTCAAGATGCGCACGTCGCAGACAAGGACGGCATTTTCGGTGACGTGAATCAGCAGCAATGATTCGAACGGGGCAAGTAGGAGCCGACCGCATTCAACAACTTGCCTGAACGGCTTCCGAGCCCGATTTCAATCTCTGCTTCCGCGATAGACTCTTTGCATCAACAAGCTTCGGGCAGACAAAAGCTTCGGGCAGATAAGGTAAAAGAACTAACGAGGCAAAGAAGGCTTGGTAGCTTCTGCCTGCTGTTGTTCCAGCTTTCGTTTTAGCTCTTCTCGGACGACCGGCATTTCAGACGGTGCCTCGATCCCGATTCGCACACCGCCACCGGTGATGCGCACGACCGTCACGGCGATTTCATCGCCAATCCAGATCCGTTCGCCGATTTTTCGACTTAATACCAACATGATGGATTCCCTTTTGGTAAATTCCTTTTTCTCAAGCCTTCCATTGGACTTGATTTTGTATTGGGAAGCGTTCCAACACTTCCGCTAATCGAATTGCATTCGATTTTCGTCTAAGGTGTCTTGAAAGATTCTGGACAGGGGGTTGACACCAAACTTTTGATCCTGTCAAAGTAGCGAACCTTCGGCGCGTTCGCAAGGGTCTGAAAGCTCTGTCAAGTGGAATCGTGCCTGCAATATCCGTTTTCAGACCAATTTTGAAGAAAAAAATACAAATTTCCCAATTCGATGTTTGCCCGTTCTTCCCGGTTTGCTCATTTTGGCGGTGCGGTTGTGAGTGTATGGGTTGCGAGTGTATGGCAAGGTCGATCCTGTTGAGCCGCCGAACCGTGACCTGAGTGCAACAGTCCGTCGCAAGCCAAGATGCGGTTCCGGGGATGTTGCCGATCAATCCTTCCAACGGGTGACAATCGATGTCATGTGTTGGTCAATACTGAAAATGGCGGATCGGTTCACCACCCGCACCGATGTCAGACATGGCTTCGATGCCGATTTCAAGATGCAGGTCGACCCAGTTTTGAGTGACGGCGGTGTCCGATGCCTCCGTTTTGACTCCCTCGGGAGTGGTCGGAACGTCAGATACTAACAAGAGCGCGCCGCGAGAAATCTGGTTGTAGTGTCCGACGATGAACAAGGTCGCGGTTTCCATATCGATACCAATGCAGGTCATCGCATGAAGGCGTTGGCGGAATTCGTAATCGTGCTCCCAGAGTCGGCGGTTCGTCGTGTAGATGACGCCTGTACGGTACTCGAGTTTTCGCCGGACCAGGCCCTCGGAAACGAACTTGTGCAGTTTGAAAGAAGGCAACGCTGGCACGGCCGGCAACAGGTAATCGTCGCTGGTTCCTTCGCCACGAATGGCCGCGATCGGAAGGATGAAGTTCCCGATTTCGGTCGAGTCCTTCAGCCCGCCGCATTTGCCCAAGAACAGCACGCCCTTCGGTTGTCTCGCACTTAACAAATCCATCACCGTGGCGGCGTTGGCCGAACCGATTCCGAAGTTGATGATCGTCAGGCCGTCCTGATTGGTGGCCGCCTGCATCGGTTTGCCGTAGCCATGAATTTCGCACCCGAATCGTGAAGCGAACTGGCGAACGTAATAATCAAAATTGGTCAGCAGCACGTAGTCGCCAAACGCTTCCAGCGGCATGCCCGTGTACCGAGGCAGCCAATCTCTGGCGATTTGGCGTCGATCAATCGGTTGATCCTGGTTGTCGGATACGGGCAAGTCGTTCAATGCAGTCCACTCGGTAAGCCGTTGGGGAATTTTTCCCGGATGATTGATTGAATGTACTCCCGGCGGTTGGCTGGGCGAGGGTGAGTGCTCATGAATTCCGGCGTTCCGCCTCCGCCCGACGTTTTTTCCAGCACGTCCATGACCGTCAGCAGATGTTCGGGGCTGTAACCAGCAAGCATCATCAATTCAATTCCCCAGCGGTCGGATTCCAGTTCGGCGTCACGGCCGTATTTCATGCTCAAGAAATTACCTGCGTAGGCTGCCATGTTGGCCGTTTCAAAACTTCCGCCTGCGACGCCCGCGGCACTGACCAACCCTTTGATGAATCCTCCCGTCGCCATCCGTTCTGAACCGTGGCGTTCCAAGACATGGCCGATTTCGTGTCCCAGCACCCCCGCGATTCGTCCGGGATGGCCCTCTAGGTGGTGGAAAAGTGCCTCGGTGATAAATACCTGTCCACCCGGAAGCGCGAAGGCATTGACCGTGTTGCGGTCTGCAAGCAAGTGGAAATCGAACGGGTAAGGATTCTCAATTCTTTTTTCTCGAAGCCGCTGGTCCAGTCGGTTGACGAGCCGAGCGCCGACTTCCCGAACCTGGGCGGCCGCCTGTCTGTCGCGAGACGGTTGACCCATTTGGGGGGCAGCTTGAATGCCCATCATGATTTCCTCGCTGACGCTATCGTCAACGCGTTGCTTTTCGCCCGTGACAGGGTTGATCTGGCCCTTGGCCAGATAGCTGACGATGGAAAACAGAACGATCGCAGCAGCAATGATCAGCCTTAGCTTCAATCCGCTGAAATTACTGCTGCGAGTTCGTGAGGGAGGATGGTAGCTCATGTTGAAAGCGGATAATCTGAATCGCGGGGATGTAACATTGTTTCGTTTTGTTACCCGACATTTTAGGCGCTCGCAGCGAAGTTGAACAACGTCTCGGTCACTTCCCGCCTGATTTTTATGGGTTCTGGTGAGACGAAAACCCGTCCTGCTCACCGTTTCCATCATTCGAACGCAGCATTCGAGGAGCCATGCAAATGCCAGACATCGACTGGAGCTATCACCGACCCGGCTGAAAGACCTGCATCAAAACGCAAGAGTTTCTTGCCAACGCTGGGCTTGAGCCCAAATCCGAGACCAACGCCAAAAAGGAAACCTGGGGTCGCGAGGAAGCGATCACGCTACTGAAGCAGCTAAGCTCGCTGCGTGTGGCGAAAGGGAAGAAGGTTGTGGAGGTCGATTTGAACAATGACGATCTGACCGAACAGCAGTTGCTGAAACTGGTGCTGGGGCCAACCGGGAACCTGCGTGCGCCGACATTGAGGCTGGGAGAGCAGCTTGTGGTTGGTTTCAATCAGCAGATGTATGAATCCGTATTTTGATCGAGGTGTCGGATGTTTTCGGATGTTTTGTTGAAGTAACGAAAAAACCGCAATTCCCAGTGTTTTTCGCTCGTTGGCGATAGCCGCACGGTAGGCATTTCGATACAGTACCAACAGAGTGACATCGCAGGTTCAATGGAAGTAGCTCGCGATTCCGCAATGCTGTTTGGCAATGATTCAAATGAATGTATTCAGTCGAGACTACATCGACAGTCTCTACGAGGATTTTCAACAAGACCCTGCCTCGTTGCCGACGGAATGGCAGACGTTTTTCGAGACCTTCGATCCTTCCTCGCAGGCCTTTGATATCGCGCAATTGCCGCGTGTTTCCGGTTCTGCAACCGAGGCAACGGCGAAACAAAGTCACCAGTTGAATTCCGTTGGCGACAACAGCGTGTCAACCAACGGAGCGCCAGTCGGAGGCCCCGACAATGGCGGTGCCCGCACCGTGCGAGGTCCGGCTTCGTCTGATGGTGAAGATCACATCACGGTTGCTCAGTTGCAGGATCGAGTCGACCAGTTGATTCGCGGCTTCCGCGTTCGCGGTCACTTGGAGGCTCGCATCGATCCGCTCGGTCGGCCACGTGAAGAAAACAGTGAGCTGAGCCTTGAGTCTTACGGCCTGCTGCCGACCGACCTTGAACGCCAGTTTTCGGCTCGCACGGTCGAGGGACGCAACTTTCGTTCGCTGAACGATATTCTCAGCCTGCTGCGCGAAACGTATTGCCGATCGATTGGCGCGCAGTTCATGCACATCGACGATCGCAGTGTTCGCGAGTGGTTGGTGCGACGAATGGAGTCATCCATGAATCGCATGAGGTTGCATCGAAATACGCAGATGCGAATTCTGACTCGATTGACCGACGCCGTTATTTTCGAAGAGTTCATGCGGAAGAAATTCATCGGCGCGAAAACGTTCTCGCTGGAGGGAGCCGAAACGCTGATCCCGCTGCTCGATTTGGCACTCGAAAAAGCCGGTGACCACGGAGTCAAAGAAGTCGTGCTGGGGATGGCTCACCGAGGCCGCTTGAACGTGCTGGCCAATATTATGGGGAAACGGGCTCAGAATATCTTCTGGGGTTTTAACGACCCGAAGCCCGATGAAAATCGCGGTGCCGGTGACGTGTTGTACCACCTGGGGTACAGCAACGATTGGGTGACCAGCAAGGGCAAGCAGATTCATATCTCGTTGTGTTTCAACCCCAGCCATCTGGAGTTCGTCAATCCTGTGGTGTTGGGACGCTGCCGTGCCAAGCAGGATCGAGCTGACGACAAGGATCGAGACGGTTTCATGGCGGTTTTGATTCACGGCGACGCGGCTTTCGCGGGGGAGGGCGTCGTGCAGGAGACGTTGAACCTGAGCCAACTGGAAGGCTACAAGGTGGGCGGAACGTTGCACGTGATTGTAAATAATCAAATCGGTTTCACGACCGATCCACAGTACAGTCGTTCATCGACTTACGCCAGCGACGTGGCCAAGATGTTGCAGATTCCGATCTTTCACGTCAACGGAGAAGATCCGGAAGCGGTTGCGCAAGTGGTGAATCTGGCCATGGAGTTCCGGCGAGAATTTCAACGTGACGTTGTTATCGACATGTACTGTTATCGTCGACTTGGTCACAACGAAAGCGATGAGCCTCGGTTCACTCAGCCGTTGATGTATCAAACGATCGATAGTTTGCCCACCATTCGCGATAGCTACATGAAGCGGTTGCTGAAAATGGGCGGCGTGACGGAGAAGGAAGCTAATCGCTTGGCGTTCGTTCGAGGCGAAAAACTTCAGTTTGAGTTCGACGCGGCAAAGATGCAGGATTTTGTTCCCGACACCCAGACGCTGGAAGGAATTTGGAATGACTACTCCGGGGGACGGGAGCGAATTGAAGACGATGTCGATACAGGAGTTTCAATCGGTCAGCTTTCCTACGTGATCCGTCGCGCGACTGAGTTGCCCGAGGGCTTCAAACTGAGCCGCAAACTGCAACGAGTTTACGATAATCGTGCGGATTCAGCGAAAGGTGATCGTCCGGTCGATTGGGCTACCGGTGAGTTGGCCGCGCTGGGGACGCTTGCGATTGAGGGCCACTCGATTCGATTTTCAGGGCAGGATTCCGGACGAGGAACCTTCAGTCAGCGTCATGCGATCGTGTCGGACGAATCCACTGGTCAACGGTGGTGTCCGTTGCAGCACGTGGCCGAAAATCAGGCAGAAGTCGACATCATCAACAGTCCGCTCAGCGAGGCGGGCGTGTTGGGTTTCGATTACGGGTACAGCTTGGACATGCCGGAAAGCCTGACGATCTGGGAGGCTCAGTTCGGAGACTTTTTCAATGCCGCTCAGGTGATTGTCGATCAGTTCATCAGTAGTGCGGAGGACAAGTGGCGTCGCCTCAGTGGATTGACCATGTTGTTGCCTCACGGCTTTGAGGGGGCCGGGCCGGAACACAGTAGCGCTCGTATCGAACGCTTTCTGACGTCAGCGGCCGAACATAATATGCAGATCACTTACCCGACGACGACGGCTCAGTATTTTCATCTGCTCAGACGGCAAGTGAAACGAAAATGGCGAAAGCCGCTGATCGTTTTCACTCCCAAAAGTTTGTTGCGTGAACCGATGGTCATGTCGCCGCTGAAGGATTTTGAATCCGGTACATTCCGGCGTTTGATTCCCGATACGGCGGTGACAGGGGAAGCACGACCGAAGCGGATTCTGCTTACGACCGGAAAAATCGGTGTCGACTTGATGAAGCATCGGCAGGATTCCGATCGAACAGACTTTGCGATCATTCGACTCGAACAGATTTATCCACTGCCAATCGATGAAATTAGAGAGGCGATCGAATCATATCCCGCCGACACGCCCGTGTTCTGGGTGCAGGAAGAGCCGCGAAACATGGGGGCGTGGTACTTCATGAAGATCAAATGGGATGAACTGGGGTTGGGAGCACAGTGGCCATTGAATGGGATAACTCGGCCCGAATCCGCCAGTCCGTCGACTGGGTCCAAAAATGCCCACAAGCTGGAACATGCAGAGCTGCTTGCCGCCGCAACTGGAGACGGCCCTGCCCCTCAAGCGATTTCGGCCTCGCGTTAGCACTTGCGAATCATAAGTTGCCAGATGAACATGATTTTACGCGAGCGAAATGAAATCAAATCTGGCAGTATATTGTTGGGCAAGTGCTTAGTCGAACCTTTTTGTCTGTAAAACCTTGTCATCGAATGTTGGCGGATAGAGATTTTCCATCCGCCGAGTCTCACAGATCGCTGTCTTTCCACGTCCCGATCAAAACCAATTATCGTAGCTGAGAAAATCATGTTTGAATTGAAGGT
Organism: uncultured Pirellulaceae bacterium; assembly: GCA_937928215.1. GTDB lineage: Bacteria > Planctomycetota > Planctomycetia > Pirellulales > Pirellulaceae > Mariniblastus. The sequence continues at coordinate 5,181 of CALFWL010000139.1, read as the reverse complement.
TCCAGAATTTGGCGAGTCCATCCAGGAAGTGCAAGTCGCAAGCTGGCTCAAGCAACCTGGCGACACGGTTAGTCGAAACGAAGAACTCGTTGAACTCGAATCTGAGAAAGCGTCTCAGACTTTAGAAGCAGAGCAAGATGGCGTGCTTCAGGAGATCCGTGTTCAAGCGGGCGAGTTTGCTCAGGTGGGCGACGTGCTGTGCGTACTCGCCCCGGCCGGTGCAACGGCGAAACCCGTCACCGCCGCCAGTGAGTCAGCCTCAGCGGGTGAACCGAATCCTTCATCATCTGCTTCTTCGCCTCACGCGACCGCAGTCGCTTCTTCGCCCTCTGGCGATGAAGAGGATCGTGCGGGGGCGGGAATGATCATGCCGGCGGCCGAGCGATTATTGGCTGAGTACCAGATTTCGGCGGGTGTGGTTTCGGCGAGCGGTCCGGGAGGCCGTTTGCTCAAGGAGGACGTGCAAAACTATATCCAGCAACATGGCCTTCAGCCGGGGGGCTCACGAGGAAGATCGGTTGCGCCTTCATCCGTCCGACCGAAGGCAGATACGGATTCATTCGCACCAAAAAAGAACGCGGACGCCGTCGCGCCGGGGCCAATCGATTCAACATTGCCCAAGCCAACCGCGGTTCCTGCACCCGTTGCTGAGCAGGCGAAGGCCGCTCCAGTGCAAAGCCAGCAGCGACCGTCACAGCCCGCGTCTGCACCCGCCGCCGATGTTTGGGGGGCATCCGGACTTGAGCATCCAGAACGGGAAGACAGAGCTGTTCCAATGAGCATGATCCGTCGCACGATCGCGACTCGATTGGTGGAGGCTCAACAAACCGCGGCACTGTTGACCACGTTTAACGAAATCAACATGCACCCGGTCAAGGAGCTTCGGGGTAAGTACAAGGATGCGTTTCAGTCCAAGCATGGCGTCAAGCTGGGGTTCATGTCGTTCTTTGCCAAAGCGGCGGTCGAAGGATTAAAGCGGTTTCCGGCAATCAACGCGGAAGTTCGCGATAAGAGCGTCGTGATGAAAAACTATCACGATATCGGAATCGCGATCGGTGGAGGCAAAGGGTTGGTTGTTCCCGTGCTGCGAAACGTGGAACGGATGAGTTTTGCCGATGTCGAGCGTACGATCGGTCGGTTTGCTGGGCTGGCTCAGGAGAACAAGCTCAAGCCTGATGATTTGCAAGGCGGCACGTTTACCATCAGCAATGGCGGAGTCTACGGGTCGTTACTGTCGACCCCGATCGTCAATCCGCCGCAAAGCGGTATTCTTGGACTGCATACGATTCAGGACCGTCCGGTGGCTGAAAACGGACAAGTGGTCATCCGGCCGATGATGTACATCGCGTTGACTTACGATCATCGCATCGTGGATGGTCGCGAAGCCGTCGGTTTCCTGAAAACGATCAAGGAAGTTCTTGAGGAGCCAGCAAGGCTGTTCCTGGAAGTTTGATCCGTCCGGCGGCAGACCGATAGGGTCGAACCGCATGCGACATCGACTGGGGCAACGCTAATTCGCGCGGCCGCACTGTCCTCTGACGACACAACATTGAATCTTCACACTGAAATTTCTCAACGCTCGAAACAAACCCCATGGCCAATCAAACGTTCGATCTTCTTGTTCTTGGTGGCGGCCCGGGCGGCTATGTCGCAGCGATCCGCGCGGCGCAGTTGGGGTTGAAGACAGCCATCGTGGATGAAAATCCACAATTTGGAGGCACTTGTCTGCGAGTCGGTTGCATTCCCAGTAAAGCGTTGCTTGAGTCGAGTCACATGCTGGTGGAGGCTCGCGACAACATGGTGGAGCATGGGATTTCCGCCACGAAGCTGACCGTTGATCTTGGCCAGATGATGGCCCGCAAAACCAAGATCGTGGATACGCTAACCGGTGGCATTAACATGTTGCTAAAGCGAAACAAAGTCACTGCGTTTGTCGCTCGAGGTACGCTTGAATCAGCTGATGGTGGTAGTGCGGTGCGACTCTCATCCGGCGAAACCATATCTGCGACCAACACGATTATCGCGACGGGTAGCTCTCCGATGCAGTTGCCTGGGATCGAAATGGATGGCGATCTGATCGGAGACAGCACGGCGGCGTTGTCATGGCCAAGCGTGCCCAGAACCTTGGTCGTAATCGGGGGTGGCTATATCGGTCTGGAGCTTGGATCGGTTTGGAATCGCCTCGGTTCAAAAGTCATCGTTCTTGAGGGAACTGATCGTCCGCTCGCGGGGATGGACCAAGAAATTGGCAAACTGGCTGTCCGCGAATTCGAAAAACAGGGCATCGAGTTCCGCACCAACATGTGGGTTGAAAGTGCGACTCGTGATGGACGCAAGTGCGTTGTAAAATGCAAGGGAGAAGATCCGATCGAGTGCGATCGTGTGTTGGCGTCTGCGGGGCGAGTGCCGAATTCGAAAGGTGTCGGGTTGGAAAACATCGGTGTTCAAACCGACAAACGTGGCTTTGTTTCAGTGGATGAGCACTTTCAAACTTCGACAACTGGAGTCTTCGCGATCGGCGATTGCATCGGGGGAGCCATGTTGGCTCACAAAGCATCCGAAGAGGGAATCGCGTGTGTCGAGCGTTTGGTCAACGGCTACGGCCATGTCAATTACGAAACGATTCCCGCAGTGGTCTACACGCATCCTGAAATTGCGTCGGTGGGACGAACCGAAGAGCAATTGAAGGAAGCGAACATCGAGTACAACAAAGGTGTTTGTCCTTATGGTGCCAATGGTCGTGCTCGAACGATTGGCGAAACAGATGGTCGGATCAAGATTCTTGCGGATGCTGAAACGGATCGGATTATTGGCGTGCACGCCATTGGTGCCCGCGCGGGTGACTTGATCGCCGAGGCTGCGGTGGCGATGAATTTTGGCGCGTCCAGCGAGGATTTGGCTCGCTGCTGTCACGCTCATCCGACTCTGTCAGAGATCATGCTCGAGGCCGCACTGGCTGTTTCAGGTCGAGCCATTCACACTTGAGCGAGTGTAGAGATTTCACAGCGAACTCGTCCGGTGGTTCGAAACTGAAAAAATGCTCCTCCTGGGAATGCAGTGGCGAATATCAGCAACTTCGTCGGAATCTTCGCCGTTATTGCCGGGTGACGGTAGCCCCGGCATTTTCGGTTGCTACGTGTAATGATCGTTCCCGCAACGAGCGTACCCACAACGAGTTCCTTGGGGCGCAGGCGTGTGTCGACTGGGACATGCCACCAATCATTGGATTCTTGGTTGAAGACTTGCCAGTCATCAACTACCGAGTTCAGTTTTATCGTGTTCGCGTCGCACGGGCAGTGAATCAGGCCGATTCGGTGATTTATCTGCCTGCAAGTCCTGTGGCAGTCCCATCCCAGGCGAAATTCCGTTAAATTCCCCGAAGTGCCATAAGTCTTCATTGTTGGCAGCGTGAACGGCGGTCAATGGAAACGCTGTAGGAAGTTCGAAAGCAAGTACGTCAATATGCCGCAATTGAACCAACTGCAATGACGTTATCACTCGTCCAAGACCTTATCGTTCTGCTCGCGGCGGGGCTCGCGTCAGCCTTGATTTGCCGCCGACTTAATGTGTCGATTCTGATCGGCTACCTCATCGTTGGCGCAATCATTGGGCACGGTGTGTTGGGATGGGTCCAAGATGAAGAACACCAGCTCGCTCATTTTGCGGAGATGGGCGTCTTCCTGTTGCTGTTTTCGATTGGATTGGAGTTTTCAATCGATGATCTCAAACGCTTGGGTAGTAACTTTTTGATCGGTGGCGGGACCCAGATGTTGTTGGTCGCGCTGCCATTGGGAGCGCTGTTGGTTGGCTTTGGGTACAACTGGCAGCCAGCTTTGTTGATCTCGTCCGCGATTGCGTTCAGCTCAACCGTGCTGGTATTTCGCGCGCTCACCGAGTACGGGCAAGCCCAGACTCCCCATGGTCGTCGATCGATCGGGATTCTGTTGTTCCAAGATGCCGCTTTGGTGCCGCTACTGTTGCTCGTTCCGCTACTGACCGGCGATACGTCAACCGTCGGGGCGATCTTGTTTGCGAAGCTTGCCTTTGTGTCACTGACGTTCATTGTTGCTGTGATCGGAATGCGGCACGTGTTGGCCGAGTGGGTCATCCCCCTGTTCGTGAATTATCGCAGCAGCGAATTGGTGGTGCTGTTCACGCTGGTTTCATTGGGCGGAGTCACATTGGCCGCGTATTCAGTGGGCTTGCCGCCGGCGGTTGGCGCGTTCGCAGCAGGTTTGGTTTTCAATGGCAACCGTTGGACGCATCAGATTGACGCGTTGGTGTTACCGTTTCGCGAGACGTTTGCGGCAATCTTCTTTGTGGGACTTGGGTTGATTTTTGATCCCAAGTTGTTGTGGCAAGAGCCTGCGTTACTGATGATTGGCCTGCCAACTATTATTCTATTGAAGGGGGTCTCGGCTGCCGTGGCTTTGAAACTGACAGGGTTGCCGGTTCGGTCGGCGTTGGGCATGGGGATCGGGTTGGCTCACGTTGGTGAATTTGCCTTCGTGCTTGTTCTGCTTGGTGTTGATGCTGCCGTGCTGAGCGAGATGGACTACCAACGAGTCGTGGCGATCGCAGTTGGCTCGCTGGTTCTGACGCCGACCTTGATGAAATGGGGCCTGCGAATTGTTCGCTCGAACGAGGACGAAGAGGATCGCTCTGTCCACGGTCAGCATTGGAACAGCGGCAAGCGTCTCACGGTGGTGATTGGAGCCGGGCCGATCGGTGGCAGCGTTGGCTCGCAGCTTGAAACATTTGGCCACGACGTTTGCATGATCGATTTAAGTCCGGTCAATCTGCATTCATTCGCGCAACAGGGATTTCGCACCGTGGCGGGTGACGCAACGAATGAATCCGTACTCCGACGAGCCGGTCTGGCCGAAGTCGCACTGGTCGTCGTTTGTGTTCCCGACGACGACGCGGCGTTACGAGTTGTAAAGGCCGCGCGTGGTATGAACTTGCACTGCCGAGTGATGGTTCGCTGTCGCTATCAAAGCAATGTGAAAAAGCTGAAAAAGGCAGGAGCCAGCGACGTGGTGGCCGAAGAGAACGAAGCGGCACTAGCGCTCATGCGTTTGCTGCAGCAAGTCAAGCCCGTGGCTGATGCGGTTCACAAGAACGATCTCGAGCAGAGTCACGATTTCGATTGACATTCAATCGGAGGAGAACGGCGCCCAA
>CALFWL010000138.1 GCA_937928215.1 uncultured Pirellulaceae bacterium | reverse complement strand
ATGAATCAGGGCCAACCGCCGTCGAATACGCGGTCATGCTGGCGTTGCTGATAATCGCCATGTTTCAGACCATTCGAGTACTGGGCGAGGGAACCAACAGCACGTTTGAGCGAACCAACACCGAGTTGGCAAAAATGAGTGACTCCGGAAGCTGAGTGGCTTGGTCGAGTGGCCGATTCCATCACCGATCGGCCGTGGTCGACGGACTAGGTGTCTTGCCTAATCTTCTGGCTGGTACAGAGCCATCGCCAAATGCAAACTCGCATGGATCAATGCGTCTTGGGTTTCCTGCCAATGCGATTCCGCTGATTGAGGCTTCAGCGGCACAAAAAAATGAATCGGTCGCTGTGTGAACGAGTGAAACTCAAATTGGTCGATTGCTAAGATCAGCTCGATCTGTTCATCATCCAATTCTTCACGATCCTCGTGGTCCAGCAACAGCAGACGAATGGAATCGATCATTTCGGCTTCCGGATCCGGCTCTGCGCCGAGAAGTGTCAACGAAATTCCGATGACCTCGGTTCCTAGGTAATAGAAGGTGAAACTGCTTTGCAGGTCTGAGGAGATGCGGAACGCGACTTCACTTTCGGCCCAAGGCAGACGGCCTTCCAGAGGCAGTTCCAGATCACCGGACAAGTGCTTCAGACGATCAGAGAGTTGTTCAACCAGTTGGTGCGACAGCTGCTTGTCATCCGTTTCGACCGGCTTCGAATAAAGCAATTGGCCGGTCTCTTGAAAGACGGCAAGCGTGATTCCCGGTCGGTCGTTGGTTGGGGCGTTCATCAATGGCTTTCACTGCTGAGTTGGTCGACTTGGTTGCAGAAGTCATTGACCGAGATCGGTTTGCAGACGAACAAGACGAAGCCCGCCTCACGCGAACATTGCCGGAGCTCATGAGTATCGGAACCTGTGAAGAGGGCCATGAACACGCGTTCTCGTTCTCCCGTTCGTTCGACAATGGCTTGACCGACCTCGAGTCCCGACATGCCGGGGAGCCCGGAATCCAAGATGGCGACATCTGGCCACCACGATTCGATTGCTCGTAGGGCTGATTCCCCGTCGGCGTAGGCGCGAACCCGATGGCCGCGAGTCTCGAGCGCGAGCTGCAGGACGGCGCGAATGTCGTTATGATCTTCCACCAGCAGAATCTCAGCCATAGTGTCGGAGCGGATTTACGTAAGTGACAAAGTCCGGGAATTTCGAACCCATAAGGTACCAAGTGAAAATCATTTCTTACCGATTTTATGCGGGTCCGGTGAAATTGGTAAGGAATCTGTTTCATTCGGTACCCGGTCCATTTGCAAGTGCTTAGGCCGCCGTGCGCAGGGTATACCGGCTGCCGTCGGGCATCTCTACAATCGAGCTATGGATTGCTCAGGTAAAAAAATCGTTGTCATCGGGGGAGGCATCGCGGGACTCTCGGCTGCGTGGAAGCTGCGAACTCTGGTGCCCTCGGCCAACGTCATCGTTGTCGAAGCGTCTGATCGCGCTGGCGGAATTTTGCAAACGCATTCTGCCTCAGGATACTTGATCGACCAAGCCGCCGACATGTTCACGACCGAGCCTGATGATGCGTTGTCGCTTTGTCGCGCGTTGGGACACGAAGCCGATCTGCTGACCACGACTCCGGTGGATCAACGTGCGTGGATTGCGACGGAGCAATCGATCGAGCCGGTGCCACGCGGGTTTTCACTCATGCTGCCAGCGGATTTGGACGCAATCCAGACGACGAACATTCTGGACGATGGCGGGATCAAGCGGTTGCTCGATGAGGTTAACGTTCCCCCGTCTTCTGATCATGCGGATGAAGATTTTCAATCATTTGTCGTACGACGTTTCGGTCAGCAGGCATTCGAACGACTGGTGCAACCGCTGGTCAGCGGCATCTATACCGCCGATCCGCGTCGCTTGAGCATGAATGCAACGATGCGGCGTTTCGTTGATATGGAACGCACTCACGGAAGTCTGATCAAGGCTGCGTTCGCGTCCCAAGCCTCCTCTGCCGACCGGTCCGCCAGCGGCGCTCGATACGATCTGTTCCGTGCACCGCGCGACGGAATGAGTTCCCTTGTGCATTGGCTTTTGGATTCGATGGATGGAGTCGACGTTCGTTTCAATTGGCCGGTCAGCACCATCGAGCCGCAGCCGAATCAAGGTTGGGCGATTCATTCGAGCCAACCGGCGCTGGAGCGGCTGAAAGCAGACGCGGTGGTCATCGCCAGCCCGGTTTCTCGAGCTGCTGAGATGCTTGCGTCGGTTTCCCAGACTTTGTCCCGTGACCTGATCGCGATCCGTTCCGCCAGTTGTGCGGTGGTCACGATGGGATTTGATCGAAGTCAATTCCGTAGGACATTCGATGGCTACGGCATCGTGGTGCCAGCAATTTTGGGGCGCAGGTTGATTGCAGCCAGTTTTGCCAGCAATAAATTTCCCGGGCGAGCACCCGAAAACAAAATGCTGGTTCGCTGCTTTATCGGAGGAGCCATGCAGGGAGAGTTAGTGGACTTGTCCGACAGACAGTTGGTTGATCTGGCGATGAATGAATTAAGCAAGTTAGTTGGACTCGATGGCCTGCCGGAGGTCGACTTCGTTTTTCGTTGGAGGAATGCGATGCCTCAGTATCACGTGGGACATCTGGACCGGGTTGACTCGATTGAAAAAACTTTGGATCGGTTTCCAACGTTAACGCTGGCCGGAAACGCCTATCGAGGTGTCGGGATACCGATTTGCATTCGTTCAGGTATCGCCGCCGCAACTCGGATCGCTTCGGCGTGTTCAAGCTGAGTTCGGTAGCATATTGTTGGGCAATTTCTGAACAGTAAATCGCGGTTCGTAATCTTGGGAGCAGACCAATGTTCGATAATGTACGTAGTTTTTCTGTGTTGGTCGTGTTTTCGGTAAGCGCGATGCTTCAGCTGGGTGGAACGGTCTGCCTAGCTCAGCCCGTCACTGACGAGGTAACAGCGGAAAGCCAATCTCAGAAAAAGGAGTCCCCGTTGAAAGATGATCAATATCCGCTGAGCTTCACGATGAGATCGCTTGATGGCGAAGACTTGAGTTTGGCAAAATACCAAGGGAAGACGTTGTTGATCGTCAATACGGCCAGCAAATGTGGGTTCACTTCTCAATACAAGGACTTGCAGAAACTGCACGAGAAGTATGCCGATCAAGGCTTGAACGTCATCGGTTTTCCTTGCAATCAGTTTCGCAAGCAAGAACCGGGCGACGAAGCAGCGATTCGTGAATTTTGCCAGAAGAATTACGGGGTGAGTTTTGACATGTTTGCGAAGGTTGATGTTAAAGGCGATCAACAATGCGACTTGTACAAGTACCTGACTCAACAGGAATCGTCGCCCAAATCAGCCGGTGACGTGTCATGGAACTTCGAAAAATTTCTAGTCAACGGTGATGGCAAAGTGGTTGGTCGCTATGGGGCTCGAGTGGCGCCTGCCAACCAGAAGCTAACCCGTTTGATTGAGGCGTTGCTTGGTGGTGACTCGAAGTGAACTTATTTCTTCGCTTGACGTTCACCTCAACGCTTATGGGGTTGCCCTCGCCTTTGCCTTTGCATTGCGGAGGCTGCGAGCTTGTCGCGAACTCACGCTTTTTAGGAGGCTGCGAATCAATGGTTTTCGGCTATCGGGTTGCAGTAGGCATATTCTAAGTTGGGTCCGTGCTTCTTCGTATTGCCCGGAGCCCATTAACGCCATTGCATAATGGAGGCGAGCCCGGTTGAGGTCGGGAGCTTTCTCAAGAACTTGTTGAAAGACCATTGTCGCCGTCTGGTAACGCTGGGCGAATAGTGCGGCTTGGCCTCGCAGGTCAAGTTTTTCGACCCACTCCAGCTTTGCATCAGGCAAGAGTTCATCGACACGTCGAAGGATTGCTTTCTTCAGCGGTAAATCCTCTGGGGCACGAAAATAGACGCGGGCGATTTGAATCACGCGCGCTGGGTCAGTGGGTACCACTTGTTGTAAGAATTGAGGAAGCGTCAATTGAGACCGGCAGTACGCGACGATCGTGGCGTCGTAGTCACGAGTGACTTCCATGCACCGCCTCCAATAATCGCAACCGCGATCCGGCTGTTGCAATTGATGGGACAGTAATCCACAAACGAATAAAATCTGTTGGTCGAGCGGATAGTTGGATACGACCGATTCAATTCGTTGAGTCTCGGTCTGCCTGTCTTCGAACAAAAAAGATAAACGTGTAATCGCCAGCTGGCATTGTTTGGATTTCGGGTGCGCTGCACGTGCGTCCTGGAGATGGCTCCAGGCGCTTTGTAAATGTGTCTCGATCAGCCCGTGGTCGAGCAAGTTTTCAAAGAGCGTCCTGCCCTCGGGCTCAGTTGCGCGGGCAGATTGATGCAGGATCTCCAGCTTGGTGTAGGGCCATACATCGACCAATGTTGGCGGAGCGACAGGTGTTTCAGCTTTTTCTTCCGTCGGGTTGACTGGTTGGATCGCTGTCGTTGGCTCGGTTCCAGCACTGCGAGTCGTTGGCTCGATGAGTTTTTGCTCATCGTTGAGCAAGGCTGCGCTGGCGGCAAGTCGGTATCTCAAAATAGCGAGATGGGCAAGATTCAGGTGGTTCGCTGCGTCGTCGCCCCGGATGGACACGGCATAGTGCGCCCAACGCTGGACTTTCTCAATTTTGTCAGAATCCGCTGTGGGCTCGAAACGTGCCAGAAAACGCGAGGTCGCTTTACCGGCATCCGCTCCCGAGTACTCATAAGCCCCCCAGCAAGCGCTCAGCAGCGCAACGCCAAAGCACACACGGCTGACGGTCTGCTTGTAGGCTGAGTGCTTGACGGTTCCGGTTTCTTTTGCCCTCTTTTGCAGCCAGTCGTTTCGCGCAACGACTGCCCCCATCATGCCAGCCATCAGTAGTGAGTTGGCAGGCATGTATAACCCAAAATCTAGGCTGCCCGCTAGAATTTGTCCAAGAAGACAAATCAATCCCGCCAAACCAACTGCCTTCGAAGTCGCGTCGGATTGGCCGATCAAGCGAATTGAGATGCTCAGGCACAGTCCGATAACCAACAACAGCAGGCAGACACCGACCACGCCGAGTTCCAGCAGCGTTTCAAGATATTGATTCTCGGCATGAAAGTAAACTTTCTTTGATTCAGATTTTTGATGCGGTAGATATGCATCGACATACGTCCCGAGACCACTGCCAGTCAGCCAGTAGTTTTGGCTGGCTCGCAGCGTGTCTGACCAGTGAATAATGCGAGGCTGTGCGGCAGCACTGACATCGGTGAGACTTGTCAAACTGTCAGCAACCGTTATCACACGCTTGGTTGCATCGCTCTTTTCTGCGTATGCTGTGATCCCAATACTGACGCTCAGTATGAGCATCGAAATTAGGAATGTGAGCCGTCGACCGCTGAACATGACCAGCCAGCCAACCGAGGCTGACACGACCAAGGAGATCAGCGCGCCGCGACTAAGCGATGCCGTGATTCCTGCGGTTACGGCAACGAGGCCGGCATAGACATACAACTGCTTGGCGCTGAGTCGAGCTAACCCGCCAATGAGGAAGTCTTTTAGCTCGCCAGAAAAACCTTGACCGCGAGCCTCCAAGGCCAGTGAGTCCAGCCGTCTGTCGTAGTGTTGCCGGGCAACAAAAAAAGCTCCCGCAGAGAAACACATCAGTAAAAAACCGCCGGCGTTATTTCCATTGACGAAAGGGCCAAAGGGTTGGCCTCCATGGATGAGCTCGTAGAAGCCGTAGAGTTTTCCGTTCCAAGTTAACCGTTGAACCAAACCAAAGAGACTGACCGCAGCGCCAGTTGACAGAACCGTTAGCAGGAACCCGATTAGTAATCGTTGGCTAATAAACAGCCTAGAAAAAAAGAAAAATGCCATGACGCCCAGCACTAGCTCAGCCAAACGCAAACGAGTCGCTGCTGGATAAATGCTTTGCAGGAAATTCGCCGGATGCTCGATCGCTTGAATCGCCGCGAAGACCACTGCTGTCAGTAACACAATTTTCGTCGCATGGGACAAGCGAGACTCAGGAGCTTCTGCTGGACGCCTGAAATCCAGCAGCAGCATGAGCAACCCGAACAACCCCGACAATCCGAGGCAGAGGGTTCGTACGGGCGGGAGATTGCCGCCGAGAATCCAGACCGGCATCGCGATAAGCGTCAGCGTAGCTGTGATGCCAAAGATGTCTCGCACAATTGATCGTTCGTTCATTGCCGGAGGAGCCAAAGGGAAGCGGCGCGGAGAACGCAGAGAGTAATGCCTGAGCATGTGGAAAAACGGCGGGTTTTTTGAACTTGCGGCCAGCATGTCTCCGATAGCAGGCGAGGTTACAGAGTTCGCGATCAATAAGCAACAAATAACCATCTGGCGACCTTACCAATGTCCCGGTCGTACCGTAGCGATGGTTCAACTAATTCATAAAGATTTTACACTGGCTGGAACACCTTCTGATGCGATTTGAATCATTTTTTCCTGCCATGTTGTTAGCGTTTGTGGTCGGCGGTTCCGTCTTCATACAGGCTCCCGCAGCGAGGCAATCTGTGGTTCGAGCCGCGCTTGATCATGACGACATGCTAACCGGCCAAGCGTTCGCGATGTTGGACAATGAAAAAGCACCGGTCGCAGCCAAAGTTACGCTGGCTGCTGACGGCCAAGAAGTTGCGACGCTTCAGACAAATGTGTTTGGCCAGTTTTCATTCGAAGACATCAAGGGCGGATGCACCGTGTCCGGCGTTTCTGGGGTATACAATGGCGGCACGGGCGGACCAGTCGTCGTCGTTACCTCAGCCAAAAAAGACGCCACCGAAAAAGACGCTGAGCTGACCGGCGCTTACACCTCAATGGCTCTACAGGTTAGTGATGGTAGCTCAACCACTGGCTCCATTCCCGTTGCGAATGCTGTTGCATCGGTCCCGGCCGGCCCATTTCCGCAAGGCTCGTTTTCAACTGGCCATGGTAGAGGCGGTTTCAGGGTTTTGACGGGCTCACAAGGCGGATTTTCGGTCGCTCGCTTGGGGCTGATTGGAGCTGCGGTGGCAATACCCGTCGGGATCACTGCTGGCGAGGGGCCCGCCAGCCCGGCGGAGTAGGGTAATCATACCTGCTGCGGGTCGGGATCCGCGAGTCAGAATGAACGACGAAATTGCGGAGATAACCCTTTAGGGGCCCTCGCTCGTTCTCGGAACCCGCCAATCGGGGATGGGGCTTGACGCGAGCAACGCCAATTCTTTTTAAGGGAGGCATAGTCGGCATTGCCGGTCTGAATTGAATAATTGGATAAATTATCATCTTTTTCCGGGTCTTCAGACTTGTGTAGACGGTTCGGGTGGATAACATATGGCTCGAATAGTGGTCTGACGCTTTGAGCGTAATTTGACTCAATTCGCCATTGTGAACCTTTCTTCGACCTTACACCGTGTTTTAATGCTGGAGTTCCTATGTTCGCCAAGTTGTTTTCAAGCGTCTCGCTGACTGTTATCGCGGCGCTGCTTACGGGTTCTTCTGTCTTGGGACAGACTGAACAAGCCTCTCCTGTTAAAGGGAAGGCGCCAATCCGGGTTGCCCTGAACGCAGACGGTTCTTTGTCGGGTCATGTCTTTGCGATGCTTGATAACGAGCAAGCTCCGATGGTTGCCGAAGTGAAGCTCGTTGCGGATGGAAAAACAGTCGCAGCAGGCTCCACCGACATTGTCGGTAACTTCTCGTTTGCCGACGTGAAGCCGGGTGAGTACACCATGGCAGGCGTTTCGGGTGAGTACGTTGGCAACCAAGTCGTGGTTGTTTCAGCTGGCGACGAAGCTGTTGGTGAAGAAAACGCTTCGGCTTACACCTCTTTGGCTCTGCAAGTTGCTTACGATGGTGGTTGCAGTACTTGCGGCGAAGTTGCCTACGCCGAAGCAGCGCCAATTTATTCGGATGTGGCTGCTCCCGTCAGTAGCTGCTCAACATGCGGCGGTGGCTTTGGTGGTGGCGGTGCTGTTGCCGGCGGTGGTGGTGGTTCGTTCCGACGACTCGCTCTAATTGGGGCAGCAGTCGCTATTCCCGTTGCGATTGCTACCGGGGATCCTGCGAGCCCGGCTGAGTAGCGGCTTTTGCGGGTCGCCAGCTTGGCGTGCGAAAAACGAATTGCTATCAATGGAAAGGGGCGTCCATTCGGATGCCCTTTTTGCTGCGCAGTCCAGCCGTCTGTGGTGTTTGGTTTACGGGTTCCGATGGATTGCAGATTTCTCCGAAGGCTGGAAGTCCGTATTCCCGCAGCGGCATGTGGGAACGACTTGTTCTGTTGGGAGTGAAATGTGTGTTCCACCTGTCCGGATTAAGATGGATATTCGAACGCGACGCGCGTTGGCTTTGTCATTTTGCCGAACTGGGTGCTGTCGGTTTGATGTGTGCTGTTTAGATTGGGGCTTCTGGATTTTTATCTTATGCCTCCTGAGCCGAATTGATTTGTGATAGCAGGGAAGCTATGTGTGCGATCGTTCCTCTACTATTTCCAATGCTTCGCGATTAGAGCCATGATTCAATCAAAAAAGATGATGGACGGCAAAGACTTCACAACTGACCCGCTTCCGACCAACATCGTTGGAGCAAGTGAGACGGCGTACTACTTGGTTAAACGCTATCGACTTCCACTAATTATGCTGTTTCATGTTGGTGTTTTCGCGGCGGTTTTTTACGCCTCTTTGGTGGTTCGCTTCGAGTCTTGGGTTCCCTCTCACGCTCAGAACCATTTTTGGCTTGGGATGCCGTTGGTTGTATCGGTTCAGCTGTTGGTTTTTTACGTCATGAAGAACTTTCATGGCTGGTGGCGGTACGTCACGTTTGCAGACTTGGTCTCGGTGGCCCAGTCATCTGCAATTGCGACTTTGGTTGTCCTCGCAATTGACTACCTCGCGATTGACGACTTTCAAATTTCGCGGGGCGCCGTTTTAATTGATTGCGCGTTTACAATTTTGACTTTGTCAGCGCTGCGAAGCGTCTGGCGTTTCTGGGACGAGCGTTTACCTGTGAAGCAGCGCGTCAGACGACGCCCTGCCCTGATGTTGGGGTCGAGTCCGGACGTTGCCAAACTGGCTCACCTTGTCAATTCTCGCCCATCACTGAACTGCCGAGTGATTGGGTTGGTTTCAAAGCAGAAAGTGCGCTCAACTCGTTTCAGTGATATCTCAGTGCTGGGACATCTTGGCGAGATGTCAGCGCTGTGTAAAAAACATGGCGTGCAAACGGTGTATGTGCCGGCTGGGTCGCTTGAGGCAAAAGCGATGCGGGATTTGATCGATAGTACTCGCGAGGACAACGTACAAGTTAACGTTGTGCCAGAACTCAATCGTATGCTCGAAGGTGGTACTCGAATTCCGGTTCGCGAGGTTCGCGTTGAGGATCTGCTGCGTCGTGCCCCCGTTGAACTCGATCAGATCGCGATTCGTGACATGGTGGCTGGCAAGACGATATTGGTGACGGGGGCAGGCGGCAGTATCGGCAGCGAGTTGTGCCGGCAACTGATCGATTTTGGACCTGACCGAATTGTGATGCTGGGACGAGGTGAGAACCGTTTGTATCAAATCAATCGTGAGCTATGTCGCGACTTTGAGGGTTCGACCGAGGTCCTTCCCGTGTTAGCGAACATCACGGACAGGCGACGTGTTGCGGAAGTCATGTCGACGCATCGCCCTGTCGTTGTGTTTCATGCAGCTGCTCATAAGCATGTGCCGCTTACCGAGGGCAATGCTGGCGAAGCGGTTATCAACAATGTTCTCGGCACCAAAATTGTCGCCGATATGGCAAGCGAGTATGGGGTTGAGAAATTCGTCATGGTGTCTACCGACAAGGCGGTCAACCCGACCAGTTTGATGGGTTGCACCAAGCAAATCGCAGAACGTTATTGCCTAGCGTTGGGGGCTCAATCGAAGACGAAATACGTTGTGACCCGTTTTGGAAACGTGCTGGGTAGTGCCGGGAGTGTCGTGCCGTTGTTCAAGGAGCAGATCAGCCGCGGCGGCCCGATTACGATCACGGACCCAAGGATGACCCGCTTTTTTATGACGATCCCCGAGGCGGCTCAATTGGTGGTTCAGGCTGGCAGCATGGGCAGGGGGGGCGAGATTTTTGTGCTGGAGATGGGTGAGCCGGTGTTAATCCAAGATCTGGCAAAAGACATGATTCGTCTGGGGGGCTTACCCGCTAATTCAATTGACATCGTCTATACCGGGATTCGGCCGGGCGAAAAGCTGTACGAAGAACTTTACTACGGAGATGAACAATCGCTCCCGACAGCACATGAAAAAATTCTTACGGCTTTTCATCGTGAGTTTTCATTGCAGGAAACGATCGAGTCCGTGGATGAATTGTTGAACTTGGCATACGGTAGCGATGCCGCGATTCGGATGTGCTTGAAAAAGTTGGTGCCGGAATTTGGGGCGATTGAGGCTGATGGATCCGCTGTTGGCAGCGAGAGCCAGTCCAGCCTGCACACCGTTGTTTTTTGAGGCGGCTCGGTCGTGTCTTGATGGCACGAACTGCATCAAGACCGTTTTTAATAGCGGCCAAATTATGTGGACCATAAAAAAATAGACGCTTCCAATACCTAGCGTGACTGATAATACTACACGGCGACAATGTTGGGCCGAAATGCTCTGGAGCTGAGGCTTTCGGGCGCAAGCCCTTGCCCGCCGGACAAGAAATTTGCTGGAACTTAATTATGAACCCTCGCCGAAACGATCTGGGCTCGATTGCCAGGAGTGCCTCCGCTGATGGTCGTGCTAATTCTGACACCTTTAACTTTGACATTTTAGACACTGTCAAGCGCAATGTCTGGCTGATATCGTTTTTTACCTTAATGGGTATCGGCTTAGCGACGTTGTTCTTTTTGACGGTGCCTAAAACGTTTCGATCAACCGCCAAGATTTTTGTCGATGAAAAAAACGCTCCGACGATTAGTGGTGCTGACGGGGAATCGTTTTTCAGCCAAGTGGCGATCGAAAAGTATATTGAAATTTTAAAAAGCTCCACCGTTCTCGCGCCCGCGGTCAAACAGGGCAACTTCGAAGCGTTGGCAACCTTTAGTGAAGCTGAAGACGTACTGCATGACCTTCGTGATGGCGATTCTTTTATCGCGAAGTCCGCCGATATTAAGTCAAATTCTGGAGTCATCGAAATTTCGTTCGACGGGCCGGACCCGGAAGAATGCCGGCAGATTTTAGACGGTATCATCGGTTCTTTTGGTCATCATATTGAATCAACGGCCAAGGACATTGGCGGCGAGACGGCCAGCCTGATTCAACAGGTTCAACAGGATATGCTCGATCGGTTGACCGAGGTGGAAAAACAGATTCAGGCCCTGATGGCCAATCCTGAATTGCTGACGATGGATGGGCGAATCATCAATACGTTTCAGATTCAACAGTCCAAGCTGCACGATGAACTACACGAACTCCGTCGCCAACGCACCAAACTGCAAGTGAATGTTGAAAATGTCAAGCAGTCGCAGATGGCCGGGAAAAATCTCGACGCCTTAATGATCGGGATTCTTCAGGATTTCAATGAAGGATCTTTGGGGGCTTACGTTTCGACGCACAATCAATACGTCGAGCTAAAGGTTTTGGAGCAACGACTACTTAACGAATTTGGTTCCCAGCATCCTGATTTGATCGCTATTCGCAATCAGATTGCAACGGTCGATAAATTGCGAATGCAGGAACTGTCTACCTTGCGTGGTAGCGAGCCGGCAAAGGCAGGCAGCGATGATTCACAGCGACAGATGGTCGAGATCTTTACCGATCACATGGCGGGACAGATCAACATGCTTAATTCCCAAGAAGCGAGTGTCAAGCGAGCGATTCAGGAAGAGCAGGCTGAGGCCTCAGCCGCCGCAGCGGATGTCGAACAATTGTTGGCGTTGCAGCGTGAGCGTGATCGCTTGGAGAAAGGCTACTATACGGTCATCGATCGTCTTGGCGAGATCAATGTATTGAAGGATTTTAGTTGGCGCAAAATGTCGGTTCTTAACCCACCGTCGTTCGGGGAGCAGGTGGCACCCAGCTTGCCAATTTGTGTTGCGGGTGGACTGTTCTTGGGTAGCCTGTTTGGCTTGGTGCTGGCAGGTTTGAAAGAAGTTGCCGAAAAGACATTTCGATCATCCGAAGACATTGCCGCAGTGTTGGGCACCCGGGTCATCGGACATGTCAGTTTATTTCAGAGATGTCGACCTAGTAAAGACTCACCTTATCCATCGGTTGCACCGGAACTCATCGTCTTGCATCAACCTTCGGGAAACAGCAGCGAATCCTATCGTTCCATTCGAACCTCCGTTTTCTTTCAGGCTCAAGAGAAAAACGCGAAGGTTATCCAGGTAACCAGCCCTCTGCCAGGAGACGGAAAGTCGACCACAATCGCGAATCTCGCCGCTTCGATTGCTCAGTCGGGCCGTAAAGTACTGGTCATTGACGCTGACTTTCGAAAACCAACTCAACACAAACTCTTTGGGCTCTCGAATGATCGCGGCACAACCTCGGTTATGTACAGGGAGCTTGATTTGAGCGAGGCGATGCGAGTAGTCCAGCCGGGCTTCTTGTCGGTGCTACCATGCGGGCCGATGCCATCGAATCCGGCTGAATTGCTGACTTGCGGGCGCTTCGAAGAGGTTTTGGGGGCGTGTAGGTCTCAGTTCGATTTCATTCTTGTCGATACGCCTCCGTTGTTGGCGGTTACCGACCCTAGTATCGTTTGCCGGTTCGTCGACATGGTTTATCTGGTGATGCGGATCAGAAAGGGCGTGCGCGACTGTGCGAGGCAAGCCAAGGAGGGCATGGACTCCATGGGTGTCGAGCTGGATGGCGTAATTATTAACGGTCTCAAGCGAAGCGACCACAATCGCTATGAGTACTCAGGTAATTACGGATACAGCTATGGTGGCAAAGCCTACGGCAAAAATTATTCGGCTGGCTCTCGATCGATCATGCCACACGTACCGGCTGTTTCAAATGGAGTTGAGTCAGTCGAAGAGCCCGTCTTAAGTGGAAGCGGCAGGGTGTCGTCTTCACGGAGCAGGACTAGATGAGAATCGCAAACTCGGCGCGATCCCATCAGAAGTACTGCATATGATTCCATGCAGGCCACGATTTTCCGACGTGCCCGTTTCGATTCCGGGATTTGTGGTGTTTTATCGCTCCCCTCACGTGTCCCAATGCGATACAGGATCATCAGTACCAGACGTAGCTTGGCAGGGTGTGTCACCCAGGGGGACGGAGTCCGCGCTGAGCAATCAAGCTATGGGCACTGAACCTGACATGTTCTCAGTAACGTGGCTAGATTGACATCCAAAGCGCGGTCGCTGGAAATGTTTTGAGGCCTCAAAGTTAAAGGTTCGCGCTCACAACGTGTGGGGGCGTTACCGGTCACCGTCGCTGATTTTCAACCGGCTGATCCTGCATTCAACAGGTCAGGGCGGATCCAGCGAGAGTTTATTCCGGAGTGCTCTTGGCATTGGCAAACAAGCAACGATCAGGCCAGCACAAATCCAAAGTTGAAACAACTGGCCAAATGAGTGAAATAAATAATCCACCAAGTTGCGAGCAAGCGGCTTCAGGAAGATTGTTTTTGTCGCCGCCTCACATGTCTGGGCGCGAAATTGAATATGTAAAGCAGGCATTTGAATCAAATTTCATTGCGCCTGTTGGTCCCCAGCTGAATCAGTTTGAATATAGCTTTTGTGAAGTATCCGGATTTGACCACTGTGTCGCGGT
This sequence comes from uncultured Pirellulaceae bacterium, assembly GCA_937928215.1. Taxonomy (GTDB): domain Bacteria; phylum Planctomycetota; class Planctomycetia; order Pirellulales; family Pirellulaceae; genus Mariniblastus. Next base: position 43,502 of record CALFWL010000138.1, on the reverse strand, counting down.
CGTCAACGGAACAGCAGCAATCCACCTGATCTTACGGCATTTGGGAGTCGGGCCTGGTGACATTGTATTGGCCTCAACGCTTACATTTGTCGGTAGCGTTGCTCCCGTGCTGTACCAAGGAGCAGAACTCGTTTTCATCGATAGCGATCCTAACACCTGGAACATGGATCCGTCACTATTGGAACAGGAGATTAAGCGATTGATGAAGTTGGGCAGGAAGCCGGCTGCCGTCATACCAACGGAACTTTATGGCCTTCCGTGCGATCTTGACCGAATTGTCGACATTTGTTCACCCCACGGCATCCCTGTTGTTTGCGATTGTGCGGAGTCGTTAGGGGCTTCCTATCGGGGCAGGCCTTCTGGCGTGGGGTCCACGGCGGCTGCATTTTCATTCAATGGAAACAAAATTATCACGACTTCTGGAGGCGGAATGGTCGCCAGTGATGACGCAAAACTGATCAACGATTGCAGGTATCTTGCAGCCCAAGCCCGGCAACCTGTTTTGCACTACGAACATCATGACATCGGCTACAACTATCGCATGAGCAACATCATCGCTGCAATTGGGCTCGGCCAGCTGGAGGTATTGAACGATCGTGTTAAACAAAAACGTTGGATCAACGAACGTTATCGAGAAGGCATGAAAGACTTGCCAGGGATTTCTTTTATGCCAAAGACGGACTACGGAAAAAGTAATTGTTGGCTTACCGTCATTCTAATCGACAAAGATGTTGCAGGGTTTGGGGCCCTTGACCTGATTCGAGCACTTGAGGCGGCGAATATTGAGTCTCGACCTGTCTGGAATCCTTTGCATCGGCAGAAGATTTTTGCTAGTTGTCGGTGCATCAATACGGGCGTCGCGGATTTACTATTCAAGATAGGTGTTTGTCTTCCAAGTGGTACTAGCTTGGAAGGTCGCGACATTTCTAGGGTTTGTCAGGTTGTAAAACAGCTTGGGGGCGAATGATCGAGCCCATTTCAACACCAGCAAAAGAACGATTGGGGCGTGAGGCGGTTTTTGCAGTGATCGGCAATTTCTCGTCAACGTTTGCCCTTGCTGTGGTCATCGTTTCAATAGCGAGGCTAAGTGATCAAACTTCTGTTGGGCGGTTTTCTTACGCTCTAGCTCTCTGCGCGCCCTTGTTTCTTCTCGCCTCATTACGGCTACGAGACATTAGTGCAACTGAGGGTAAGCAATACTCGATACGAGCTTTTTTCTTGCTTTCGGCGCTTGCTAACTTTCTGGCCTTGGTCGCAATCCTGCCTGTTGGCTTCCTGCTTTCGGTTGACCGAGAAACTCTGGTGACAGCGATTTTCATAGGGCTTTGGAAATCCACCACCGCTTTTTGCGATGTTGTCTATGGGCATCATCAGCGGGAGACTCGAATGACACACATTGCTCGTTTGCAGTTAGTGCATAGTGTTGCAACGGTCGTGTCTTTTACATCGATACTTTGGGCTACCGGAAATCTCTTCATCGCCGTCGCGATTTTAGGTCCACTTCACTTGCTGATCTTCTTTTGTGTTGACCTAGGAACAATTTCGTCTTGGGGCGAATCGATCGTCCCTTCCGAGCAGCCATCAGAATTGGATCTGCGCAAGTACGCGTGTCGGTTAGCCTTCATGACTTTGCCGCTAGGAGTCGGGGCCGCCGTGTTTTCTCTTAACATGCTCATTCCAAGAATGTTGTTGGATCGCTATTTTTCTCTGGAGCAGGTTGGAGTATTCGCTGCCTTGGCGCTTTGTGCAAGGCTGGGCACGCCTGTCATGCAAGCGATCGGACAAACGTCATCAGCTGGGCTTGCCAGAAGCATCCGGCAACACGATGCGAAGCAATTCGCTGCCTTTGCGGTTAGAGCAGTCTCTTTTCCAATGCTTATCGGTTTGGTGTTAACAATACTTGGTGGATTGTTTGGCCCTGCGTTGCTCCAATGGGTTTACGGTGATACCTACAAAGTGAGTGCATGGTCGGTCATTCTTATTATGGTCTATGCCGCTCTCGTTTATGCGTCCACTTTGCTGACGTACAGTTTGATTGCGGCACGCTGGTTAAAAAGTCACCTTGGCGTACTCGCTGTGACGGTTCTCACCGGTTGGTTTTTTGGGGTTTGGTTGATTCCGGAGCGCGGACTGTGGGGTGCTTGTGTAAGTCTTGTTGTCTCTTCTCTGGTGAGATTTGCGGGGACGTTAATTGTGATAGCGCTTATCACTGCGAGGCTGGGTCGGCAAGAAGATCACATGTTGAATCATCCACGTAATTTTCCTTGGAAGGCAACATGCAAGTCATAGTTGAAATTTTACGACGCTGCTATCACGACATGGTCAAGCGGCGGTCTTCGGTCCGTGTTGTACAGGCTGCGGTAGAGTTGCAAAGTGACCGCCCGCCGATTTTCCTAGTTGGGGTCTACCGATCAGGAACGACGCTTTTAAGATACATTTTGGACAGCCATTCAAACATTTGCTGTCCTTCGGAATCAGACTTCATTTTGCCGCTGTCAAGATTGGTTACGGACCCGAGGTCAAGCACTGGTTTACGCAACATGGGATTCGATGAACTTCATGTTATGAACAAGGCTCGGGAATTCATCGAGTACATGTTCATTAATTATTCAAGGTCGGTTAACAAGAGGCGGTGGGCAGACAAAACACCAGGTTATATTGACTGTCTTGACTTCATATCGTCTGTCTTTCCAGAAGCACAATTTTTGATGCTTTACCGCCATGGCTTGGACCAATCTCATTCCATGACACGTGGTGGGACTTTTCAGCGTCGGGTAATTGAATCCTATTGCGAGCAAGGGGAAGACTTTCGGGTCGGAGCGACTCGATATTGGAATGAGAAGGTCTCAATAATGCTCGAATTCGAGGAACGCAATTCTGAAAAGTGTTTTCGAGTTGGCTACGAAGAACTTTGTGAATCGCCAGAGAAGGTAACTAGGCAGATCTTTTCTTTTCTGGGGGAGCCTTTTGAGATTGATACACTGCACTATTCAAAATTTCAACATACTATTGGCGCAGAAGATGGCAGAGCAATGGCTGCGAAAAAAGTCGCTTCTGCTTCGCGCCATTTTCAGGAATGGAATCTGGATCTTCGGTCTCAATGCCTGGAAGTTGCCAAGCACAATCTGGCGAAGCTTGGGTACGGCTCGGTACCCAAAGATTAAGCAGTAGCGACTTGAGCCCACCATCACAAAATGCTGACGCATCTTGCAAAAGCCGACGTCGCACCGGCGAGGCGGTTTGCTTTCGGGGCGATTCTGTATTCAAGCAAGTTTATGCGGATGTGGAAGCCGAAGTTCAGAAGCTGAATGCGATCGCAAAATGCGGAAACGAAAATGGTTTTCGAGCGCCTGAGGCACGACGCGTGGACGACGTAACAATTGAAATGAATTTTGTAGAAACGTCGCAGTCGTCCAGTTCGATATTTCGAAGTCATGTCTGTCGTTGTTCGCTAGAGAATCGAAACGCGTGTCGTAAGTTTGCCGAAGAATGTGGGCGAGTGTTGGCCGCGATTCACGACTGCCTGAATGGAATCTTACAGTCTTCCATGGCTTCCCAATCGTTGGCTGCCGATCAATCGGTGCTGCATTGTGATTTTGGCTTTTCAAACATCTTTCTCAATGCAAGCTCGGAATTGGTGGTCTTTGATCCATTTCCCGACTTCTATTCCACATTTGAAACGTGGGAAATTAGCCCCAGAACTCGCGACTTGGGGATGTTTGTTAGTTGCCTCGTGGGCCGAGTTCCAGTGTCGGATTTCGTTTTTATCAGAGTGGATCGAATCCCTGAACTCATCGAAACGTTTGTCATAGGTTACAACGCAGTTTCTGATGAAGAAGTAAGCGTTCATGACGTGTTAGTGGAGTCGTCGAAAATAGCTAAGTCATATTTTTCGAAAAACACTTCGGGCATTAAACGGCAATTGGGATACAGACTGTGGTCGCGTAACCTGAAGACGATACGAAAGCAATTGGAAACGAAACAGTATGAATGATTCAGCAACGTACAGACACTCTCACACGACACAGGGTTATGGCGAAACGTATGAAGCCGCTTATGGTCCGTCAACCTATTACGGTCAGCTTTGGAATACGATAGAGCGAGATTTAGTTGTTTCAACATTGAAGCAGATCAGGCAGGCCGGCGCTGAAAAGTGCCTAGATTTTGCGTGCGGAACTGGGCGAATTTTGGGCGTAGCCGAAAGTGTTTTCGACTGTACCGTTGGTGTAGACGTGTCAGATGCCATGATTGCTGTCGCCAGAGAAAAATGCGCCAAATCGAAAATTATCAAACAGGATCTAACATGTTCTAGCCTCCAAGACAGGTTTGACGTGATAACTTCTTTTCGGTTTTTCAGAAATGCAGAAGAATCACTTCGAAACGATGCTTTGAGATCGATGCACCGACATCTTTCTGGCAATGGGTACCTAGTTGCGAACATTCACGGTAATCCATGTTCGCCGGGAATGATCGCGTTGTCGGCCAGATCGCTGGTGTCTAGAGGCACGGCGCGGACGATTTCAAAGAAAAAGTTTGAACGATTGCTAACTAACAACGGCTTCAAAACCGAGATGCAAATTAACTACTCATACTTACCAAGAATCGGAAGTTTTTTTCCGCGTTGGTATCGTCCATTAATGGGACCCTTTGAAAAAGCACTGCCAAATCTTCCCCTGCTACGACATATTTCAGAATCAACATTGTTTGTTGCCAGAGTCGTTTGAAACTCAGTAGGTGTAAACAGTTTATTTGAGAAACAAATGTTTGGTCTTAACATAGACAAGCTGTTCCTGACTTTTGTCTTCCTGATTCCGTTGATGCCTCGCGCAACCTCGCTTGGGCCTGAGAGATGGGTTGTTCCGGCATTAATGGTGTTGCTGATTGGCGGATGGATAATAAATTTGAGAAGAGTAGTGCCTTTTCATGGCAGCAACCTTCAGCTACTCGCACTGATTTTGGGTTTTTCCATTGCCGCATTTGTCTTTCGAGTGCTGGTTCACGGCGAATTGGAATTGGAATACCCGCGGATTATTGCGAGAATCCTTTTCGCCGTTGGTCTTGTGGCAATGACCCACTGGTTATGCTCCACAACAATAGCAAAAAAAACAGTGTTCAAAGCGTTCTTGCTAGGTTTCCTCACCACGTCATTGCTAACGGTGTTTTGCGGAATCACCGGGATCCAGATTCTTGAAGAAGACAGTATCAAACCTTCTCGATTTTTCGGTCTCTACAAGTCGACTGGTATCTTCCGCAGCTTTGGAGAGTTCGGGATTATGGGCGGCATTGCGTGGACGTACCTAATAATCTACGCGAGAAGACTAACGCCGTCGTTTTGGTTATTGGCAGCCACTTTGGTTCTGATGGCCTTGTTAGTCGCACAATCACGAAACGTTTATTTTACGTGGTTAGTAGTCACCTTGCTGGCGACTACCTTGCTTCTGTTTCGGTTGCCTAAATTTCTGTATGCTTTTTTGGCCGTGTTCATCGTTTTGCTTCCCGTGGTTGTAGAGTTTTCAATCCCAATCCTTCAGGAGACCTCTTTTGGGAACAAAATAGTAGGAACGGGGACGATTTTGGAGCGAAACGTAGACGTTCGGTTTGACCAATACGGTGATGCACTTGTCATGGCGTCACGCGATCCATCCAGTGCATTACTTGGTTGTTCAAGGCAGTCTTGGGAAGAGTTAATGTTGGAGACTCACGGCAATGTTATTGCACCGCACAATCATTTTTTAAGCAATGTTGTTTTCTCCGGACTAATAGGTGGAGGAGTGTGGATTTGTGGCTTGTTTATTTTTCCGTGTATCCTGCTTTCTCAGTCCATTGATACTGAGGATCCGATTGTGGCGATAAGCTTGGTTTCCCTAGTCGGAGCGATGGTCGGTTTGAGTTTCTACGAAGGTTTTTTCTCCGTAGTGGTAATGCTCGCAATTGCAATGGCATGGAGCGTTGGTTTTAGCCAACTTGGCATGTCTCCGACCCAGGCAATGACTACAGATTCCCATGCTTGGTTCGAGACTTCCTGAACCCGATTCAGAAACGCTGTAATAATGTCAGGGCAATCATCTACAGAATCTCAGCATCCACAAATCGCTGGCGACAAAATAGAACACAAGCCAAGGATTCTCCATGTATCAACAATTGCCGTGACTTTAGGGCATTTTATGGCTCCGATCGCCGAACGCCTTAGGCAGCGTGGGTGGCAAGTTGACGCTGCAGCAAGCGGAGTACTCGACAACCATCAATGTAGAGAGAGTTTTGATCGATGCTTCGATGTGCCGTTTGAACGAAAATTTCTTTCGACAAAGAATATCATGGTTGCGAGCCCGGCAATCTCGAGGCTTGTAAAAGAGAATAGATATAACCTAATCCATGTTCACACTCCAATCGCATCGTTTGTAACGAGATATGCAATCCGAAACCGTCCAAAGCAGCAAAAGCTGGTATATACGGCTCACGGCTTTCACTTTCACGACGGAGCGAATCGGTTGTCGAACATGTTGTTCTCGAACTTGGAAAAATTTGCTTCTCCATGGATGAACCACTTGGTCGTCATCAACGAAGAGGATTTTAATAGTGCACAACGATTACGAATTGCCTCAACACCGAACATCACCCACATGTCCGGGATCGGCGTGGACCTAGAAGCTTTCTATGCGTTTCCAAATGAAGGTGAAGTCCGCGACAAAGTACTTGATCAACTCGGCATTCCCAACGGCTCCTACGTATTCTTGCAAGTTGCCGAATACACGCCCAACAAACGTCATTGCGATACCCTGCGGGCATTTTCTAGGCTCCCCAAAAGCAGAAGGTTTGATTTGTTATTTGCCGGTTCAGGCCAACTAATGGAATCGTCTCGCGAACTTGCCGCTGAGCTAAACATATTAGACAGGGTTCATTTTTTGGGGCATAGATCAGATATCCCCAACCTGTTGGCAGCGTGCAATGCCCTTCTGCTTGTTTCCAAACGGGAGGGATTGCCTCGCTCGATTATGGAAGCCTTAGCAATGAACAAAACAGTTATTGGGACAGAGATCCGAGGGACTTCAGATCTATTAAAGAACGGTGTCGGAATCTTGGTGCCTCCGTGTGATCCCGCCTCACTTTCAAATGCGATGATTGAGTCGATTGGGTTTAAGCCGGATAAAGTGATTCAATCTGCTGTGCTCCAAGCATGTAGCTTGCCAGCCATTATCGATCAGCACCACGAACTGTACATAAAACTTCTTGAGCCAACGTGGCATTCGTCAAACTAAACTAGCAGCTGTCAAAGCTCTTATTGCTCCGACGGTCGACCAAATATCATAAGGGTTGTCGCATCAATAGAACAAATGCTTAAGTTAATTTTCGACACCATTGTTGCGTTGCTCGCCATCGCATTGCTATCACCGGTATTTATTTTATTGGCGATATTAATAAGACTCAAACTGGGGACACCTGTCCTGTTTCGTCAAGTCCGGCCTGGGTTGCAAGGGCGCCCGTTCATAATGATTAAGTTTCGGTCCATGACTAGTGAAACGAATTCTAGTGGCGAATTGTTGCCAGACGCGCAACGGCTGAACCGTTTCGGCAGATTCCTTCGGGCTACCAGTCTCGACGAACTGCCCAGTCTCTGGAATATTTTGGTAGGTGAGATGAGTCTGGTTGGTCCTCGACCGCTTTTGATGCAGTACTTGCCCCTTTACTCGGCAGAGCAGAATCGACGCCACGAGGTTCGGCCAGGCTTGACCGGTTGGGCTCAGGTCAACGGCCGAAACAACCTCAGTTGGCCTGAAAAGTTTCGACTGGATATTGAGTACTTGGACAGAATGTCATTTTGGTTTGATTGTAAAATTCTTTTATTGACGGTCCGGAAAGTTTTTCTGGCCGATGGTGTGTCCAAAGACGGCTATTCAACCACCGAAGCGTTCAAGGGAAACGATTGACCAATACACAAGTTCGCGTGAGAATGCCGAAAATAACCGCAAGATATTGACAGCACGCGTTTCCGATCAGGACGTGGACGACTTTGCAAAATCCTGTGATATCTTTCAAAAACTCTATGATTGTGGCATGTGGGGATAGTATGGTTGGCGGCCGGAAGGTCGTTCACAAGGCAATCTCGTTCGACGAAAGATCTTGACAAGGCTCTTTTCTAAAATGCCAATCAGAGTCAGTGTCGATAACAAAGGGCAGGTGCATCTGTTGCACTAACTTTCACATCGGGTCGCATATGGATGATGTAAAAATAGTTTTGTTTGGTGGCGGAGGTGGAGCCATCCAAATTGCACGGCTAATCAAAGATATAAACGCCACCAATAGCTCTGGTGCCAGAGTAGTTGTTTCGGACGTCGTGGATGAAGGTGTCGCTCGCGTCGACGACCTGAGTCGAGTGTTGGGTTGCGCTGTTACTGCACACTCTGATGTCAACACGGTCCGTGATGTCGCGGGCAAAAAGTTTGTTGTTACGCTGGGACATACACCTCTGCGGGACGAAAAATTTAGGGCTCTTAAGCAAAAGGGTTTGAAGTTTCATACAGTCATTCACCCCAGCGCTCAAGTTCCTCAGTCCGCAACGATTGGTTCGGGTAGCATCGTTTCGCCGTATGCGCTTGTGGGGGAGTTTGTAAACCTAGGCGAAAACGTATTTGTTAACGTTCGCGCAACGGTGGGACACGACGCGGATATTGGCGATTCAGCGATTTTGTCTCCGCATGTAGCAATCGGCGGTTCGGTTTGCTGTGGCAAATCGGTTTTTCTTGGCGCAGGGGTTATTGTCAATCCTGGGTTGGAAGTCGGGCAACATTCCAAGTTGTCTGCCGGCTCAGTCGTGCGCCGAAATGTTCCGGCCGGTAGTTTTGCGTTTGGCAACCCCGCTGTTGCCGAAAAAAAATTCAACCCGAACAGCGGGCGACCATTTTTTGCTTCGTGACGGGGAGATTGGCGTTTGACTGTCGGCTTGGTATGCCATTTGGTTCCCCAAGCGTGTTTAGGATTTCATGCTCAAACCTAAAATTCTAATCGTCATTGGTACCCGTCCGGAAGCCATTAAGATGGCTCCGATCGTCCTAGAATTGCAGTCGCGTTCTGATGAGTTTCGGCCCATCGTTTGCGCGACGGCTCAGCATCGTGAAATGCTGGATCAGGTTTTGCAGCTGTTCGGAATCACTCCTGACTACGATTTGAACTTGATGAAGCCCGGTCAGACGCTGGCGATGGTGACATCGCGAGCCATCGAAGGGCTGGACCGGGTGCTGATTGAGGCTCAACCGGACCTCACGCTCGTGCAAGGCGATACAACGTCCGCGATGTGTGGCGCGCTGGCGTCGCACTATCGTCAAGTGTTGGTCGGACATGTCGAGGCTGGTTTGCGCACCGGCAACAAGTACGCACCGTTTCCCGAAGAAATGAATCGCCGCTTGATCGGTCGATTGGCTGATTTGCATTTTCCGCCGACGACTCATGCGCGTGATATTTTATTGCGCGAACACACCGATCCGGGGATGGTTTTTCTAACAGGTAATACGGTGATCGACGCGTTGCTGTGGGTGCGCGACCATGTCGAGAAGAGCCCGCCACAGTTTCCGCAGTCGTTGCTTGATTCGATGAAAGGCAAGCAGGTGGTGCTTGTGACGGGTCATCGTCGCGAAAGTTTTGGAGATGGCTTTGAAGATCTGTGTCGCGCGATTCGAGATCTGGCGGATCAGCATGAGGATGCTCAGTTTGTGTATCCCATGCATCTGAATCCCAACGTCCGCGAGCCCGTGAACCGCGTTCTGGCTGGGCACGAGCGGATTTCGCTAATCGAACCGCTTAGTTACGAGCCTTTCGTGTGGCTGATGAATCGATCCACGATTGTGCTGACGGACTCGGGCGGCGTGCAAGAAGAGGCTCCATCGCTGGGCAAGCCGGTGCTGGTCATGCGCGAAACGACCGAACGGCCTGAAGGGGTCGATGCAGGAAATGCCCGCTTGGTGGGCACAAATTACGACAAAATTGTCCAACACGTGTCCTTGTTGCTCCGCGAGCCGTCGGAGCGAAATAAAATGGCAGCTGTGAATAATCCGTACGGTGATGGGACGGCTTCGAAGCGGATTGCTGACTCGATCGCTGAATATTTCGAGTCCGTTTGATCTCGTCATTTTTCTTCCCCCAAATCTCTTTCTTTCCAACTTCCCTCCGACGCATCAAACGGACGCTCCTGAGAGAAGTCGTCTTAGCCAATGAAGAATTGCAAGAGTGGATTCTTGCAGATGGTCTCGACCGTTGTCACCGGAACCCGGAAATGATTGCTTATTGAACCCGAAGTGTTGCGCGTTTTGATTCTTGTCAAGTTTTGCGGATTGGGTCGCCTTGGGCGACGTGGTTCCCAAAACGGCTCGCTGCGTCTCCTTTGCAGGATTTGAAAAATCCTGCAAAGGAGACGCGGTTGGCGAAACTCACAAAGGATGAAATCGTGACACTTCATACTCTTGGCCAAAAAGGCCAGTCCAATCGCGCGATTGCGCGGCAGCTCAACGTCACCGAAGGTGCCGTTCGCTATCACCGCCGTCGGCACGTTGCCGCCGCGACCGATGGTCGTAAAAAACAATCGCTGATCGAATCGCTTTCGCTTGTCGAAGTCATCAAACACTGGTGGCAAACACAGCTCGACCTGTTGCCGGTCGGGCGATCGCCCAACGTGAACAAATTGTGGCAATTTCTGGTTCATGACTACCAATACGTTGGCTCGTACAAGTCGGTCGCCAAGTATGTTCGCGGTGCGTTTGAGAAACCGAAACTCAAACCTTTCCGACGTATTGAAACGCCGCCGGGTGCTCAGACTCAGAGCGACTGGATGGAACAGAATGTCACCATCGACGGGGTGCTGACAAAAGTCTACGGTTTTGTGATGACGCTCAGTCACAGCCGAATGACGGCCGTGATCTGGAGCCCCGGCATGAACCAACTGGCGTGGCATCACGTTCACAACGAGGCCTTCCAGCGGCTCGGTGGAGTCGCCGCCGTCAATCGCATCGACAACCTCAAGACGGGAGTGGCTCATGGCAGCGGGCCGTGGGGTAAAATCAACGACAGCTATTCGGCTTATGCTCGAACCATGGGTTTTCACATTGATCCTCATGAAGTCCGTCAGCCACAGCAGAAGGGCAAGGTCGAACGGCGTGTTTCGGCGACACGGAATCGTCTTGACCTGACGCAGAATTTCGCTTCGATCGAAGAGTTGCAGGCGTACACCGATCGAAGATTGAATGAGGACGCGAAGACTCGGCAGTGTCCCGTGACCGGCAAGAGCGTGTTTGACACCTGGCAGGACGAAGCAAAACTGCTTCGCTTGCTGCCGGCGACGTTGCCCCAGCCGTTTGATTTGATCCGCACGTGTGCAGTTCACAAAGACTGCACGATTCGCTTTGAGGGACGCACTTACAGCGTGCCGTTTCGTTACGCTTATGGCCACGTGGAAGTGCGAGGCTGCAACGGGTTTATTCAGATCATCGATCGTCACGAGGGCCAGATCATCAAGCAATACCCGCGTAAAACCGATCAATTGCTGCTGATCGATGCGACTTGCTACGAAGGTGAGTCCACCGATCGCGTGGCGGCTCCGCGACCGCTGGGCCGGATGGCTCGCAAGCTCAACGAGATCGCGGCGTTGCCCGTGCAAAATCGCAGCCTCGAAACCTACGCAATGTTGGCGGAGGTGGCACGATGAAGATTGCACAAACTCGCAAACTGCACGCCGCCGGAATTTTACCGGTACCTGCTGCGACTCACGACATCGCAGCATTACGCGAACGACTGGACGCTTTGCGTTTAGTCTTCGCCGCCGAGAGACTCGATGACTTGCTCAATCAGGCGGTCAAAGAAGACTGGAACGCAACTGCGTTTCTCGATGCGTTGCTGCGTCTGGAACTGGAACGGCAAGAAGAACGACGAGTGGCTCAAGCGATTCGCATTTCTCACTTGCCCACCGGCCCGACGATCTCGAACTTCGACTTCGCGTTTCAACCGTCGGTTTCTCGCAGCCAGATTCAAACCCTAGCGACCGGCCAATGGATTCGCGATGGTCAGGGTTTGTTGTTACAAGGCCCGCCGGGAGTCGGCAAGACTCATCTGGCGGTGGCCCTGGGGCTGCGGGCGATCGAGACGGGATTTTCGGTCAGCTTTTATCGACTTGATGAGCTGATGCATCAGCTGAAAAAGGACGCTGAGCTGAGTCCTGCGAAGCTGAAGTATCGAAAATACATGGCGGTGAACCTGGTGATCATCGACGAGTTCGGATACCAAGCGTTAACGCGTGAGGAATCGAATCTGTTCTTTCGCGTGGTGAACTATCGTTACGCGAAGGGTTCTTCGATTGCGATCACGACGAACAAGGGCATCGGTTCGTGGCCGAGCGTGCTTGCCGATGATGAGGTTTTGGCAGGTGCGATTCTGGATCGTTTACTGCATTGTGCAACGGTGCTCAACATTCAGGGCCGCAGCTACCGATTGAAAGAATTGGACGCTCAACTGAAAGAGCAGCCGACAACCACGACAATGTCTGCGACAGTTGTCGAACCCGAAGTTCTGCCGGTCGCAGGCGGCCCGAGCAACCGTGACAAACTCGGTCGAGCAACGGCTGCTCGGTCTGAAGCGGCACCGGGAGCTTTACCGCTCGGGTAGAAACGGCTTGCATCGAGCGAAAACGAAAATTTCAAAAAAGCCCGCGCGCGGGCTTTTTTGAAAGGACGAGCCTTCGGCTCTCAAAAAGTCCCCCTGTCTTACCCAAGGAGTAAACTCAAACCCCGTTCGTGCGTAACAGTTCGGGTTCAACAACTGCGTAAATCTTCGGGTCCAATGACAACCGTTTCGCGGTTGATCCGTCGAAGCCGGGCCTTGATGATCAACGCGCCCAAAGCGACACGCGATGGCACGGTCGGAGCGCCGAAAGCTTCACACAGTTCCGCATGAGAGATCGCCTCGGTGAGCCCCAAGGAACCAGGCCGATCACTTACCCAGCGAGCCCTCATTATGCTTCGTCGCTGGGCAAACTAGTCCCTGTCGCGGGGGAACCGATTGATTGTACCGAAGTTGTGGCTTTATGCTCGTGATGTCCGCAATCGAACAACGGTATTAAAGCATCTCATCGAGTTTGCCAGAGAGATGTTCGATTCTCATTCTTCAGACATCGATGATCTGTTGATCGGATGCAACGATGGCTCCGGGATAAATGGAATCCACACTTGCAAGGTCCAGCGGTTCATCACTTTCTTCCAACGGATTGATATGAACCAAGTAGAGCGAGTCTGCCCCGACCTTCGCCGCAACTTGGGCGACCGGCGTCAAGCAGCTGTGCCCCGTGGTGGCGGCAAGTTCCTCTTGGCCATCAGAAAAATAGCACTCATGGACAAGCGTGTTGACTCCGTCGAGGTCCGCTAAATACTCCGCGTCAGGGCACGCAGTCGTGTCGGTGACATAGGCCATGTTTCGGTCACGCCAATCGAGTCGAAATCCGAGGCAACCGCCGGGATGAATCAGCGCAAATGTTTTCAACTGAGCGCCATGGCCTAACGTGATCGTCTCGCCGGGGCCGAGCGGTTGGATTTCGAAATTTGGTTGGACCGGAAACAACGCGCTGGCGTACAAATGATTCTTGAGATCATCAATCTTCGAAGGATCGACATGCACGGTGACTCGGTCGAGATCCTTATCGAGCAGCACGTCGTACAGGAACGTCAATCCGATGCAATGATCCAGATGGACGTGCGACAGAAAAATGTCGAGCGTTTTTGTGCGGATCAAGTCACGAACGCGGAACATGCCCGTCCCGGCATCGAAAATGACACCCATTTCGGGCAACATCAGACAAGCTGTGTGTCGCCGATTGTTCGGATGGTAGCCCGTGGTACCAAGAAAGTGCAACTTCACCGATATAATCTTTTGTTTAGAAATCGCCAGTGGACGCGGCGACGGTGCTGATCCCATCCGAAGAGTTCGCGTCTAGTTGTTCGACTGATCGAACAACGACGGGACTTCCTCTTTATAGCTCGACCGGCGGGCGAATCAACTGGAACGAGGAAAAACCCGCAGTTTTCTCGCGCCTTGACGGCCGCGATGGGCTCGTACCATGGTGATTGTTCCCAAGACTCCGTCGATCACCAGAATTCCAAGGTTTCCGGGCTGGCAGGTGAACGCTGAAGCAAGCGACCACTGGAGTTGACGGCGACTGAGTTAAGACGCTCGGAACAATAGGTAACGGTGTGTCATTTTTGAACTTGTAAAACTCGACAGGGTTTGAACGATTTGCCGCCGCTTAAAGTTCCAACGATCCCGGTCCTCAAAGACTTGTTCCACAATCAGCCACCGGATTCAGTTTGATCGAGTACGATCGATAGCCAATCATTTTCATCCGGTAATTTATTGATCCTCAAGTCCTGAACATCACTTCGGCGGATTCCAGACGAGCACTCTATGCATCAAGCACATTTTCGCCGGGTTGATCGTTTACCTGATCCGTTGAATGCCACTTCCGAGTTAAAACCCTTAACTCCGTCCATTTGGAAACTAGTTGAGCCAAGGAGGCAGTTTGAAAAGCGCTCATTAAACGGGCACGCTCCAATTCAATCGTCCGCTGCGAAAGGTCGAACCAATTGGCAATCTGGCGATTCGAATGACCTTGCTCGACCATGTTCAGGATCTTGAGTTGCCGTTCCGATAAGGAATTGCGGTACGATTCCAGCTCTTCCACGCGTTTTCGAACTCCCTCGTAGTGAAGGTCTTTCTCAACGGCTGCCTTCAGGTATTCGCCAAGCTCTGTCTTATCGAACTGCGAGGTTAGCACAGTCATCGCTCCTTTTTCCATCAACTTCACAGCGTCGCGAAGTTCGATGTCCGTGATCACGATGATCGAAGCCGAACCGCTGCATTGATCTGAGATCTTGGCTTGAAATTCTGCGGCGACGTTGGTTTCATTGCCCGCGCAAAGCACGATGCATGACGGCGTAACCAGTTCGGTTGCATTCAAGAATTCATCAACGGTTGTGAATTCACTGAGCGAAAAGTCCAGCGACCGCACGACGGAGCTGACTATGGCGGCGTCAGCAGCGTCCATCGCGATCACACTGATGTTATGTTTATCGTTGGTAGGCTGAATCATTTTGGTGGGGTCCCAGAAATAAAAGAAATAACAGAGGCGAGAGAGCAAACGTATAGGAGAGCAAGCGTAGGTAAGACAAGGCGGACCAAGGACGATGCGTCCTTGGATGTCATTTGTTGCTGGGTGTTCGCGTCTATGTACTGTAAAGAGAGCCGAAAAGCAGCCCAATTCGTTACACGAAAAATTCGTTTTGCGAAGGGGATTTTCGGGTGTCTCGAAAAACAGCCCGTTTTTCCGGGCATTTCAATTGAATTTCGTGACACAATAAGCGAAGATTTTTTCGAGCAAATCATGAATACTTCGACAAGAACCAGTTTGTTGGCGCAATTGCGGGAGTCCGCACCCAACGAGGCGTGGGTCGAATTTTCGGACCTTTACGGCAGCTTGATTGAAAATTGGCTTAGGCAGCAAGCCCTTTCTCAGCAAGATATTGAAGACTTGAAGCAGGAGGTCATGTTTGCCGTGTGCAGCGAAATCAAATCGTTTGATCACAACGGTCGCGTGGGAGCATTTCGAACATGGTTGCGGCGGATCACGGTCAACCGGATGTACCGACTATGGGAAAAGAGGAAGAAGCAGGCGGGGCGAGACGCCACAAAAATTTCAGTGATCGCGGATCAATTGGCGGACGCAAACGCGCGGCTTTCGATCGAGTTTGAGCGTCAGCATGACGCTCGCGTGGTTGAGCACTTGTTGGGCAAGTTGGAGCACCGGTTTGGCGCCCGGACACTACAGGCATTCCGCAGGCTGGTGCTGCTTGAGCATTCGTCTCGCCAAGTGGCGGAAGATCTTGGAATGTCGATTGGTGCCGTTCGAGTCGCACAGCACAGGGTGCTGCGTTCCCTGCGTCAATTGGGACAGGGGATGTTGGACTATTGATAGATAGTTGGGTGACTGCGTCTGGTTCGCAGGTTCAAACATCAGAATTCGGTCGTCGCCAACTATTTATATTTATCAACTGCTGCATCCGTTTCTTGGGACGATTCAATTGAGTACTGATGCCTCATCTTGCCGGTTTGGTTCTCACCTCTCCGACGAACAATTGAATAGCTATGCGACGCAGGGTCTCGCCGACGAAGCCATTGCCGAGGTTGAATCGCACTTGATCGCTTGTGAGAAATGTGCGGCAAAGCTGGACGCGATATCCACGACAGATACCGGTTTTGCGAGCCATGTCAAATCGTTGTTTGGAGGGGCACCGATCGCCGATACCGTTTCGGGCGACGACGATTCTGCCGATTCAGTATCTGTTGTCAGTTGGGCGTCGGCCAGTCTCGGTTCGGACAAACAGCGAGATCGTTTTCGAAAACAGAAGATTATCGGTCGAGGCGGCATGGGTGAAATTTGGCAGGCCTACGATACAATCGTCAGGCGTCAGGTGGCGCTCAAACAGCTTCGGCAGGACAAGTCATATTCGCCCAAACATCTCGCTCGGTTTAAACGAGAGGTTCAGCTTACCGCGAAGCTGACTCATCCAGGTACGGTGTTTGTCATCGACTACTCGGATCAGCCAGGCAACGCCTACTATGTTATGAATCTAGTGCGTGGCCGAACGTTGACTCGCATGATCGATGATTACCACCAAAATCGAGTATGCGGTACGGCGTCATTCGTTGAGTTCATCACGTTGCTCAACGCGTTCGTTTCCGTTTGCAACACCATCGCCTACGCTCACTTGCACGGAGTGCTACATCGGGACATCAAAAGTGAAAATGTGATGGTCGGTCAATTCGGCGAGGTAACGCTGCTGGACTGGGGGCTGGCGAATTCATTCGACACCAAAGATCAAGCTCTGATGAAGTCAGAACACCCCATCCCGGACTTTGAACCGAGTGGCGCCCCGTTCTCGGTACGCACGACGATCGAAGGACAAAGCCTCGGCACACCCGCGTTCATGTCTCCCGAACAGGCCACCGGGTCTTTGGAGGAAATCGATGTCCGTACCGACACCTACATGCTGAGCGGAATGCTGTACGAAATCTTGGTCGGCTGTCCTCCGTTCAATGCCGAAGATGTCGATACGGTGATTGAGATGGTGCTTCATCAGCAGCCCCAGCTTGCCAGCGAACGAGTACCGGATTGCCCTGCGGAATTGGTTCAAATCTGCAACAAAGGCCTGGCCAAAGATCGCGAGGACCGTTTTCAAACCGCCAGCGAACTGATCGACCGAGTGCAAACATGGCTGACAGGACGAGCCGAGCGTGAAAAAGCCGATGAGTTTTTCAAGCGTTGTTTTGAACTGGCGTTTGACGCCATGGGGATCGTGGACTTTCGTCGAGGACTACAAAATTTGAACGCGGCGTGGCGATTCATGTTTGGTTGGGATCCCGAAGAGATCACCGGGCGAACGCATTACGAAATGATTCACCCCGACGACCAAGTCTCGGCTGCCCGCGCATTGTCACGAGCCAACCGCTCCAAAGAGACCCAACAAGTGACCGTTCGGCTGTTGTGCAAAGACGGCCACTATCAACGCTCCGTCTGGAACTTGGCTCCCTACGTAGAGGAAGCCTCGGTTCTGATCATCGGTCGCCGTCTGGATTGATTCGGCTGCCTCTGGGGAAATTCACTTCCAGTGCTTCTAGCGATCGATTTTTCCGCAAGGCGTGCCAGGTATTGAACAAGAGCTCACAGAGGCAACGAAGACTGAAGCGGCAAAGAGATCGATTCAGCAGGATGTTTCGCCGAGAAGAGTCGTTTCTTTCTCTGTTTCCTCCCGTTCCACTCTTTGTTCGACGTGATTGCTGCGTGGGGAAAATCGGTGGCTAGAGAATCTCGGGCGGAACGAAGAAACGACGATGGCGCGGAACGTTTATTTTCCGAACAGGTTGCCAAACCCTTTCAGCAAATCGCCCTTTATTTTGTCTTCGACGGAGTCTTTGACTTCGTTGCCGATTTGAGGAGCGATCTTTTTCAATAGTTCGTTTTGAATCTTGTTCTGAAGCTTGAGGGTTTCATTCGTGACGCGATCATTGATTTCTTTTTGATACTCAGTCACTTTCGGAGCCACTTTATCGCCAATCAGTTGGTTGATCGCGCCGGTTGCAGCTTTCTGAATCAATTGCCTAGAAACCTGGTTCAGCGCAGAAAGGTCCAGCTTTGGTGACGACGCCGTGCCCGATACGGGAATCGAGATCTTCTGACCTCGTAGTGCTGCAAGATGATCCTTGCCCTCGATCCAATCGTCAGCGATGGGGATTTCGGCCACCAGATCCAATGATTGATCCAGACCTACGCTGCCTCGTGTTTCCAGCATAATATCTTTGTGGCTGATCCGAATGCCGTCATGAAACACACGTCCGTCGTGGATAGCGACAGGAACGGTTTGTTCTTCCAGCGTCAGCCAGGTTTTCAAGTCACGTTGCTTGGTGGCGGATTCCGGGTCGATCAGCGTGCGGAGCTGGATTGCAGTGGCGATCAGTTTTTCCGATGTCGGTCCAGCTCCGATTACAACGTTGGAGAGCGTCAATTCTCCTTCGGCTTCCATGGCTAGCGGGTCCATCAGCGGTACCTTGGCTCCTCTGGTCGCCAAGCTGAGCATCCCTTGGGCGTTAGTCGCATCGGCCGCCAACGGAGCGACGTAAGCCAGCCACGTGCGAGCCGTTGCAGGGGTCAGTGCCACTTGGTTGATCACTTTTCCTTCAGGCAGGTAAAGAATGGGCTCTGACCCACGCAAGTCGATCTGTGGTTGCAGCTTCAGCGTTCCCCCACTGAATGCGATTTCACTGGAGTTGACATTTGCGATGCCCTGCTGCAAATCAAATTCCACTTTCCCGCCCCCGATTGGCATCCCGGCGAACGAGGCCTGTTGCCAATTGAATTCGGTGGCTGCGGCAAGAAGTGGCGAGACCCATGGCGCCGGATTAGCAACCGGCTCCCCTGTAGCGCTTGCTTCGAACATCGGACCGCGAACGGAAATCGGGTAGCTGCCCTGCCCTGCCATCTGAACAAGTTGACCTGTATAGGTGGCCAGCAGAGCGTTCAGTTTTTGCCAGTCGGGCGACCAAGTGCCTCGGACGTCGGTCACCATGGCTCCAGATAACTCGGATATCTGGCCTGAAATGTCTGCTTGAACGGAACTGGACTGCAATGAGAAGTTTTCGAAGGTGATGGTTTCAAAGTCGTTTGCCAGCTTGATTTGAGAGCCAACATTCATCTTCGCTTCACGCCACACTTCCATCCAGGGAGTCGAGCTGGAAACGGGTTGGACGCCGGATCGAGTATTGGACGCCATCCGGTCAACAGGACTGACGGTGCCGCTCTGTCGCGTTGCGGCAATCATGTCGTTAATGCTCGCAGAAATAAGAGCGCCCATTCCATCGGCATCAGAAACGAACCGGATCGTACCTTCGCCATCTCCAAACCAGAATACACTATCTTGTGTCGGGGAAAGCTGAATCCAGTCTGCGATGCGATTCACGTCGGCTCGGAAACCGATATCGCCGTTAACCTGGACATTGTCGGCAACATCAACCGTGATCTGCTGACCTCCCAGAGAGATCGAGTTTGACGAAAGCGTCGTGTCCGCGACCAACAACTGGCCCGTCCTCAGATCGTAAATGGCATTTGCCGTGCCGTTGGTTTTCTGTTCGCGAATGGTCAGTCCGTAGCCATCGAATTCCAATCGCTGGATCTCGTACGACAATCCGTGAAGCTCGACCGCGTTCGGGTTTACCATCGCGATGGCTTGAGCCTGTATTTGTCCAGCTGATCGGATGTCGCCCAAATCGACGAAATTCTTCGCGTGAGCCAACCAGCCGGCCGTCGACCCCGACAATTGAGTGTTCAACTTCCAAGTGGATTGGGCGAACGCGTCGGAAACAGGTTCCGCGAGCGTTGCGATCACTTGTTCGGTGCCGATGTCCAGTTGCAAGCCAGCTTGGTCCAGTTGGATCGTCTGATCCGGCATCGCTTGGCCCGCAGCGGATAGTCGCGTTGTCAAACGAGGCCGTTGCCAGGCAGGCATTCCCGGCAGTTGAAACTGAGGCCGTTCAATAATAAATTCACCGACCAGTTGAACCGGGCGACTGCCGTGGGCCGCATCGGGCTGGTTGGTTTGCCAAGCGAGTTTTCCGTCCAAGTCACCCGAAAGTACCGTCTGCCCTACGTCGACGAATTGTCCGACCCGTTGCATCAACTGAGCAAGGTTGCCTTTTGCTGCAAACGAACCTGTCTCTTGATTGGCAGACCCTGAGACCGTCAAGAAATCAGACTCGCACAGAATTTCTTCGACCATCAAGCCTTCGCTGCTCTCACGGATCGTGCCGACCAGACGCAGAGGCTTTTGCCAGACGATCGGCTGTCCTCGGTCGCGTGCAACCAAGTTGGCAGTGTCGACATTCACGATCAGTCGACGGTTCTCGTTTTCGACTCGGCTTGCCATCTGGAAGTTGACCGAACCCGATTCAATTTTCAGTCCATCGTGCAGATGCAAAGTTGCCGGAAAGGAAGCAGCGGCTCCCGCCAGATCAATTTCACCCGCAAGCTGAAACGGTGTGTTCAGCAGTGTCCTGTCATGGACTGTGGAACTTGAGGAAGTCAATCCTGTTAGTTGATTCAGATCGAGTGTCCCGTCGATCGAAGCGTTGGCGAAGTCGCTGGCGATCTGAAACTGATCAGCCGTTACCAGTGAAGGAGCTACAGCCAGATTCCCAATGACCGTCAGGTTTGAGATTCGCAGTTCGTCGGAACCGATCAACTCTGGAGCGACAATGATTAAGTTCGCGGCATTGGCTTGTTTGATTGCAAGCTGAATGGTCCCGGCAACGGTGTCGAAAGCTGCATGAAGGTCGGCGGATAATGTTCCGTCGGTTTGGGTTGGCCCCGTAAATCGTTGAAGAACGGGGCCGGCGACCGACAGCGGCAAAGAATTCGTTTTGATCACCGTGTCAATGGACCGACCGTTCAGAACCGAGCTGCCGGGGTCAACTTGCACAGACGCTGCTAGAGTCCCGCTCGTTTGGGCAGTCAGTTGCCCTCCAGCGAGGCCATTGTAAACGGTGACCTGACACGCCATCTCTGCAACGACAGCGGCAAGTTCGTGGCTGGTGTTGGCTGTTACGTTTAACTGTTCGATCTGCCAGCTTTGTGTCTCATCCGACGAGAACAATCCAATCGTCCCGTTGTTGACGTTTAACTGAACTTCCGGCAAGCGAAGGTTCGTATCACCGGATTCGTTGGACGCAAGCTGATCGTCGGTCTCGGTTGTCGTCAGCCACGCCGCACATGCATCCTCAAGGTTGCTGCCGTCGGGACGCAATTGCAGCCATACCGATGGCTGATTGATTTCCACCGATCCGTAGTCTGAGGACGTAAGAAAACTGAGCAATGAACGGGACGTTTTAATTTCCTCGATGGACGCCAACGGTTGCCCCGTGGTGTCAAACGCTTCGATCTGTCGCAGCGTGATTGGCTGAAGCCAGCCAACCGATGCCGAGTCGACGGTGACTTTCCCCTTGAAATCCGCCAAGGCGAAATCGATTGCTCGCTGTTTCAGCGAAGTCATTGCGATCACGTTTGGCAGAAAAAATACGATCAGCAGTAGCAGCAACAACAGCCACGGCCAGCGCCGGCGCCTTCGCGCACTTTTTTCGCCAGATCGTGAGCGGTGAGGGGAGTGATCTTCAAACGGGTGAGGCTCTTTTTGGGTTCGTCCGGCCATGCTTGGCGTTCCGGCAAATGGTTCATTCCTTGAAATCCAGAGCAGGATAGTAGGAACGCCAACGATTGACCGAAAGACGAATCAGCCTTTTGTCACGTCGCTAGCAGGCTTCGAAATGTTTTCAGTCGGACACATCAACAGCAGATAGCACGACGGGGCCAGAATCAGTGCCAGCAGCGTGGCTCCTGCGACGCCGCCGGCAATGGCAACCGCCGTTGGAGGCCAGAATCCGCCTCCGCCAATGATCAGTGGGGTGAAACCAGCCATCGTCGTCAACGAAGTCGAAACGATATGACGAGTCGAATGGTTCACGACCTTGCGCATGCCGATCCGGTCGCCCAATTTAGCCGCTGCGTCATTGTTGATTGCTGCCAGCACCACAATCGTGTCATTGATCGCCACGCCCAACAGCCCCATCGTTCCAATAATCGCTGTGAAGCCGAAGGGGTAGCCAAAAATCCACAGCGATCCCATGCCAAGCCCTGCCGACAACATCCCGACCAAGCCAACGATCGCTGCCGTCCGGAATGAGCCAAACGACATCACCAGCGTCGCAATCATCAGCACCATCAGGATGCCCACGTTGGCAATCAAGTTACCAACTGCTTCGTCACGCTTGGCTGATTCGCCGCCGTATTCCAAGTGATAGCCAGCAGGAATCTGAAAACCCGATCCAGCAAGACGTTCCTGAAACGCCGTCAATATCGAAGAAGGCAAGACTCCCGCAGGGATATAAGCCTGAATCTCATTCATCCGCTGCGAATTAAAATGAGTAATCGCGCCGTATTCGGGTTCTAGGTCAAAACTGGCCAACGTGGACACCGGAATGCCTCGAAACGCTGCGTTCGTGATCTGGCTATCGCCAGCGGATCCGGCAGCCCGCGTTTGATTGAGGATCTCCATCGACGCCAGCTGAGCGAGGGTCTGGCTATCGGCGCGATCGAGCCGGATACGAACGGGAAGTTCTTCGGTTCCCTCGATGATGCTGCCGCCGATACTTCCTTCGGTCAGTGCATTGATTTGGCTGGCGATGTCCGTCAGGCTCACACCCGCCGCTCGAGCGACTTCGTCCTTGACGGACATTCGAACCCTCGGCAGAACTTCGTCCAGTTCACATCGAGTGTGAATGACCCCCGGAATGTCGACCAGAATACCACGTAGTTCCTGCCCCAGTTCCTGCAATCGGCCCAGGTCCGGTCCGAACAATCGCACTTCCACCGGTGCATCGAACGGAGGCCCTTGCTCAAGTTGCCGCACCAGCACTCGGGCGTGAGCGAATTTCTGATCGAGCTTGCGCTGTATTCGATGAATGATTTCAGCTTGATTCTCCAGCGATTCCAGTTTGACCAACGCCTGAGCGTACTGCGAAATACTGGCTCGACGAGGAATCAGGTTGTAGTAAAAAGCGGGCGCACTTTCGCCAACAAACCAGTCGACCTGTTGCACGTCCGGATCGGCCAGCAATTCGTCGCGCATCTGCCGAGTCGTCTCCAGGGTTGCCGCGATCGAGCTCTGTGGGGAAAGTTCAAGTTCGATATGAATCTGATCACGATCGGATGGCGGAAAGAACTGTTCGCTCAACTGAGTCGCCACAATAAAGCCCGCGATCGGTGCGGTGACTCCAATCAGGATCCCGATCCAGGGCTTTGCGTAAATGAAATCCAGCATGTTGCAGTAGATTTGACTCAGCCACTCGCTTGATAACCCGCTTCGCCACCAGCGTCGAGCCCTGCGCTGATGGTCCGAGTCGTGTGACGCGTTCATTTCGGAATCGCCATTTTTCGCAGGAGCGATCGTGGCCGCGATGGCTGGAATGATCGTCATTGCCAGAAACAGAGAACTGAAGATCGCCAGAATCACGTTGACGGCGATCGCACCGACAAATTCTCCTGCCGGCCCAGGCATCAAAGCAATCGGAGCGAATGTGAAGGCCGTTGTCAGGGTCGATCCAAGCAGAGGAAAGAACAACAATCGGACGCTTTTCGAAACGGCGGCCGCGGGGCTCAGCCCTTCCCGCAAAGCCTGCGACGTTTCGTCCACGATGACGATCGCGTTGTCGATCAGCAAACCTAACGCAATGATCAACCCGGTAACCGACATTTGGTGGACAGGGATTCCCAGCACTCTCATGCCGGTCAGTACCATCATGGCCGAAAGCGGTAGCGCGGTCGAAACGACCAACGCACTCCGCCAGCCCATCAACACGAAGATCACCACGAAGACAGCTGCGGCACCTAGCAGCAGGTTGCCGATGAGGGTATTCAGTCGAGTCGCCACGTACTGGTTCTGATCAAACATCCGATCCATCGAAATCCCGCGAGGCAGCAGGGCATCGTATTCGTCCAATACGGCATTCGCTTCCTCAGACCACAGATCGATTCGCGAGTCACTACGAACATAAGCGCCGACGACAACGGACTGCTTACCGTCGATGATCGCGATACCGTCGGGAGGGTCAACGGCCGTTTTCTCAATCGTGGCGATGTCGCCCAAACGAGTGAATCCCTGACCAAGCTGGTGTGTAATTGAAATTTGTTCAATCTGTTGCAGGGAAGTCAGTTCTCCTGAAACGCCAAGCAAAAGTTCCTCACCGGATCCGCGCAGCTGGCCCGCAGAAACTTTCGCATCGCTCTGCCGAATCTGATCAGAGACCGTCTGAACGGTCAGGTTCATCGCCGCCAATCGATTCGAGTTCAAGCGAACGATGATCTCTTCTGCGGGCTCACCGCGTGTTTCGACTTTCATGGTGTTACCAATCGCCTGAAGTCGATCCTTCAACTGAAGGGCCAGTCGATTGAGAATCGCATAATTGACCGGCGTTTCCTGATCCCATTTCAACGCGACCAACAATGCAAAGGCTTTGAATTCCAGTTCGTCAAAATCAGGTTTGAACGCGTTTTTCGGCAATGTGGGTTCAATGTCGCTCAGGCGGTCGCGGATTCGAGACCAGACCGGTGTGCTGTCGAGCACATTGTCCCGCAGTTCTATCGTGACCGTAGAAATTCCCTCACGTGACGAAGATCGAATTTCCTTGATCTGTTCGATCTCTTCCATCGCTTCTTCGATCTTCTCGGACACCAGCGACTCGACGCGCGTCGGATCGGCGCCAGGGTAAATCGTGTTGACGATCGCTCCACGCTGGACCAGTTGAGGATCTTCCATTCGTGGCAGGACAAACCATGAGGACAGTCCACTGACCAGAATCAGGCAGACTGCCAGCAAAGTCAGGCGTGGGTTTCGATAAAAGAAATTGCTCAGTTGCATGAACAGCTTTGCCGGCCTCGGCGAAAAGGTGAAGCGATGAAGGAAGGGGCAGTCATCACTGGATGGACGCGGTTGGTTCGGCGTCAATGATTTGCTGACCAGCTGCAATTCGGTGCAAGCCATCCACAACGATGCGATCACCATCGGACAACATGCCTCTGGCGAGCACTCGATTTGATTCCGTCAGAATGATTTCAATGTCTCGTTTTTCGGCCAGCGAGTGACCGTTCTGATTGACTGCAACCATCACGGACCACAGCCCGCGAACGCCACGCGTCAAAGAAGAAGCAGGCAACCAGAATCCGGAACGATTCACGGGCCGTTTGATTCGCCATTCACATAATTCACCTGGGACGACCAGATCGGCATCCGCAGGGACAATGTCCAACAAAATGTTCTGCGTCCGAGTGACTGGGTCAAGCTCGCGAACGCGAGACCGAATCGAGGCTGATATTTCACGCTCACCTACGTTCAGCATGACGCTAGGCTTCGTGTCCGAGTCAATGATCGAAGCTGCCACGTCGGGTGGCAGTCCGACGACGGCCTCAAGTTTGCCGCTTTCGATCAAACGGACGATCGGAACGGACGCAGAGGCCACGCTGCCGTTGTCGGCATAGCGTCGCGAGATTGTCCCGGCGAACGGAGCGATCAATCGGCTCTTTTCTAACGAAACATCGATCTCGTCGAGTGACGACTCTAACTGAAGCACCGCAGACGCCTGAGCGGAGAGTTGTTCCTTGCGAGTCCCCGTTTGCAGTTCGGAAAGTCGTTCTTTCGCGCCCTTCAGATTTGCTTCGGCAGCCCGTAAGGCAAATCGTGATTGGTCGAACTCTTCGTCTGACACCGCGCCAGCTTCGTGCAGGTTTTTGCGGCGGTCACGATTGAGTTCTGCCAATCGATAATCCGATTCACGTGCATTGACCTGTTCAATCGCCGATCGGATTTTCTCGTCTCTGGGACCGGCGGTCAATTCATCCAATAGCGAGTTGGCTTGATCCAGTTGAGCCTTGATGGCGGCTCGTTTGGCAATCAGCGTCCTCGTGTCAATCCGAGCGAGCACTTGCGACGCCGCGACCGAGTCCCCTTCTCGAACCAGCACTTCGGTGACGGTGCCCGGAAGTTCGAACGCTAGGTCGCTGCTCTGCCGGGCTTGAATCGTTCCTGTATAGGATTGAGTCTGCGTGACATCACTTTCCAGAAATACCCGCATCGTGTTAACGGGCAGCGGTTCTGGAACGCCGTTGTTGACACGTGCGGGCGTTTCGTCTGATTCACCGAGTAGTCGATCGTTTCGAAAATTTAACGCAAAGGATCCAATCACAATGGCGCTCGCGATGGCAATGCCGCCTGCGGTGCGCCATTTCCGCTTCGTAACGTGAGGTCGATCACGAGTCACGGGATGGGATTTAATTTGAGCCATAAAGCAAGTTTCAAAACAATTTGCTGAGAGAGTTTTCAATTTTCGCAAACTCCTCATTCAAACAATGAGTGGAAGAAGTCGGGTTCCAGTTGTAACCATCCAGCAGGCGGCACACGTGGCTGCGGACAATGGCGTACGGATCATCGATCCCGATTTGCGGCAACGATTGAGAAGTGAACGTCAATCCGTAAGCCCCCGAAGTCAGTGCCCAGAGTCCGAACACCAATCGCTCGGGAGTGACATCGTCAGGCAAAATCAAATCACCATGCGCGACGGCATCTCGAACGACTCCCGTCACAACTTCCATGCACTGGATCTCACAGGTATGAATCAGCTGCTGACGCTGGTGAGGCGCTTTCTCTCGGACGGAATCCAGATTGAAAATTTGCTCGAACAAAAAGTAATCCGGATAGTTGATGACAAACCGCTCGGCGGCGTAGCAAACGGCAAGCATCCGAAAACGGGAAATGCCCTGATACGACGCTGCGATTCGGAACATGTCGACTCGTTTGGCTGCTCCCTTTTGAGCCAACGCGATGATGATCTCCTCCTTGCACGAAAAGTGGTTGTAGATCGTCCCGCGCGAATACTCGACGGCTTCCGCAATTCGTTCCATACTGAGCGCCTGATAACCCTCGCGGACCACGATCGGTCGAGCGGCGTCGAGGATCTTTTGCTCTCGCTTCTGAATTTCCAGTTTTTTCGGACTGAGAGTTCCCATGTCAGCATTTTCTGACACTGTGTCAGAAAATCAAGTGGCTGAATCGCATCCACCGTAGGTTTTACGAGGTTTTGACATCAGAAAAGCCGGTCGTGCGGCCAAGTTGCCAGTTCTGTTCGCGTACCGGTTCACCAGAAACGCTTTTGAGAGACGCTTTCATTCAGAAGGCGAGACAAAAAAGGCCTCTCAGGCGGCTGACGTCGCGGTCTCAAAATGATCAACCAAAGATCAAAATCAGACCCGTTGCCCGCGGTGCTATTCATCCCTTTGCTGGCGACGCTAGCAAAAAGTCTTCAAATTGGAGCATCGAGGGGAATCAGGCGAGGCAATCCGTCGCTACACCAATCAATTCGAGCATTTTTCTGCTTTGGCCGAAAGTTTGGCGCTCCTTTTGCGTTCTAAGGCCCGTCCGCTTTTCAAATGATTTGATTGATCTACCGGATTCGGACCTCATTGCGAACGAACGCGTGGCATGTTCACGCGTCAAAAACTTTTCAAGGATGGTCAAATGTTAGTACTCTCTCGCCGCACGAGTGAATCAATCTTATTTCCTGAACTTGGCATCACTGTCAAGGTCTTAAAAGTTCAGGGTAAAACAGTCAGCATCGGGATTGAGGCTCCGGATCGGATACAGATTCTGCGAGGCGAGCTCGTGGAATCAGCGACATCATTTGATGATCCCAAGCCGGTGATTAACCAAGCGATCCAGTCAGCCTCGTATTCCAATGCCGGGGTCGTGTAATTATCATCGATCCGTCGCCATCGCTTGCCTGAGCGGCGATCCTGATGGCTGTTCTTTTGACGGCACACTGACGCCCGATGCTTTGCCCGGAACTCGAGCGTCGTGAGCGCCGACGAAACGCCCAGTGGCGGGATCGAACGTGATCATCTGACAGACGCCAACTTCGTTCGATTCGGCAATGAATAGCTCGTGCCCGAAGGAGTGCAATCGATTGCGGGTTTCCATCGGCAGAGTCGATTCGACTCGCAGGTAGTCGGGCGACCATTGGTGATGGATTCGGGGCTGAGCCATGATCTGGCCGGGAGTCATTCCGAAGTCGATCGTGTTGATCAATGCCCACAGGACTTGAGTGATGATCTTCGGGCCGCCAGCGGCCCCGACCGTTAGCACGGGCTGTCCATCTTTCAAGACAATGGTTGGGCTCATGCTGGAAAGCGGGCGTTTTCCCGCCTGCACGCTGTTATTCTCGTTGCCGATCAGATCGAAATGATTGGGCACCCCTGGAGCGATCGAGAAATCATCCATTTCATTGTTCAGGATCACTCCGGTGCCGGGCACAATCACTTTTGAACCAAAGCTGGTATTGATCGTGGATGTGATCGCGACCCAGTTGCCTTCTGCGTCGGCGGTGGAGATGTGTGTCGTGTGCCGATCGACAAAGACATCGGTGGGATTGGGCGGCTGACCGTGCGAGACCACCTGCGTGACCTGATCAGGGTCAATTTTATCAATCTGAGCCGCTGCGTACTCGCGAGAGATCAAACTGGATGGCACATCCACGAACGCGGGGTCACCAGGCCAGTAGGCTCGATCGGCAAACGCCAGCTTCATCGCTTCGGCCACGATGTGCATTGCTTGAACTGGATCGGTCTGGTGAATCTGCCTAAGTGGAAACGATTCCAACATGTTTAATATCTGCGTCACATGCAGACCGCCCGAACTTGGCAAAGGGAACCCAATCACTTCAAAGCCGCGATAAGTGCTTCGCAGCGGCTGACGAGTGACGGTTTTGTAAGCTGCAAAATCGGATTCGGTTATCGCTCCACCGTTCGACTGCATCCAGCGACTGACGGTTTGAGCGAACGGGCCGTGGTAGAACCAGCCGGTTCCCTGTTGTGCGATGTTACGATAGGTCTTGGCCAAGTCCGGCTGACGCAAAACGTATCCGGGTGGCAGTGGTTGCCCCTCAGGAGTCAGCAACACTCGGGCTGTCTCGGGGAACTTGCGGATCTCATCCAGAACTTTCAGTTCGCGTCGAAAGTACACGTTGCTGACCGCGAATCCCTCCTCCGCAATCTGGGCGGCGGGAAGGAGCAGATCCGATAGTTCGAGTTCTCCAAAACGATCAACCGCTTCTTCGAACGCTTTCAGAGCGCCGGGAACGGCAACGGCGTTTGGCCCCAGTCGTGACGCTTCTGGGTTCACGGTATCGGTTTGATGGTCGCGATAAAAATCCCGATGGGCTGCCGCGGGAGCAGTTTCTCTTCCGTCGATCGCGTGCAATTGGCCGTCGGCCGTGTGAACCAGAATAAAGCATCCACCGCCAATGCCGCTGTTGTAACCATCGACGACTCCCAACGTCAGGCACGCAGCAATCGCGGCATCAATCGCGTTGCCTCCCTTGCGAAGTGCGTCCAGTCCCGCGTCGGTGGCCTGAGGGTCGACCGTCGCCACCATGTTTTGCAAGTGAACCCCAACGTTTGGATAGAAATCCGATCCGTCCGTAAAACGCTTGATCGAATCGGGCTCAATGGGACCAGCGTCGACCGAAGGCTTGACCACGCGTAGGGTGGTCTTCGCCTGCACAACCGGAACCTTCGCTTTGCGAATTTCTGGTCCGGCTCCTGCGATCGGCGCTTGGGCAAAGATTGATCGTCCGGAAATCGGAACGACGACCAGTAGAGCAAAAAGCAGCAAAGCATGGCGCGATAGCAAGGTCGGTGTCACGGTTCTTCCCTGATCAGACGTGGCAAGCGGCGGAGGGCACTACCAGAAAATCGGCTCGAAAAACCGGGCTTGTGAGTAAAACAGGCTTTGCAGCTATCATCGCGACAACACGAACAAGCGGTTCAATTTAACAGCTCGACGATGCAGAGCATCAGGAGCCCGCTGTCGCCCATCGCCGAACCAGCTCCACACCGACCTCGCAGGCGGCAACCATTTCATCGAGGCATGCCCACTCAAGCGGCGAGTGGATGTTGTGTTGCCCTGATGACAAGTTGGGCGTGGGCAAACCTTTCTCAGTCAACTGAGACCCATCGGTGCCGCCGCGGATGATAGATAGTTCGGGCGAGCGACCAAGTGCTTCATGTGCCGCGACGGCAAACGCGACCGCTCGGGGTTCGGAGGAAAGGCTCTCGGCCATGTTGCGGTACTGCTTGGTGACTTGAACAGTGATGCTTGAGCCAGCATGTTTGGCAGCAACTTCATTGGCCAATTGTTTCAGCAGATCCGCGTAAGCCGTAAGCCTTGCTGTTTCAAAATCTCGCAGCAGAATTTTGATGCTTGACTGAGCGACGCCGCCCTCCAGGACGTACGGATGCATGAAACCATCGCGACCGTCGGTACACTCAGGAGAAAGGTCTGTAGGCATCGCATCGATGAAATCGCTGGCGACTCGGATCGCGTTCACCATCCGGCCCTTGCCGATGGACGGATGAATGTTGACGCCGTCGACCGTCACTACTGCCAAGTCGGCTGAAAACGTTTCCTGATCGATCATATTCTGGCCGCCTCCATCAAACGTGTAGCAGACGGTCGCATCCACCGCCCCGATGTCGACATGGTCGACGCCCCGACCAATTTCCTCGTCGCACGTGAACAGCAGTCGCACCGGGCCGTGCTGGATGTCGGAGTTTTCCAGCAAGTGATCGGCCAGCTCCATCATGATTGCGACGCCTGCCTTGTCGTCTCCGCCCAACAAGGTCGTGCCGTCGCTGGTGATGATCGTTCTTCCCCTTGCCAGCGGTAGCTCAGGGCAAGTTGCAGCCGTGATCACCTTGGTCGAATCACCAGACAGCACGATATTCTTGCCATCGAAATCACGGATCACCTGCGGCTGGACGTTGGATCCGGAGGTTTCGGGAGATGTATCCAAGTGAGCATTGAACGCGACAGTGGGAGCACCTTCCACGTTTCCCGGCACCGTGGCCATGACGATGCCGTGCTGGTTCACTTGCACATTTGCGGCCCCCATTTCTGTCAGTTGAGCGACCAGCAGCTTTCCCAACTCCAGTTGGCCATCGCTACTGGGATAGCGTCCCGCCTCTTCCACCGCTGTGGTGTCAATCTTTACGTATTGCAAAAAGCGTTCGAGTAGTCGTTCTTGGTCCATGTTTCTTCCGTTTGCTTTCCATTGCCGATCGAATGAGATAAAGTGAACGCTTGCGTGACGATTCATCATTTTACAGGTCAACGTTCTATGCCAAACCCCGCCGTCAGCTATCTGGTGTTCGATGTTGAGAGTGTGGCCGATGGCGAATTGATTTCGAAGGTTCGTTACCCGTCCGAATCTTATGATGCCGTCAAAGCAATCGAAGTTTACGCCGCCGAGCGATTGGAACAAACCGGGTCGGAGTTCATTCCCTACACCTACCACGTTCCGATTTCGATCGCCATCATCAAGCTGACCGTTGATTTCCGCATCGTCGACATCGTGACGCTGGACTCACCCGAATACCGACCGCACATCATCACCAAACATTTTTGGGACGGTTGGAAAGGCTACAAAATGCCGACGCTGGTCAGTTTCAACGGTCGTACATTTGATCTGCCGTTGATGGAACTGGCCGCCTATCGGTTTGGCATCAGTATTCCCGACTGGTTCAACTTGAACGCGAGAACGTACGACCAGAAACGCAACCGCTACAACCAAGGCTCGCATCTGGACTTGCAGGAAGTCATGACCAACTTCAGCGCCAGTCGATTCAATGGCGGTCTTAATCTGGCAGCTAATCTGGTCGGAAAGCCGGGCAAGATGGGTATCGCGGGCCACATGGTCCAAGATCTGTACAACGAGGGGCAATTGCAACGTATCAATGATTACTGTCGATGCGATGTGCTGGACACGTACTTCGTGTTGCTCCGAACCAAAATCCTGACGGGTGAACTTACGCTGGAACGTGAAGCCGAACTCATCGACGAGACCACCGCGTGGCTTGAGGAACGCGCCGAAGAGTTTCCTGTGTACCGCGAGTACTTGGACCAGTGCTCACCGTGGAAAAATCCTTGGGTGGAGCAGAACAAAGACGAAACAACAGAGTAACGTGGTGATGTTGAGTCAGTGAGCCTAGCACTTGCCCAACAATACTTGCCAGATTTGATTTTATTTCGCTCGCGTAAAATCGACGTTGAATCATGTTCATCCGGCAACTTATTGATTGGCGAGTGCTGACGCAAAGCCAGCGAGAAAACTCGATCAATCTTGTGAACGTTCCGTGAATTGATGTTATGATATGCATATGAGCACTGGTCCCCTAAACCATATCGATTTGTCGAGTTTACCTCCCGTTTCCATTGATAGGATGGTGCGTGCCGTGGAAAAAGTTAAACAACGACTACTGCGAACCAGCAAGATTTTGACGGAAGCCGGGATTCCTTTTGCCGTTGTCGGGGGAAACGCGGTTGCCGCGTGGGTGTCTCGTGTTGACGAGGCGGCGGTGCGGAACACTCAGGATGTTGACATCTTGATTCGCCGTGAAGACCTCGGTCGCGTGAAAGAGGCGATGGAAGCGAACGGGTTCATCCACGGTAAAACAATGGATGTCGATTTTTTCCTTGATGGGCCAAACGCGAAAGTTCGTGACGCAGTGCATTTGCTGTTCGCATCGGAAAAAGTCAAACAGCACGACTCGATCGAAACCCCGGATGTTGCTCAGGTCGATACGGCGGGCGAGTTTCCAATTGTCGAACTGGAAATGCTGGTCCGGATGAAACTGACGTCGTTTCGTTTGAAAGACCGCGTTCATTTGTTGGACATGATCGGGATCGAATTGATTGACTCGACATGGCCAGCCAAATTCCCGCCAGAACTGGGTGAACGGCTTCAGCAGCTGCTTGACGACCCGGACGGGTAAGTACCCACCGTGAAGTAGTTGGCGTGATCTGAGAAAGAATGACCGCGTGTTCTCGCATCATTTGCGATCTTGATGCCGGAAAAATTACGGACCGTTGCTCAAACATGGTTTTCACGTTGCGGTCAGCGCACGAGCCACGCTCGAAAATCGCGGCGCGCGCATCTCCTGCCAAGACAGCGCAGCGTTTCAGATCGATACAGTTGAATGCTCGACGGTGAGAGTCGTAGCTCGCTGGCTGACGAATCAACCTAGCAGTCGGCTGCAAGGAATCGTGATCTCGAAACCTATAGGATCGCACCGTGACAGTTGCGCGTCGCTGGCACCGCAATGGTTGCGTCCCCCTAAAGGTGTGGTACGATTTTGCGATCGTCTGTTTACGGGTTCCACCATCCCACAGAGACCAGCCATGACCACCCCGCTCCCGTCGCCGCGCGCGCGTCGATACACGCTGCTGCTGATTTTATTTGCCGCTTTGTCTTCATCTGCGAATGTATTTTCTCAGTCCGACCAGAAACCGATGGCGTCAGTCACGCCCGATACGTTTGTGGCAGACTCACCTTCTGCGGACATGCTGATCGATGCCACGATGCCAATCGACAGCGGCGACACTGCTTGGATTCTTGCTTCCACCGCGTTGGTGCTGTTCATGACCATCCCCGGACTTGCGTTATTCTATGGCGGCTTGGTCCGATCAAAAAACATCTTATCGGTATTGATGCACTGCCTCGTTCTGACGGGCGTCGTGTCAATCGTCTGGGTTTTGTTTGGATACAGTCTCGCACTGGATGATTCCATCAACCCCGAGCCAGGAGCCATTGGAATCGGCTCTTTTATTGGCGGGGCCAGCAAATTTGGATTCAATCATGTCCTTGGTAACGTCACCGGAACCATTCCCGAACTTTTAATGGCGGCGTTTCAAATGACGTTTGCCGTGATCACGCCTGCTCTGATCATTGGTGCTTTTGCTGAACGAATGAAGTTCAGTGCGGTCATGCTGTTTTCCGTTGCTTGGCTGATTGTGGTTTATCTTCCCATCTGCCACATGACCTGGGGCGGAGGATTGTTTGCTCAGTGGGGAGCGATTGACCTGGCAGGAGGGATCGTTGTTCATATTACCGCAGGTTTTGCCGCGTTGGTTGCCTGCATCATGGTTGGACCACGCAAAGGATTTCCTGAAGCCATTCAACCACCACACAGCACGGTCCTGACGCTGATCGGGACGGGGATGTTGTGGGTCGGTTGGTTTGGATTCAACGCGGGCAGTCACTTAGCCGCCAATGAGAGTGCCGCGTTGACTCTGCTGGTCACTCATCTGTCTGCCTCAACGGCAACGCTGGTGTGGCTGGCGATTGACTGGATAAAATATGGCAAGCCGAGCGTGCTGGGAGCAGCCACCGGTTCGATCGCGGGGCTGGCTGCGATCACTCCGGCTTCCGGTTCCGTCGGGCCATTGAGCGCGATGGTCATCGGCACCGCGTCAGCCGTGATTTGCTACTACTTCTCGACCGTGTTGAAGACGAAGCTTCGCTACGATGATTCGCTCGATGTGTTCGGCGTCCACGGAGTCGGTGGATTCATTGGCACCGTTCTTTGCGGCGTGTTTGTCGCTGAGTCATTCGGCGGAACCGGGCTTGCCGATGGCGCGACGATTGGCAGCCAAGTTGGGGTCCAAGTCGGAGCCGCAGTTTTGACTGCGGTTTACACGATGATCGCTACCGCCGTCATTCTGGTGCTGGTCAAGATGCTTGTTGGGCTACGTGTTAACGATGAAGTTGAATCACGCGGCCTAGACTTGGGCGAACACGGAGAACGTGGCTACATCTGGTAAGTGTTCCGCTATCGATCGATGCAAGGTAGGGACTTGCCCGACGAAATGACCGCAGACGCTCGGATTCAGGTTTATCCGGTTCGAGTGAAATTGGCAACGAATCATTTTTATCCGTTGACCTACCTCTGCGCAAATCCTGAACCAATCGAGACGACTGGCCACGGCTGCCGATTATGACTTGGCGGCGCGGCCGGAACGTTTGCGATCGGACTCTTTGAGCAACTGCTTGCGAAGTCGGATTTTGGACGGAGTCACCTCGACCCACTCGTCGTCCTGCACATATTCCAATGCGGCTTCCAAGCTAAACTGACGTGGTGGCTTGAGCAGAATGTTTTCATCGCTGCCGGACGCTCGCATGTTCGTCAGCTGCTTCTCCTTGCACGGATTGACGGGCAAGTCATTCGCGCGAGGATTCTCTCCTACGATCATGCCTTCGTAAACCTGATCGCCTGGACTGACGAACAGTTCGAAACGTTGTTGCAGGTTGAACAGGCCAAACCCAACCGCTTTGCCTGACGCCATCGAGATCACCGCACCGTTGACTCGAGCTGGGATGTCGCCTTCCAGCGGACGGAATTCCAGGAAGCGATGGTTGATGATCGCCGTCCCCTGAGTCGCATTGAGCAGCTTGGTTCGCAACCCAATCAAGCCTCGCGAGGGAATCACGAAACTGGCCAAGGTGAACTCGCCGCGAGCGTTCATTTCCAACAAGTCGCCACGTCGGTTGCCGACCAATTCCATGACCGGACCAAACTTCTCAGTGGGAACTTCAACGACCAGCGTTTCAAAAGGCTCATGGTCTTTCCCATCGACCTTCTTGACGACGACCTGAGGCATTCCGATCGAAAGTTCGAACCCCTCGCGACGCATGGTTTCGATCAAGACGGCCAGGTGCAAAATTCCTCGACCTGAAACCGCAAACGAATCGCCCGATTCAAGCGGACGAACTCGCAACGCCACGTTTCGCTCCAACTCCTTCGTCAGACGTTCACGGACTTGCCGACTGGTGACGTACTTGCCCTCTTTGCCGGCCAACGGAGAACTGTTGATCGTGAAAATCATCTCAAGCGTCGGTTCGTCGACGGAAATACGTGGCAACGGATCGGTGATGTCTGTGTGACAAATCGTGTCGCCAATCTCGACGTTGTCCAATCCAATTAACGCGACGACTTCGCCCGCCTCGGCTCGTTCGACTTCGATTCGGCCCAGCTTGTCAAACGAGTTCACCGCACTGATCTTTGCGGTAACGGGGTTTCCGTCTGCTGCGATGACGTTGACGGTTTGTCCTTTTTTGACGATCCCCGATTCGATTCGACCGACCGCAATTCGTCCGACAAACTCGGACCAGTCCATCGTCGTCACGCACATGCGGAACTCACCCGGCTGGATCGTCGGAGGCGGAACGTGCTCGACCACCATGTCCAGCAGCGGCTCCATATTGCCGGACAGGTTTTCCAGATCGTGGGTCGCGAATCCGTTCTTGGCGGATGCGTAAATAAAGTGGAAGTTATCTAGGTATTCTTCCCCGCCCATTTCCAAGATCAGCTCCATGGCTTCGTCGACCACTTCGGCGGTACGAGCGTCGGGCTTGTCGACTTTATTGATCACCACCATCGGCTTGAGCCCCGACTCAAGCGCCTTGCCGAGCACAAAACGGGTTTGCGGCATGGGGCCTTCGGCGGCATCCACCAGCAACAGGGCTCCGTCCGCCATTTGCAGCACTCGTTCCACCTCACCACCAAAGTCCGCGTGACCAGGCGTGTCAATGATGTTGATCTTGACACCTTTGTACGGCAGCGAAATATTCTTGGCCAGAATCGTGATGCCGCGTTCTTTCTCGATGTCGCCTGAATCCAGAATGCGCTCGCCCTGCAATTGAGCGTCACGGAACTGGCCGCTCTGACGCAGCAGGCAGTCGACCAGCGTGGTCTTGCCGTGGTCAACGTGAGCGATAATGACGAGGTTACGAATATCTTTGCGTTGGGTCATGAGAGCTGGTGTTGGAGGACAGAATTGCGAGGTTTGCCGAGGCTTCGCTGCAATCGTCGATTTTTGGTCGTGAAGTGAATCGCGAAATCATAGGGCTCCGTCGACACGAACGAAAGGTTGCTCGCCTGAAACGGAAGAAAACGGGCTCATTGAGGCAAGGTTTTTCTGGTTCATCATGGAATTGAATGGGTGTGTCTGCTCGCTCTCTTCGGAGGGGCCGCCGTCTTTAGCTCGGGGTGACAACCTCGAAACATTCAATCCTCGAC
This sequence comes from uncultured Pirellulaceae bacterium, assembly GCA_937928215.1. Lineage (GTDB taxonomy): Bacteria > Planctomycetota > Planctomycetia > Pirellulales > Pirellulaceae > Mariniblastus. Next base: position 6,421 of record CALFWL010000138.1, on the reverse strand, counting down.
CATCACAACCGCCCCGGACGGAGCCGCCGTTTCCCTCCAAGCGAGACAAACGGGGATACGGACGAGTGGATTTATCAGGACAATCGACGTATCGAGCGTAACGCCCTTCGAGCCAAATCTGGTTCGCAAGGCCTAGGACCGGCAATGGGTCAGCGTGTGGATATGCGAGTGCGGGGCGAATGAACCGGGCCATGCCTCGGATGGTCATTAGGGTTTCAAGGACTGGCCCATGAATCATCACGAATCAAGAAACAAGTTGTCGCATTGTCGTTGACACATTCAGCTCGTCACCGCCACTTGAAACCGATATCGCTACATTCGTCACCCTGAGCCAGCTTAGGCGGAGCGAAACGTGGCGTTAGCGGATTTGCTGGAAGAAACCGCATTTTCCTAAAACGCAAACAGCTTGAGTGTATCGTCAGGATTTGGTGAAAGTGAGGTTTGCAACTCTTGCAGGACAGACGAACCAAAATGTCATTTTGCCAGCAGCTTGATTCCGAGATTACTCAATACCACACTTTGCGGGAGATTCGCTTGCCGCCGGCGCCTAGAGGTACGGCACGGGCACAAAAACCTCGAGTAATTGGACGACGTGAGCGTCTCCGGTCAAAACCACCAAATGCTAATATATTTCGATCATGAAGGTCGTCAAAATTCCGTCAATTATTACGCGGCCAACAGGAAGCGAGCAGGTCCGTTTGACTGCGGCTCTGGAACGCGCGGACCGGAACAATCGACATATATTGAGAAAAATCCCCGCCGAATAATGCATTTTGTTGACAATCTGCCGGCAATTCGTTTACACTAGAGGGTATTACTGTCTCGTCGATCGTACGTTATGACGGTTAAGGAGTGTATTCGTTCGTGAAATTCGATGAATTTTATCACGTATTGACTCTACTAAATTAGAACGGTTCCATTTTCCACAGTCTCTAAGAAGAGGATTTCTGCACCATGAGAAATATCAGTAAAACCTTCGTTGCCACTTTGGCACTTATGGCATGCTCCTGCTCCACGTCATTCGGCGATATTGTTCCGGCGCCGGGAATTCTTGATTTGGGCAGTATGGGGGACACAGCTGGTCCTAATGTCAGACTTGGCGACACTTTTTTCTACGGCCGTAACTCGGTGAACACGTCAAGCGATGGCACAGCCGTCACTGCGACGATCGGTGCAAACAATTTTGACGCTTTGAGTATTGGTTTTGAAGCGGCAGACAATGCGACAGCGGGATCGCCAATTGCGTTTGCGGCGAGTGCTGGCGATGAAATTTCGTACTCGATTTCTTTGGATTTGGCAGGTGCCGCAGGTGGCACACCGTCGTTTTCTTATCGTCTCAACGAGGGAAATAACGGCCAAGGCGAGCGGGTTAACCTTACACCGACGATCGACACCGTTGGTTCCGTCTCGACATTTTCAGGAGCTTTCACCATTGCGGATGTCAACGCACCAGAAGCGGTCGATCGTTTCAGCATTTTTATCGGACTTGGCAGCAACGCTGGATTTGACGCCGGAGAGACCGTTGTCGTGACAGCAACTCAGCTTTCCAACGGAAGTACTGCAACAATTCCCGAGCCGAGCAGTTTGGCATTTTTGGGACTGTCTGCTTTGGGCTTGATTGCCAAGCGTCGTCGTTTTGGGTCGTAGGTCACCGGATCGGAAAATGTTCATTATCAATTTTAACCGATCGATGTGAATCCGAACCCTGTGGTTTATTGCTGGGCGAGCCCCGAGTCGGAAAAGAGACAGATATCTCCGTCAATGAGGATTGGCGGAGATATTTTTTGGTGTACCGGGGACGTTCATTTGCCTAAGAGCCTGTTTTTTGAATTGGTATCGTGAAGTGGCAGCTACTCCGTTTGCAGTGAGTCTTCGTGGCATGAGCCGGATCATGGCGATCTGAGCCATTGCTTCGCTGCTTTGAGCGTGTTCTTTGTAGTCTTTGCTGAGTCTTCGGCACCGCCCGAGCCACGCGAATGTTCGTTCGACCACCCGGCGGCGTCGTGGCAAGACATAAAAGCCTTTGCGTGTGGGATCACGTTTGATGATCTCCAGCACCCAATGACAGTGCTCCCGAACCTAGGGGATCAACTTGCCCGCGTAACTACCATCGGCCCAAACAAGTTTCAGCCGGGGAAACTTACCTATGGACTTTTCCAAGACGAGCCTCGCGTCATCACGGTCCTGAATATTTGCTGCATGTACGACAATCGTCAGCATCAAGCCGAGCGTATCGACCAGAATGTGTCGCTTGCGACCGGTAACTTTCTTGCCCTCGTCGTAACCGCGCCCAATAGTGTTTGGCACGATGTCTGCTTGTTGTGCGCCCTTCTGTTTGGCTGATTTTTTTGCGAACGAGCGAGGCTGCTTTACCGAAACTTTGGGTTCTCGATTTACGGACCGCGCAGCATCGTACGGCTCGTCAGCAAGAGGGATCGCTGCGAGAACTCAGGCCTTGGTTTTTTTCGCTTGCTTGGCCTTGAGTTTTGCGATGTGGGTCTCAAGTTCGTCAAGCTCGGCCCAGCCCTGTAGATACAGGCAGATCATTTCAAATGTCCGCTTGTTGGGTGTGCTGCCGGTGTAGATCAGAATCAGCAGACAGGCAATGATCGCCATGTACGCTTGAATCTCAACGCCGTTTTGTTTGGTGCTCAGCAAGTGATTGCAATGAAGCATCATCTTGACCATGCGAAAAAAACAGCTCGATCATCCAACGCAAACGGTAAAGCTTGCTGATCAATTCCGCCGGCGCGTCGAGCATGTTGGTCGCCAGTCGCATCTTGCCACCGGAAGAATGTCCCGTGCTTCCACCTTTGTACTTGCCTCGACTGGTATGAAGAGTTGCCTGCAACTCGATGATTCGCACCTTGTGATCGGGAGCTTCTCCGGGCCTGCTCGACGCTCCCATGGTGACGATCTGATCAGATAAAACTTCCTCAACGATGTCTTCTTCGGTAAGCTCTTTTTGTTGTACAACGTCGTATATCGAGTCGTCCCGAATGCGGCCGACATAGGTGCTGCCGAGGGCGTTGATATCATTCCAGAGCGTGAATTTTGCGTAGCCTCGATCCTTGAGATAACAGCGATCGGGCTCGAGGGTCGCAGCAAGCACCGCATGTTCATCGGCTTTCTCCTTGGGGGTGGAGGACGTTACGTCGATACGATTGGGAACGCCACGCAGCACTTCGAACTGGGTGTGCAGACGGTAAGCGTACTTGTAGTGGCTGCCTTTTTTGGGAACCCACGCCAGTTCGGCGATCCGTCCAAGAATATCAACCACCGAACCATCAACGGCCGTAATCGTTTGTTTGACTTGAGAGAATTCATGGCTCGATTGACCGGGGACTTTGGCGGCAAAATCGACTGCGATCTGCTGTAGAGGTTCGGGACCGAAGACCGCAACGGATTCGCTCAACGCGCCAAGGGAGGCGCGTTTGATGCCCTGCTTCTTCTCTTCTGTACGTTGCGAAGTTCACTGGCTTGTTGAATTCCACGCAGCGAAGTGATGGTTGAGTTGAACATGTACAGCAACACGCCAAGGCAGTACTCGTCCATGTGCACTTTTCGGTTGTTGGCGCGATCTCGATCGCAGCCAGTCTCATGCAGAGATTTGAGCAATTTACGAATCTTCGAAAAGTGCTTCAGGCCGTGAATGTCGCGCTCTTCGAGCTGATTCGACGTCGATGCTGCCATCAAACTAGCTCCGGCGGTACCAAGGCACATTCTTACATGCTCGTTGGTAATTCTTACAATCGCGAGCCAGTTCCTACTGGCCAAATCCCGTTCTGCGAGTCAACAACAATCTCAATGCAATTCACGTGCCGAACACTATTGGACCAGTCCCCCCCTTCTAATGCCTCAAGTTCAACAATTTCCCTGTAAAAACAGCAATAGGGGGTTTTTATTGTTAACAATAACCAATCCTGCATGTATAATCTCAAAAGGCCCTACCATTTCCTGTTAGCTTTTCATGTTAACAATTTACAATCTGCGGATTGAGCTCGCGGGAAGTATTTAACAACACTTGAAAGAGAAAGAAGATCAGCATGATTCGCTATTTCGCTTCGGCTGCCTCGTTAGCCGCTTTGCTCCTATTGTTTTCCGTTGAAGCTCACGCTCAGAACGTGACCTTCGATTTCAGTGACTTTATTGGTGAGCCCTCAGTGTTTGGGAGCGCCGAGTCAACGGTCGGAGATTTGACGCTCGTGACCAACGCAAACTCAATTGCTCGTAGTATGCCTGGGTCTAATCCGCCTTCTCCGGTGAACGGTTTTCTGTTCTATCCCGCAAATGCAAACATCACGGATGATGGGATCGTGGTAAACAGTGCTAGTGGCGGAGGCCCAATTGACTTTACGTTACTTTCTATCGACTTTTCAAACTTCAACGGCTCGACGTTTTCTGTTGCAGGCTTCTTGGATGGAAGTAGCGTTTTCTCGCAGGTTATCACTCCGACAACTGGAGGTACAGACGTTTTTGAAACCACCAACTTTGGGACTAACGGTGCCGGGTTTCTAGTGGACTCCCTAACTTTCACCACGAATAGTATCGTAGGCAATTTCCCTTCGGTCGACAATGTAACGATTTCAACCTCCACTGCGGCTATTCCAGAGCCTACATCTCTAGCCTTTCTTGGTTTGGGAAGCATTGCGATGTTCGTACGTCGTCGGCGAGCATAATCAATTTGATGACCAGCTCCGATTTTGAAATGAAAGTTTCGAAATCAATGCCCACATGAAGCCGCTCAAGCGATTTGCTCGAGTGGCTTTTTGTTTGTCCTGCGAAACTGGCAAAGCAACCGTCCATTTAGATTCGAGTTTTGTCAGTTTGACAATCTGAAGTAGAGAAGTTCGAGGTACGCGACCCATTTTAGCAAATGTCGTCAAGAGTTCCGTTGCACGACGCTAGCCGAACGGCGCGGACTTCCTTCGGTCAAACATTTCTTTCCTTTGAAATGTAAATCCCTTGGAGCGTTGATTGGTTGTTCGCCGCGCAGCGGCGCGCGGTATGGAGACCTAAATGGCGATGCCGCGTGGATTGTGTGTGGCTTGGCTTCGTTCGTGTTTTCTCTTCGGCTGATTCGTTTGCCATTGGAGAATTGATGTCGCGCGGAAGGCGCGTGAACTTTGATGGATCGCAGCTTGGATCGCTGAGTGTTTTCGTGTGTTTCGCGTCTTTCGTGGTTCGGCCATGCTCGGTTGCGCTATCGTTGCACGCGTGTTGCCAATGGAGCGTTGGCTGGTAGGTTCCGCATCGTGCAACATGGTTTTCAGTGGCGCTGATTGGCGTTGATACCGTCTTCTCGCTTCACCCGGTCGTGCATGTTTTTACGCAAGATCGCGGCTGCCGTCGTTGGAGAATCTTGTGGTTGCAACAGTCAAGCACTTCGGTCACGTTCCATCTGCCGCAAGCCCACGATCACCTTGGCTGTTTGGCAACGCGTGTTCGCTTTGGTAGAAGGTAGAAATTCCTGTGCTTCAATGTCGTTCTATTCGAATGACAGCGGCGCCGTAAAAACCTTCTGTTGATGGGGTGAAATCCCTAAGCACTCGCGAAACAATAACCTGCGAATTTGTAAGGCGATTAGGCGGTGAAACACGTGGGTTTCGAGTACTCAAATCCGTCATTTATTTCTTGGCGAGTGCTAAGTTCGACTTTCGAAGAAATTGATTTCACTCACGTTTGTGGCGATTTCTGATCTGTCATTTTCGAGGCAAGCGTCAGCGATTCCCCAAAAAAGCAGCCCTCGCGTAGCGAGATTATGGAAAAATGTGAAAGACGAACTAAGGGTCGAGCGGTTTGTTATAGTCGTCTTTCGCTCCGCGAAAGCAACGTTTCGCTCAATTTTGGCGGAACGAACGGCAACCCTCATTTGTCGCATGCTCCTGAATCGTCGCTCGCAAGGCGAGTTTGTCTGAACGAAGGCGGCTTACGTGAGAGCGTTTTTTATCCGGCGAGCGTTCAAGAAATCACCGCCGCAGACTGAGTGCGACCAGAGCGACGGGAAGCGTAAATAATCCGTCTGCCCGGCCGGTGCCCAGTCAAGGACCAAACGCCCAATGGCAGCCAGAGACGCTTACACCAGAGCGAAACCATGTTGCTCGCGGTATAGCCTGCTTTCCCATGTTAGCGGTCCATGGACGTGCATCATCTTCCGGTTTTTGGTTGGGATCTCCCGTTGAAGCAATGCAGATATGCAAAACGTCCGACGTTTCAATTCACACGCCGCAACCCGAGAACTGAGAACCGGATATTTCAATCCACGCGCCCGTGAGGGCGCGACAACCAGCCGTAAGTTTCCTGATCGCTGTTAGACGGTTTCAATCCACGCGCCCGTGAGGGCGCGACAGCAATGGAAGCAAAAGCACGAAACGATCCGGGAGTTTCAATCCACGCGCCCGTGAGGGCGCGACTCCCCGGC
>CALFWL010000137.1 GCA_937928215.1 uncultured Pirellulaceae bacterium | reverse complement strand
ATGATTGAACTTCAAAACGCCACAAAACTCTATCAGAACGTGATCGGCATCAATGACATGAGCCTGTCACTTTCGCAGGGCACGTACGGATTACTGGGGCCCAACGGATCGGGGAAGACGACGCTGATCAATCTGATCCTTGGCCAGTTGAAGCCGACTTTGGGAAGGGTGCGGCTCTTCGGCAAAGATCCTTGGAAACGGAGTCACCTGTTACGACGCGTCGGCCTGTGTCCCTCAACCGATGTCTACTACCCAAGAATTACCGGGCGAGAATGGGTGACTTACCTGACTAAAATGCATGGTATCGGATCGCGATCCGCAGGAAAAATGGCGGTCGCGGCGCTTGAACAGGTTCGCATGACGGCGTTCATGGACCAACCGATTCAAAGTTACTCGCTGGGCATGAGGCAGCGAACCAAAATTGCTCAGGCGATTGCTCACCAACCCGATCTGTTGATTCTTGACGAGCCCTTCAATGGGCTCGACCCCGTCGGTCGACATGAGATGGTTGACTTTGTCAAACAATGGGCTGACTCGGGCAAAAGCGTCGTACTTGCGAGTCACGTGTTGCATGAGATTGAAGCGGTGCAACCTTCGTTTCTGCTGATCTCCGGAGGTCGCCTGCTCGCTTCCGGTTCGCCCGAAGAGGTTCATCGCATCTTGGCCGATTCGCCTTTCACGCTTTCTCTTCAGTGCAGTGACTCGACTGCACTGGCTCGGTTGATGCTTGAACGTTGCGAAATTGAATCCATTGAGTTGGCCGATGATGGCGTTGGCATGAACGTCACGACTCGGTCCGCATCCAAGGTGTACGAAAGTCTGCCCGCGTTGATTCGCGAAGCAGGTGTCCAGGTGTCAGAGATGAACTCAACCGATGATTCGCTCAAGTCGTTGTTCGCAACGTTAATGAAAATTCATCGCGGCGAAATAAAGCAGAGTGTGAATTCATGATTAACTTGATTCGAGGGACACTGGCAACGTGCCAATTCGAGATCGATCGCTCACTGACGCCTCAGCGACTGGCCGTGTCTGCCTTGCTGACACTTTTCCCCGGCGCGATGATGCTGCTGCTGATTCGTGGCCCACAAATGGTGAATGCTACTCTTCCTGAAGCCGTGGCTGCTGTCCACGCATTTTCGACTTTTGCGATCGTGTTCCTAGTGTCGATGGTTTGCGTGCTGACACTGTTGCTGTGGGCGCCAGCGAATATTTATTCCGAACTGGAGGGAAAAAGCTGGGGCTTTCTGGCCAGTCGTCCGGGCGGAAGGTTGGCGACCTATTTTGGTAAGTTCGTGACCGCGTTTTTGGTCTCGTTTCTGGTTTCAGTTATTTCACTTTCGATCTGCATGGCGATCGTCAATCACTATCTGGGCATCCAAGAACCAGCTCGCAAATGGATTTCACTGGTCGGAATCTATCTTATCGCGTGTGCCGTCTACGCTGCAATTTTCTCGATGATCGGGACGATCTTTATCAAGCGAGCGATGGTCGTGTCGGCGGCTTACGTGTTGCTGTCCGATCTGTTCCTAGCCAACGTGCCCGCGGTCGTGAACAAGTTCACCGTCAGCCTGCACCTGCGAACCCTAGGCATCAGTTGGCTAGGCTGGTTCTTACCAGACAAGAGAGAGGAATTCGAAGGGATCTACCCGCCGTGGCCCGATGCTTGGCATCTGTCCGCGCTGGCGATCCTTGGATGCACTTGCTTGTTCGTCGGAGCCATCGTCGTCACCAGCCGCCAGTACGCGACGACCGATCAGACGTGACCTTATGTTTCTAGTAGCGCATTGTCACATGGAACATCATCGCGACTCACGATTCCATTTCAGAAATCTGCCCGTCGTGTCGAAGTTCGTGTTCATCCGATTCATCCATGCGAATTGATGAACGACAAGCCCTGAGTCATTTTCATTCTGCTTCGGCCGGAGCCACGATCAATCGTTGCAGCATGATGAATGTCAGCAGCAACGCGCCGATTGCGATGGTGGCCAGCGAAGAGCTGAGGCTGGCGAAATACGTGATCTGGTAGATCGTGCCATAGATCAAAAAACCCAACATCGTTCCGGTGACACCGCCCACGCCGCCACTTAGCAACGTGCCTCCGATGACGACGATTGCAATCGCATCCAGTTCAAGCGCTGTGGCGTTGATCGGATTGCCCGAATCCATGTACAGCGTCATCGTGATCCCTGCCAACGCGGAACAGAATCCGCTGATTGCGTAGACCAGCACTTTGGTTCTGCCAACCGGCAACCCCATCAACTGTGCGGACGATTGGCTGCCGCCGATGGCAAAGATATTCCGACCAAATCGAGTCAGATTCAGGGTCACCAACGCTATTGCGAAAACGCTCAGCAGAATCAAAGTTGTCAATTCCAGTTCCGCACCACCACCGGTTGGAACGGCGCAAGATGAAAGCCACTCATAGGTTTCGCTGCGAATCTGGACCGATTCCGGTTTGACGAAAAATGCCATCCCGCGAGCAAAAAACAAACCCGCCAGCGTGACCAGAAATGCGGGTAGCTCAAAAACATGAATCAGAAAACCCATCATCGCTCCAAATCCGGTGCCAATCAGTAACGCCGTCAACCATGCAAGCCATGGCGAGACCGAATGATCCGTGATCAATGTTGCAACAAAAATGGTAGTGAATCCGATAACGGAGCCGACGGAAAGATCGATCCCGCCGGAAAGAATCACCAAGGTCATTCCGATTGCAGAAATACCCAGAAAGGCGTTCTCAGAAAACAGATCGGCAACCACGAATGGTGACCAGAAATTATCGAACGCGAGTCCCGCGACGATCCAAAGTAGCAGCAGCACGCTGGCCGTCGAAGCTGTCGAGACGAGCTTACTCCATCGCTGATTCATGATGCCTCCTCGGATGAAGAGTCGGCCGGTGAAGAGAACGCCGTAGCGGGATTCCCTTGCTGGCCTCTCGCACGTTTCCTGAACCAGGTTCGGACTTTCGTTGACTGCAGCAGACAAACGATCAGAATCACGCCTGCCTTGGGAACCGGAGCCACATCCGAGGCCACGCCGTACGCATACATGGTCGTCAGTAACGTCTGCAACAAAATGGCTCCGACGATCGATCCCGTCAGCGAGAAACGACCTCCTGTCAGTGCGGTTCCGCCGACCAGCACGGCGAAAATCGCATCCAACTCCGTGAACACTCCCGCGTTAACGGGGTCGGACGCGTTGATGTAAGCCGTGTCAATCAAGCCCGCGACGCCCGCACAGAAGGCAGCAAAAACATAGACGAACAGTTTGACCATTCGATCGTTGATCCCGGTTGCTCGACTGGCCGCCGCGTTGCCTCCGACTGACTCGATCAGCAATCCGATTGAAGTCTTTCGTACGACAAAGAACGTGACCAAGGCCAGTGAAAGGGCGAGTAAAGTCGGGACAGGCAGCCCGAACAGGTGCCCGTTGCCGATCCAATCGAAGGCAGCAAACGCTTCGTCGCGAGGAACAGAGATCACCTGTTCGCCTGCGATATACTTTGCGATACCACGGCCGGAAACCATCAATACCAACGTCGCGATGACCGGTTCGATCTTCAGCGATGTTACGAGTAACCCGTTTAATGCTCCGGCTAACATTGCCACCGCGATTGAGATCAGCACCGCCGTGGTGACTCCCAGTTCGGTCTTTGCCATCAAGGTTGCCGCAACTGTCCCGGTGATGGCAAGCACGGATCCGACGGACAGATCGACGCCACCGGTTGCGATGACCAGCGTCATGCCAACGGCAAGGACGACACCGATCGAGCTTCGATTGAGTACGTCGACCAGACTTCCGTAAAGATTCCCGTCGAGAAATTCCAGCTCGAAAAACGAAGGCAGTGCGAATGCGTTGAGCAACAGCAGCGCCCCCAATGCGAACAAGGGCCAGATCGCTGTCGAACGAGTCAACTGGGAACGTGACAACCCGTTGGATTCAATTTCAGGTGCCGTCATGATGAGCAAGCATCTCCATCATGCATCGCTGATTCAGTTCGTCTCCCGTGACTTCGCCCACGACGTGACGGTCGCGTAGCACCACGACTCGGTCACAACACCGCACCAGATCTTCTAATTCGCTGGAAATAAGCACGACGGCAAGCCCCGCTGCACTTAATTCACAAATCAAGGCTTCGATTTCGGCCTTGGTCCCGATGTCGATTCCACGAGTCGGTTCGTCCAAAATCAACAGTCGAGGTTTAGTCGCCAGCCAACGAGCCAGAAGAACCTTCTGCTGGTTTCCTCCGGATAGGGTTGCGGTTCGAGTGTGCACGCCGGGCGTCTTGATGTTCAACTGATCAACGTACGTCCGCGAAATTTCCAGTTGTCGACGTAGTGGGACCGGCGAACCAACCGAGCGTGCTGCTTGCATGGCCAGCAGAATATTTTCGCGAACAGTCAGTTGCTCGACCAATCCTTCACGTTTTCGATCCTCCGGGCAAAAAGCGAATCCTGCATCGATGGCTTTTCGTGGTGACCAACGACTTACCGGTTGGCCGTCGACTTCCAGCGTGCCGGTCGAGGCAGAGTTGAGCCCGAACAGTAATCGCACCAACTCCGTTCGACCTGATCCCAGCAATCCGGCCAAGCCAATAACTTCACCTTCACGAATCTGCAGATCGAACGGTTCAATACTCCCTCGTCGTCCAAGCTGTCTGGTTTGCAGCACAATCAATTTGTCGTCAAGCGATTTCTCAGGGCGAGTTTGGCCTTCCACTGTATCAGCCGACCATTTCGCTCCAAGCATGCGTTGGATCAGGCCCAGCCGATCCATGTTCCCGGTTGCGGCTGTCCCGACGTTGACTCCGCTACGCAAGACGGTGATTCGGTCGCTGATTTCGTAAACCTGATCCAAGAAATGAGTGACGAATACAATGCCCATTCCCTGATCGCGCAAGCGATTCATAACACTGAACAAGAGTTCGACTTCTTGCTGGTCCAAGCTGGATGTCGGCTCGTCCAGAATCAGCATTTTGGCATCGATATCAATTGCCCGTGCGATTGCAACGAGTTGCTGGATCGCAATCGAGTAGCTGGACAGCGGCCGTCGCACGTCAAGACTCAAGCCAAGTTGTTTCAAAGCGGTATCTGCTTTTTGTGCAAGGCGTCGCCAGCTGATCAATCCCCAGCGCCTCGGTTGGCGGCCCAGTGAAATGTTTTCGGCGACCGACAGTTGTGGGACGAGGTTGACTTCCTGATAAACCGTGCTGATGCCGAGCGATTCCGCGTGGCGAGGTGACGATGCCTTGATGGAAACGCCGTCCAGTTCGACGATGCCGCCATCTCGTGCGTGGACGCCCGTCAGCACCTTGATCAGCGTTGACTTTCCGGCTCCGTTTTCGCCCATCAACGCATGGACTTCTCCGCGCTGTAGTTCGAAATCAACGCCCGCCAGTGCAATCACGCCGGGGAATCGTTTTTCAAGACTCCGGATCGAAAGCAATGGTGCCATGCGGATGAAAACGTCGAAAAGGAGTGCCGTACGGCAGCAAATGAAAGTCAATATTTCCGCGAATCGATGATATCTTTTGCGACCGAACGATCGTAGACTTCGTCCTTGATCATCTGGCGCTTGGACATGTCTTCGGCTTCGCCTGCGAGAATTTTTGCGACCGCTTCCATCGCCATCGGTCCCTGCAGCGGATTACATTCGACGGTGCAATTCAGTTTGCCTTCGACCATGGATTCAAATGCTGCTTTCACGCCGTCGATCGAAACCAGCACGATGTCGTCGCCCGGCTTCTTGCCTGCATCCTCGATCGCTTGAATGGCTCCAATGGCCATGTCATCATTGTGGGCGTATACGACTTCCACATCGTCGCCATGAGTTTTAAGCAACGCTTCCATGACCTCCTTGCCCTTGGACAGTCGAAAATCACCGCTCTGACTGGCAATGATTTCGATGCTAGGGTGATCCTTGATCACATCGCGGAAACCTTTGTAGCGGTTGAGTGTAGGCGACGCACCGGGTGTGCCTTGTAGTTCCACCACTTTTGCTTTGCCATCGGTGTTCTTGATTAACCACTCGGCAGCCAAGCGACCTTCGTTGTACGTGTCGGCACCGATGTAGGTCACGAACAGTGATTCGTCTTCCACTTCGACTTGTCGATCAAGAATGAGTACCGGAATGTTTCGCTGAGCGGCTTTCTCCAGCACGTTGTCCCAACCAGTTTCCACCAGCGGCGATAGAATGATCGCGTCGACTCGTTGGGCAACAAACGAACTGAGGGCCTTGATTTGGTTTTCCTGTTTTCCCTGACCGTCGGCGAATTTCAGCTCGTATCCTGCATCTTCAGCTGCCTGTCGGACGGAATCCGAATGCGCCTTCCGCCAATCGCTTTCGGATCCTGTTTGCACAAACCCAATCGTGTATTTTCTGTCCCCGACATTGTTCGATGAATCACTCGGTTTTGAATCGGCACAGCCGCTCGCCATCAGGCAGCTCAAACCCATCAGAGCAAACAAAGCAAAAGAATCGCTGGATCGCGGCATCGTGACTTCCAATGGGTTGACGGTTAAGGTTGAGTGGCCGGCAAGATAGAAACCGGAACGGTGGTTCGTCAACTTCGTCGAGAAGAACCACCGACTCCATTAAACAATAAAGCTCTTAACATTTCTATCACTTGAGCATTTCTATCGTTTGAGGCTTCGCGTTTGGTCTCGACTTTGGTCGAAACATCGAAAGCGGCTCATTGAGCCAAGCCTTTCTGAACATACTTTCTGCCGAGTGTCTTTGTTTTTACTCGGCAAACGTTATCCGACGAGGTCATGTACAAAATCGATCCACCGCCGCCAAACGTGCAGTTGGCCGTTTTCTTGCCCATCATGATGCGACCAAGCAAAGTGCCATCGGGCGAGATGATCATGACTCCGCCCGGACCGGTTGCCCACAAGTTACCTTCCTTGTCGATCGCCATTCCGTCCGGCATGCCGGGAGAGGTTTTCGCATGCTCGCTGGCATCGAACAGCACTTTTCCTTCGCCCACGGCCCCGTCGTCAAGGATCGGATACGCCATGAATACGGGAGCAGGCTTGTGCGACTGAGCCACGTACAGAGTTTTTTCATCAGGAGAAAGTGCGACACCGTTGGGGCGAAGCAAATCTTTGACCAGTAGCTTGACGTTGCCGTCCGGGCTTAATCGGTAGACTCCGAAAAAACCGAGTTCACTTTTCGAGGGATCACCCAAACCGTAAGGTGGGTCGGTGAAGTAGATGTTTCCGACCTTGTCGATATCCAGATCGTTCGGGCTGTTGAAGTGCTTGCCTTCAAATCGATCGATCAAAGTTGTTCGAGTCCCATCGGATTCGCGTCGATACACCCGCTGATTGCCATGGTCGCAGACGATCAGGTTGCCCTCGTTGTCCAGCATCAACCCGTTCGACCCCGGCTCACGCGATTGAGCCGGACCTTCGTAGCCGCTTTTGTCGACGAAGACTGCTGTGCCTTCCCCTTCTTTCCAGCGGTGAATCTTGTTGCGTGGCACATCGGAAAAAAGCAAAGCCTTGTCAGAAGGAATCCAAACCGGACCTTCCGTCCATTGATGTCCACTTGAGAGTACCTCGATCGGCGAATCGATATCGATCAGCTTGTCCAGTTGAGGATCAAGTTTCTCGATGTAGCGTTTGACAGCGGTTTCGTGGTGCTTGTCCTGAGCCATCGCGGGCGCGGTGGAAATCAGGCCAATTGCTGTCGCAGTTATTAGTGTGATCAATCGAGTCATCATGTTTCTCTTGTTTGGGCGTGAAATGTTTCTAACCACGAGTGCGCACAAGTTAGCACGACTTCGAGTGCATTGGTGTCGAATTGAGATTCAGTTTTTCTGAAATTTAGGTCGAGGATTATCGACTCCTTCGCCTGATTCTCCACCTCACTAGGACTGTAGTTGCCAGCACCAGCCAACTCACTCCGCTGATCCAGCAGCCGATCCAGAATTCGCGAGGCGAGTACGTGAACGTAACGGCGTGATGACCGGGAGGGAGATCGACCCGCATACCGATCTGGTCTGGTGACGGTGTGATGGTCAGGGTCGTTGTGAATGAACCGTTGAGACACTCGATCGGTAATTCTTGGTTACTTTCTTCAGGCGAGTGAGGCTCCGTCCGAGTCTCTGTGGTTGTTGCTTTCCAGCCGTCGTCATTGAGCACGCAAATTCGCAACTGGAGGTCTTGTTCAGTTTGAATGTCGGCGATGATCTCGCGATCTGAGCAAACGATCGATTCGATTCTCGTCTTGCCGTCCATTTGTGATGCGATTGTCCACGGGCCATTGAGCGCCCCGAATGAGTCAGTAAACCGGTTCCTTTCAGGTAGGACTTCAACGGCTTTCACGAGAAGTGTTTCGTGTTTCAGCTCTAACGAGTCAGTTGCTCGGTCTTCGATCATCTGCCCAGCCAAGCGATGTCGGAATGGCATTGGGCTGAGCAAGTATCCCTTTTCAACAAACTCCTGGTTCAAGTTGTCAGTCAGAAATCGATACCGGGCGGGCCAGACGGAACCAAAACTGCCCAACAAAGCAACACCGTGTTCGAGGTGATGTTTGGGGAAAAGAGTTTCTCGTTGCCAAGTGACGATTTCTCGCAAACGGCTGGGCGATGATTTATAGGGCCACGCCTGTTCACGAGCCTGCACATTGAACGGGCGATAGATGCGAGGGATCTTGTCTGGGTGGTTGGCTTTCAGTTGCTTCAGCCGTTTCCCGATTTCCGTTGGAGCTTCGAAGACACTCGAATCGACTTGAGCAAGCATCCAATGATTGGCAAACGCAACCTCACACGTGGTTAGGAGCACGATTACGATGGGCATCAGGTTTGGATTTGTCGGAGCGATCGTTGTTCGCAGCCTGATTCTCGATAGCCACAGTAATCCGACGACAATCGCCAGCACGATCAATGGCTGAGTGACCGACAGGCTTAACCCGGCAACAGTTTCTTCAACGTCCAGCGGTCCGAAAAACAGGTTTGGGCGAACCCGTCGCAGCCACGACTCGACCGGTGCGATTTGCAATGCGATTAGGCCCGCCACGCAGAAAACGCCGACGATCAGGCCGCAATATAAGCTCGACGCGCAAGCGAGTGGATTCATGGCTGTTGAAAGATCCACTCGCTTGCGCGTCGAGCTTGTGTTCGTTGTCCGAGTCAGCCCCAAGCCTGCCAACACGGAAATCATTAAGCTGGCGACGACGAATAGTTTGGCAGGGTAACGAAACATGAAATACTTGGGCAGCAAGGTCGTCATGAACCAATATAAGCCGCCGACTTGAGGTCCGATCTTCATCCCGCCGACCGCGAGTCCGCTCAAGCCAGCGACCGTCAATCCTTCGTTCAATGTCCACACCAATCCGAACCAACCGAACGATGCCAAAGCAAAGAACAGACCGATACGGCATAGCCAGACGTGTCGCTTGCGTTTTCCCCACAAGCTGAACTGGCTCAATGCCAACACCACCGACAGTACCCCCGCGTAAATGGATGGGGTCCAGATTCGTTCGGCGGCTGGTAACCCATCGCTCCACCGCTGGTGAATTGGAAACGGTTTCCCCATCACATTTGGGAAAACCAATTCTGCGATACTCCACGGCGGTTGGCTGAATTGATACGTGGCGTCTTTAAGGGTACCGCTTACGGGGGGAGCAAATAATGACTGAGAGACAATTCTGTGAAGATAGATGACTAACCGAGAATCCTCCGACCTTGGTTCAGCGATCGTTTGAGCATAATTCCACGCTTGAAAGACATTCGAAATCTTACCCGTAGCCGCTCGTTCGCTGCGCTCGGCCCAATGAGCCGTTGGAAGGATCTGGATTGCCGCTAGGCATGATGTGACGATGATCATCAACACCAAACGAGCACCCGCGATCGTCAACCAGCGATACGATTCTCGGTATGAAGAACGGTTGTTTTTCAACAGCCAGCGCCTTCTCGCCCAAAAGTGAAACAGAACACTGACCGTTGCGATCAATCCCACGTGGTAAACCATCTGTGGATCACCGCCCAGAATCATCACTGAACAAACGACACCGGCCCAAACGGTCGATCGCCAATCGCTACCCAAGATGCCTCGCCAGACGAGCGCCAACGCGAACGGCAGCCATGCCGCACTGACGAGGTAGATGACGTTGGTCACTTGAAAGAGCACACTTCCGCCGAACGCATACGAGACGGCAGCCAGCGTCGCGCCGGCTTGGTTGGCTTTCATCACGCGAGCAAAACGATAGGCTCCTGCCGCCGCAATCAACACATGAACCGACAAATAGATTCCATAACGCGACGGAAAGCTGAGGAAACGGCACAGGAAAATCAGCTTCCCGGGATAGAACACGCTGCTGGACCCATCGCCCACGACAGACAGGCCATAGTTGCAGTACGGATTCCAAAGCGGGATCTCACCGGATGCCCAAACGCTGTCGATCCACTTGAAAAGCGGGTAGTACAAATAGGCCGAATCGCGAAAACCACACACCGCCTGGCCACTGATCATTGGCCAGAACATCCACAGCCACAACGAGCCGATCAGCGCAGCGGGCCAGTAGCGTTTGAGCCATCGAGTGAAATTGTTGGGAGTGTGGGACACTGAAACTTCGTAACCGCTCACGATTTGCCGATGAAAGACTTGCCGATAAATGAGTGGCACAAATTGCCTGATCAAAACGCCCGAGGGGCATTGCTACACCAGTTCAGGGCAATCGCACTGGGAACGTTGTTTTGTTTTGCTGGAGAGAATCCCAACGAGGCGCCCATAAACTTGCCCCATGGTAAGTTGGACCGCTCCGTTGAGGTTTTGGGTGTTTCCCGGTTATTACTGACTTGGAGTGCTCCTGAGCAACGACGAGGGACAGAATCGTGAGACGGACTCACTAACTTCAATCGCTTGAAGAACCAAATCGGCTAACCGATCAACGGGATTCATTATCGACCTTAAGCGAGCGAGATGGAACCGAACTCGAACGTTTAGTTTATTTTCGGGTGAGTCTGTCGGGCGTGTCCTGAGTTTGGTGTGCGCCACTTTGGGAATGAAATGGCGAATTTTGCTTACGCATCATCGCTGGTTCCACATCATAGCTGGTTTCCACTTCAAAGGTTTCTGCGCTTTGGTGAACGCAGCTACTTCCAAGTGGCGCTGGTCCATTAAGCTCTACTTTCGGAACGGTTCAGTTCCTCACCTACGACGAGGTGCGGTTATGGAAGAAATCCAGTCCATGATGGGTTTTTCGAGGCCAGGGTGGGCACTTCGCCATAACCCACGGCGGCGATAAAATCGAAACATCTGGCAGTCGAGCAAATCAATAGAACCAAGTCGGCCGCTCGGTCGAAAACTACCGTGTCCACTCAAATCCGAATCGATCTTTTTCTGAAAGCTGTCGCGTGGCCGAACATTCAAAATACCAACAAAACATTATTCGCAACTACTACGACAATCGCGAAACGATCTCGTTGCAACGTGCTCAAGAGTTGGTAACGGAACTTTATCTGACTGAAGGTAAGAAACGAGCAAAACATTGGGAGCAGCTCGAGGGGCACTTGCTAAAGCTTTCCGTCAAACAGGAAACAATCGATCACCTGGTTCAACAAGACGATCCGCAGCTGGCCGCTCAGTTGATTCAGCGACTCAGTCGAGAAGCCGGGTAACGATTGCTGACGGTTTGCTGCCGGTGAACATGTCTTGTCTTTCATACTCCCTTGTCTAAAATCTGGATCAGAAAGTTCGCCACGCCATGCTGTCCGACGAACAATTTCAAATCGTGCAACCGAAGTTGAAGACTTTGCAAATCATCGTTGCTGCGATGGCGGGTGGAGTGATGGTATTCGCGTTTGTCACGAATGTGATTGCTCCGTGGGCTCAGGCCGCGATGAACCTTTCGATGTTGCCGCTGCTGGGAGCGGTAGCATCCTTCTTTTCCATGATTTTGTCTTTCGTGATGCCGGCTCTTGCGGCTGGCAGCGTTCCTCCGTTTTCTACCGACGACCGTGTTGATCAGCAGCAGAGACAGCTGTCCGGCGCGGCAGACGTGTTTATGACCGGTCGCCTGATCCGTGTGGCGTTGCTGGAGGGTGGCTGCTTTTTGAATCTGATGGTCTACCTTCTGGAAGAATCGCAGTTGTCGTTAATCGTCACTGCGATCGGACTGTTTCTGCTGCTACTTGCATTCCCAACCGCTTTTGGAATGCGACGCTGGATCGAAGCCAAAACGGCGATTCGATGATCCTTCCAGTCATCGCCGATTGATTCTGTTGAATAAACTCCAAACGCTAGCAACGCTTTCTCTAGGTCGTGTTCGGGACGATTGGTAGACTGCCGTTTGGGTGGATCCTGTTCCACAAAATAAATTCTCGTTCGATCTCACGGCGGGCACTATGCGCGGTCAAGGAAGACCCATGCAAACGATTCGGGTTCCAATTTTCACGACTGTCGTTGCGTGCGGACTGTTGTTGCCGTATCGGTATGCTTTGGCGGACAACGCGATCGCGACCGAAAGTTTGCCGATCGCGTGGCAGGACGATGCCGAGCTGACAGACGTGTGCTTTGTGAATCGAAACGTCGGCTGGGCGGTCGGAGCTCAGGGGCTGATCCTGCGTACGACCGATGGTGGAAAAACGTGGCTCCAACCGACCGACGTTTCCGTTGGGGCGATCGAGCAACAAGTCAGTGAGTCGCGTAGCAACCTACCGCTCAGCCAGAAGCTGAGCCGCATGCAACAAGGGCCCCAGACTCGGCTGGCACAGCGGAACGTCGTCACTGACGCGAGTCGTCACGAAATTCGGATCCGATTCGAATCGGTCCACTTTGTCGATCCCATGCACGGTTGGGCGGCAGGCGGATACAACGTGCCGTGGATGGATCGTTCGCGCGGTTTGATCATGCAGACCCGCGATGGAGGCAGAACGTGGCGACACGTCAAACGCCTGACCATTCCGCGAGTGAACAAGATTCGATTTACCAGCCGGCGATCGGGTTGGGCAATCGGAGAAGCAAACGCACTGCATCCTGATGGGATCTACTTCACCAACGATGGTGGAGCGACATGGTCAAGCCAGACGACGGAGCGGATGGACTCATGGGTCGCCGGGCAACAAGCCGGTGGCCAGTTCGCCTTGATTGATCGGGAGGGACGATTGGCCTCCATCGTCGGCGGCAAAATGAGTCGACCGGCGCTGTTTAATTGTTCAAGAGAAGATCGAATCGACTGCCTCGTGATGCAGAACGATCAAATTGGATTCGCAGCAGGGCAGGGCGGGTTGGTTCTAAAAACCACTGACGGAGGCCGTTCATGGAAGCGATGGTCGGTCGATACCGGAATCGATGAATCGGTGCGATCCATGACGGTTAATAACCAAAATCTATTCATGGCTTTGGTGACAGGCGGCATGGTGCGAGTCGGCATGCAAGACCAAGTCGTTGAGCAAATTGCTTTACCGACATCCATGCCCATTCGGGCGATTCAATTCGTCGATTCCGAAGTCGGATATGCCGTTGGTGAACTCGGCACGATCCTGTCTACTTCAGACGGTGGTCAAACGTGGCGAAAACAGCGTGGCGACCACGATCGGCTGGCGATATTATTGGTGGCCAATCGCCCGGAAGACGTTGCGCTTTCGTTAATGGCCTACAACGCAGGCGAAGACGGTCGCCTGTGCGGAACCTTGGTCTTGGAGAGCCAGCCTGCGCAGCAAGCGGTTGTCACGCAAGCGTTCGAACGTCTTGGCAGCGCGGTCAACTGGCAGTGTAACGTGACAGAAGAAAATCAAATATCAGACTCACTGGTGGCCTCGATCCGATCATTGAAACCGCTGGTGGTTGTCTGCTGCCACGACCTGACTTCATCCGACCGATATCGCGATGCAATTTCATTGCAACAGTTAGTCAATCGAGCGATCGATCTGGCTGCCGATGGCTCTGACCTGCACTCCCATACTCGTTCTCATGCTCAGCACAAACCTTGGCAGGTGCAAAGGTTGGTAACTTCGGATCTTGCCGGTTCTGTCCGTTTGGACTCTCGTCGGATGATGCCGTCGCTGGGCGTGACCGTTTCAGATCAGATTGCCATCAGCCGGGCGATGTTGGGCCAATCCATTCGATCCCAAAATTTTTCTAATTGGCGAGTGACTCATCCAGCGAAAAGCCGAACGATGAAGGGAAATGACTTGCTCTCGGGTCTGAGTCGCAAAGGCACTCCGGTTCCCACTCGCCATCGCCAGACGGCCTTGGGCAATCTGGACCGCATGAACCAGGCACTGGCTCGACACAAACACACCGAGCGTTTGATAGAAATGACAACCGAAACAGATCAAGACCTTGCCGCATGGCGTCAATCGTTGCTGGCTGCCACCACGATGACGGATGAGAATCTGGCCGGGCTGTGGGTGACGGACCTAGCCGAGCGTTATCTTGCTGCAGGCCGGTTTGACATGGTTGACCATACGCTTGAGGTTTTGGCGACTTACTGGTCCGATCATGCGTTTGCTCCTGCAGCCAACGCTTGGTTGACGATCAAACGAGGTCAGGATTCATTCGCTCATGAGTCGTCAGCGTCCACACGTGAGACACAGCATCGAATTCTGGAACCGTTCCGGAAACTGACGCAGCATGATCCGTCAATGATGTTGGAACCCGCATGGCAATGGCGGGAGTTGAATCTGCTGGCTCGATCGAGCGGCTTGAGGTCGGTTGAACCAAGGTTGACTCAGCTGTCTCAGTTGCGGTTGGGCGATCAGGCTAATCGATCATTCGCAACGGTTGCTCAAGAGGAGCTCTCGTTGCTGCGTTCCGCTGGTCATTCTGAAAACAGCTCGGCTTCGCATGCTGCAACAAGGCACCTGTCAAGCGTCTTTGCGCCCCAGCGACCGAAGCTTGATGGTCGGCTGGATGATACTCTCTGGCGTGACGCTGTCAGGCAGCGAAAGATGGCGACGTTCAAGATTCCTTCCATTGACTCAGCTCACAACTCCGACCAGATCATCTTCGCTCACGATGACCAGTTTCTCTATGGCGCGATCCACTGCCAGAAACTGCCGACTCAACGTTATCGTCTGCGACAAGGGACACGGACTCGTGACCCTGATCTGTCGCGAAACGATCGTGTCGAGCTGACGATCGATCCGAGTTTGAACTTTTGTGGGGGAATCAAGTTGACGTTGGATCATCAAGGCTGGGTAGCAGAGTCAAAACTTGCTGGCAAAGGTTGGGATCCCGATTGGTACGTGTCCGGGGTTCAAGACAAGAAAACGTGGACAGTCGAGTTCGCGATTCCACTGAAGACACTAAGTGAACGGGCTCCCAATCAGCCAGTACATCCGTCAGACAATTCATGTCGAGGCTGGGCAGTGAAAGTCTGTCGACTGGACGAACGGTCACGCTCGGTGTGGGGTTGCGTGCCGCACGTCAAGGATCAAGTGGGTTTACAAGCGAGTCTGAAGCCCGATCCAACCGGTTTTCGGCGTTTGATTTTCGATTCTAATCCAGATTTGGTGACTTCCAGCCGCGACGTTCGCGTTCAGCCCGCTCAATACCAGTTAGAATCGAAAGCCGAGCCCAACCGTTTTGCGGCTCCGCCACAGGTCCCTGATTACAGTAATTCGAACAGTGAGACGCGCTAGTGATCCACCAGACTTGAATCGAAGAGCGACCCGCTTCACGTTTGCGTAAACATGCTTCACGAGGCAGCCACGAGCACTATTACTATTCTGTCAGCGAATCATCCGTCCAAATTTCAAGAACTCAGCACACGAGAGCGCGTGGGCGCGAAGTTTGATTGACTTCGCGTCCTGTCGCCATCGCGTCAGAATCCATCCCCCAAGCATTTTCAGAGAATCTCGCGATGACCAACATGCCTGAACCCGACCGGTCGGCAGCTTCGCGCGGTGATTCTGGGACGACAACAGGAAAAAGTCGCCTAGAAACTCTCAAGCCACGAGTCCAGCGTGGCGCTCGCTTGCCCAAAGTTGGTCCAGCGATTTCTCCAATCAAAATTGCTCAACGAGTTTTCATCAAACCGGATGATCCGGACGCCGTCCCACGGCGCGCCTCGATTCGTGACAGGCTGAAACGCAATCGCAAGCCTCTTTCTTCGGCCTTGGCGAGCCTGGTTTTTCACGGCACTGTTTTGTTATTATTGCTATGGCTGGCGACGCATTGGCAAATGGCGACTCGACTGGCGCCCGGCGTACTGGCCGAGTTCACCGAAGCCGTTGACATTCAGCAGTTGGAAGTTGAGCCCGCGATTCCGGTCAATGTCGAACTTTCTCAACCAGATGTTTCGCCGCTTGAGAGCACGTCAGTCGATCTTGCAACAGATACCGATACTCTGGCGGACACCGATATTCCATCTGTGTTGCCCGCTGAATTACCTGCCGAGACTCCGTCTGTCAGCGATGCAACGCTTTCCACCGCCCGCGCGACCGCAGTCCCGTCGGGTGGCGGTTTGCAAGGTCGGGACGCAGATGCTCGGGCAGCATTGGCGGCCAAACACGGTGGCTCGGCAGCCAGCGAGGCAGCGGTCGAACGGGCGCTGAATTGGATCGTGCGACATCAGTTCGAAGACGGTGGTTGGCGTTTGCAGTTTCACGAAGGGCCATGCGAAGGCCGGTGCGGCGATGAAGGCCAGATGGAATCACCTAACGCCGCGACCAGTTTAGCACTGTTGGCGTTGATGGGAGCCGGCTACACCAGCGAACGTGGGCCTTATCAAAACGAGATCTCGGCGGGCCTCGATTTTTTGGTCGCTCGAATGCGAAACACCAGCTACGGTGGGTCGTTCCGAGAGGGCGAGCGTGGCATGTACTCGCAGGGTCTGGCCACGATGGCATTGAGCGAAGCGTACGCGATGACCGGAGACTCTATCCTTACCGCACCGATCATCAAAGCGATCGAGTACATCGAAAAGGCGCAGCATGGTCGCGGAGGTTGGCGGTACGAGGCTGGATATCCCGGTGACATGTTGGTGACGGGCTGGCAATTGATGGCTTTAAAAAGCGCTCAACAGGCGGGGTTCAAGGTCGATACCGAGGTGCTTGCCAACGTCGATCGCTTTGTCGACTCGTTGGAGGTAACTCAGGCCGGGCTGTATCGCTATGGGCCTGAACGCAACGGAGCAGAACCGGCTTCGACGGCGGTCGGAATGTTGATGAAAATGTACCTTGGCCAGCGACGCGACCATCCCAACCTTCGTGAAGGAGCACTCTATCTGTCGGACATGGAACCCTCGCCGGGGAACATTTATTTCAACTACTACGCGACCATGGTGCTGCATCACCGACGAGGCCGACACTGGAAAAAATGGAACCCGAAAGTTCGAGATTTCTTGATCCGGCAACAGGTTCAGCGCGGGCACGAGGAAGGCAGTTGGCACTTTGAAGACCGACTGGGCACCGGCAGGCAAGGTGGCCGTTTGTACTCGACCGCGATGGCAGCGATGACGTTGGAGATCTATTATCGATTCCTGCCCTTGTACGGATACCAGCCAATTGAGGCGGAAGAAGTGTCTACCGACGACTTGCACGACGACAAGGTGCCGAATTGATCCGGCAAACGTGAAGCAGTCACCGGTTTTGACCGACCCCGAAGTGGACGCGGGTACTCTTTCGCTACAATCCTGCCATGGCACCATCGAATGCCCGACGACATCCAACCGATTATTCAGCAATCCTGGCATTCAGCAAACTGAGCATTCCATTTGAACCCGCAGCAATACATTTCGCCTATCGTTCCGGTCCTCGATTTGATGATCGGGCAGATTGTGCTGGCCGAGGGAGGCAATCGTGATCAGTATCTGCCGGTGGATACAAAACTGACTCGTAGCTCCAAACCACCGGATGTCGCCAAGGCCATGTTCCAGCAAACCGGTTGCGATTGGGTTTACCTTGCCGACATCGACAGCTTCAGCGGAGCCGCTCCGGCGTGGCACGTTTACGGCCAGTTGCTTGAAGCAGGTTTTGGAATTTGGGTCGATGCAAATTGGCTGAAAGACGATCGCTTCCGTGAGATCGATGACCGAATGCCCGTACTCGATCGACTTCGGCTGATCGTTTCTTCCGAGACAATGACCGACGCAAGCCAATTCAGCGTGTTCGGCGAATTGATCGCGATGGGAGTTCGGCCAATTTTCAGCTTGGATCTGAAAGGATCCGACGTGATTGCTGGCGCTCCGGCGATCGGTCAGCAATCACCATTGGACTTGGTTGGCCAGGCGTACGAAGCCGGAGCAAGAGATCTGATCGTGTTGAACCTGAGCATGGTTGGCACGATGCAGTGCGATATCGATCGGACTCAGGCGGAGACGATGGAACTGATCGAACAGATCGTCGCACTTCACCCTGATTTCTGCGTTACATCCGGCGGAGGCATCGCAGCGGCCCAGGATGCTCAGGCATGGCTGGACGCGGGGTGCGATCACGTGCTGGCAGCCTCAGCGATCCACCAGTGCCGGATAACTCCTGATGATGTCGCGCAGTTGTTACCAAGATCCGCGAAAGAGAAACTGCGGCGCATGGCAGAGTGAGGCGCATGACAGAGTGATGTCTATTTTATCATTTCATTTGTTGTGCCGAGCCATCACCATGTACTCAGGGTGACCGACAAACCTTGGCGGACGCTCGTTTCGAAACGGATCGATGCTGGCGCTCGCCGAGAAGAGTCAAAAATTGCCGGATCTAGTTTCGTTGCCTCCGCGTAGCATCGGCAATGACTCATTTCCATCCGGCAATTTATTTCTCCGCAAGTCCTAATGACTGCGTATCTCGTCGATCGTCTGAAGTTGTCTCAATGGTGAAACTGTACGATCTCGTCCAGATTCGCGTAGTGTTCAATACACTTGGTGCAACTTCCATCTGTTTCAACCCATTCCGGGTTTGCATTCTTGATCATCTTAATCACCGTTTGCTCGATTTCGTGTTCGAGTGAGTCAGCTGTGCTTCCGCAGAGTTTACATTTGGTCATCGCAGTCTCCTTTAATTTTTGCTAATAGTTTCTAACTTCGCTCGCGCGATTCGTAGTAGGTTCTTCTTGGTGAATCCAAATTTGTTCTGCAGTTCCTTGAGTGGCGCAGAGGCACCAAACGTATCCATCGCAATGATCGCGGCATCGGTTCCTACATAGCGTTCCCAACCCAGACTGGCCGCCTGTTCGACCACGATCTTGACAGGGCACTCGGCCGGAATCACGCGGTCGCGATACTCTTTTGGTTGCGAGTCGAAAAGCTGCCACGAAGGCATGCTGACCACGCGCGATTTGATCCCTTCGCCGGCCAACACTTCATGAGCGTCCACGCACAGCGACACCTCGCTGCCGGTGGCAACGAATACAATCTCAGGCTCGACGTCGACATCTCCCGCCAGCACATACGCGCCGCGCGAAACCCCCGTGGCTGAACCGAGCTTGTCCCGATCAAACGTTGGCAAATTCTGACGCGAAAGAATCAAGGCAACTGGCTGTCGCTTGAATTGCATGATCGTGCGCCACGCTTCGACGACCTCATTGCCGTCCGCCGGGCGAATGGTAATCAAGCCAGGAATGCAACGCAGCGATGCCAATTGCTCAACCGGTTGGTGCGTTGGCCCGTCCTCTCCCACGCCAATCGAATCGTGAGTGAAAACATGAACGACTGGCAATTCCATCAAGGCGCTCAAACGAATCGCCGGCCGCGCGTAATCGCTGAAGATCAAAAAACCCGCACCAAAGGGGCGCACCTTACTCAACGCCATGCCGTTGAGAATGGAG
>CALFWL010000136.1 GCA_937928215.1 uncultured Pirellulaceae bacterium | reverse complement strand
AGAAGACAAAACATAAAGAACCGGCAACCAGCCACCATTTCGTGGACTTATGCATTGAATCCCTTTTGGTTAGACGCGCACTGTCTCTCGAATTTGAGGAAGCGGCGGCATCGGAACTCAAAATCAGGATGCGAAGCTGGTTAACGGAAGAGCTCGTACTGCCTTTTGACAACTATATGGCTGACTACGAAAAAGAAAAGTTGCGGCTGTTTGACGGATTACCGAATAGCCACTTTGGTACCGTTACTTACGCAACGCGGGCCAGTAGCCGGTGGCCATGCCGACCAACAGGCCGATCCCATGCGCCCAGTTGGCGACGTTGCTGCGTAGCAACTCTCCTGAAAACGGGGTCATGCAAAAGAACAACCAGACCAACAGAATGGTCACGGTCCCCTGAGTAATAAACATGCCACTGGAAGGATCGACTTTTGACCGAATCCAGATGAAACCGAAGAGGCCGTAGACCACACCCGACATTCCGCCCAAATGAGTCAGCAAGTAGGGACTCCCGGAGAATATCCTAGGCCCAATCCCACCGACTCCTTCTGGCACCGTACATTGAAAGAAATTTGAAATCACGGCCGTCCCCAAAACCAGCAGGCCAAGACTCAATGCGCTGTAGCGGTTCTCGATCATGCGACCAAATTGGTACAACCACATCATGTTGAATAACAGATGAAAGACGCCATGATGAATGAACGCGGGCGTTGCCAGCCGCCACAGCTCGCCTCGTTTCACATTCGCCAGACGAAGCCCCAAGTCGTCGCGATCCGTTCGCACCTTTGACATCAGATCATCGGGGACCGGTGGAGCAATCGAGACAAACTGCAACGCTTTATACATTGCGCTGTCGTGCGACTCGCCCAAATCGGTCATCAGAAAAACGATCCCGCATAAAGCGATCAACAAGACGGTCAATGGCGATCGTTTGGCAACCTGACCGCCCTGCACTTTCACGATATTTTTTTGCATCCGCTTCCGCTGCAATGCTTCCTCGCGGGCAATCGCATCGGCCGCTTTGATCGCCTCGTCGTACCTTGCAGCTTCGGGATCAACCTTGAATTCCGCAAACTCGGACTTTGCTTCCTCCAGCAGGTCTTCGTCTTTAACCCAGACCTCGTAGCCTGTGCCCGAGCCATCCATTGGTTCGACTTTTACCTTAATTCCTTTGGTCATCAGCCAGGCAACCAATCGAGTCGTCTGGTCAGAGCTTTCAATTTCGCCAAGTAGTCGCATGGACAGGTTTGCCTTCGTTCAGTTTTTTGCAGGTTGACGTGGTGGCAAACCCGCACGCTGTCATCGAGTGCCAGCATCAATCGTGAGTGGAACCTACCGCAACCGAACTTGAGCGATCGAGCGAATTCCGGGATGGTACCAGCCATTATCGATCATCTCCGCGACCAATGTAAGCCGTATCGAGTGCCTCTGGCTGCCAGTCGGATGCCAACGAAATATATTGCGACGGAAGGTCGAGCAACCATTGCCAATCTTGTCGCTCGTTCCGATGCCAATCAATCATGACTCAAAAGCCGACACCACCTGCGGACTTCGACAGCTCTGGAGTTCAGGCTGCGCTGCCTCCTGTTACCGCCTCTTCGACGGCATCCAAGGCCGATCGCAGACGAAATCGCAAGAAAATCGTAGACCAGAACGACGCGGGTGACACAGATGAACGGCTGGTCAGTGAGACTCGGCAACAAATCCGTGAGCTGGTTGAAGAGATCGCAACGCTCGCAAAATCCGACTGCTCGGTCGACGATTTCCATCAAGGTTTGTTGACTCGTATCACCACCGCACTCGCCGCCATCGGTGGAGCGATCTGGATTCGAGAAAATCCAACTGGTCCGTTACAGTCCGGTTACCAGATTAATATGGCCGAGTCCTTTGCGAGTTCGGACGCGACCGCGATGAAACAACACGCTCGCCTGTTGCAACAATTGGCCGACGCAGGTGAACCGACGCTGGTAAGTCCACGATCAGGAAAAGAAACGGGCGAAGCCGGCAACCCGACCGAGCACCTGTTGGTGGTTGGGCCGATCAAGGTCGATCGAGAAACGATTGGCTTGATCGAGGTACTCCAACGTCCTGGGGCAGGACCAGCGACTCAACGAGGCTACTTGCGGTTCGTTGTCCAGATGTGCGAAATCGCAAGTGACTATCATTGCAATGAAACGATTCGCTCCTTCGCTTCGCAGCAAACCATGTGGCAACAGCTGGAGCACTTTATCGATGCCGTGCATCGAGGACTCGATCCAGACCAAACGGCGTACACGATTGCCAATGAGGCAAGACGATTGATCGACTGCGATCGAGTCAGTGTATTGCTGGGAGGCGGTCGCCGCTGCCGAGTCAAAGCGGTCAGCGGCCTTGATTCCGTTGAGCGAAGAGCCGAACAGGTGCGGAAACTGAATTCGCTTTCGGCAACCGTCATTAAAGCGGGACAACCGTTGTGGTACGCCGGCGAGGATGCCGATCTGCCTCCGCAAATTGAAGCTCGGTTACATGATTACGTCGATTCATCGCATTGCAAAATGTTGGCGATCGTTCCTCTGATCGAATCCGAAACTTCGGTCGGCCAACAGGAACCGCAAGCGTCTCGGCGTGCGCCCAGACCGATCGGAGCTCTGGTCGTCGAGCAGCTGAAGGACTCCCACGTCGCGCCGACGTTCAAGCGAAGAACCGACGTGGTGGTTCAACACAGTCAGACATCCCTAACCAACGCGTTGGCTCACGATCGGATTTTCCTGATGCCCTTGTGGAAGTTGCTGGGCAAGATGCTCCCCGATTTCAGATCTGGAGGCATGTGGAAACTGCTTGCGATCCCGACTACCGCTGGCATCGCGGCGTTCCTCGCGTTGTTCCCCTACCCTTTCAGCTTGGGAGCCAGCGGCAAGCTGCAACCTCAGATTCAGCATGAGGTTTTTGCTCAAGTCGATGGCGTCTTGCAACGCATTCCTGTCGCTGACTCAGAAGATCCGTTCGTCAGGCAAGGAGACGTTCTGGCGATCATGACGAACAACGATCTGATGCTGGCCATCCAAAACCTGGAGGGACAGATCGCAGAAACACGAGCACAAATCGCTTCCGATATGCGATTGCAAAGCCGAGGCGGCCTGGATGAGGTCGAAAGCGTGATGCTGGCCGGTCGGCTCGATAGCGCTCGTCAATCGAGTGAGAGTCTACAAAAAGAACTCGCAATCAAGCGACTGGAAGCCGAGCAGCTGAAGGTTCGCAGCCCCGCCGATGGACAAGTCGTCAACTGGCAGCTTCGACAGAACCTGCTTCGACGGCCCGTGTTGCGAGGTCAAAACCTGATGACCATCGTAGATCCAAACACAGCGTTTGAAATCGAACTGGAAATGCCCGAGCGCCGGCTGGCTCACCTGCTTGATGCAGAAAACGGTTCAGATGAATCGCTCGAGGTCACCTTTGGATTGATCTCGCATCCGGGAACCGAATATCGGGGCATGGTAACCAGAATTGACCGCCGCTTGGATGTTCACTCAGATGCCGGCAACACTGCCAAAGTACGCGTTGCGTTCGAGAACCAGCAGATTGGACGCGAGCTGATGCGATCGGGAACTCGGGTCACGGCGAAAGTCCATTGCGGCACACGCTCGATCGGTTACGTTGTGTTTCATGAGTTAATTGAAACGGTGCAATCGAGCGTTTTGTTTTGGCTGTGATCTTTTTCTTTGGATTCGCGTGGACCAACTGGCTGGTCTGGTTGCTGTTGATCATTTTCCTAGTCGCAATCATTGGTGCTTGGTGTGTGAATCTGATCGGATTACCCGGCAACTGGTTGATCGTATTGGTCTGCCTGTTGTGGCTGTGGCTGGGGCCAGTCCAATTTAATTTCTCTTGGTGGCTGATCGCACCGCTGGTCGCCCTAGCGATTGTGGGTGAGTTGGTCGAGTTCGCTGCCTCGGTGGTTGGAACCAGAAAATACGGCGGTTCCAAAACCGGAGCAACATGCTCGCTGATCGGAGCCATGATTGGCGGCTTGGTCGGGGCGATTATGGGCTTGCCGATTCCCATCCCTCTGGCCGGATCGGTTATTGGATCCATCCTGTTCGTCTCAGGTGGAGCGTGGGGAGGAGCGATCCTCGGCGAACGCTGGAACGGACGACCGTGGGACGAAGCACTGCCCATAGGAAACGCTGCGTTTGTTGGCCGCCTGCTTGGCACCGTGGGAAAATTCACACTCGGTGCGGCAATGGTCGGGTTGGCAATCCTCGGACCATTTTGCTTTTGAGGCCCCGATGGCGTACGCTTGGTACAACAGAATTTGCGGTTTGCCTTCAGTTGTGCTAGCTACAGTGTGCTGATCGTGAGCGCCGCCCCGGAAGGCTTGGTAATCTGCGTACCAATGTTGAAATCGCGAACTGATAATGGCTCAACAAGGTTCCTCACAGTTGCCGATTAGACAAAAAGGATTGAGCGGTTGATTGAAGCCGTCTTTCGCTCGGCAAAGGCAACATTTTTAAGTCGTCTTTCGCTCCGCGAAAGCAGCGTGTCTGGGGCAATCGCCCAACCGGCTGGAATGATTGATTCGATAAGGCGGAATGATGAGTGTGGCAATGTCCGTATAGACCACGTTGATGATGGGTATCGCGACTTTTCTACTTTTTACCCGGCAAACCATGCCAC
>CALFWL010000135.1 GCA_937928215.1 uncultured Pirellulaceae bacterium | reverse complement strand
GATTGAGAAAACCGATTCAGCCGGTCAAGCCAAAGAGCGATCCGCTCAGATTTCGAAAGCGGTGGTTTTGACATCGTGATCTCCAAGGAAATCACTCAGATTAAACCCCGTGTCAATAACCGTGCTCGTGTACGCTTACGTTACATGATAGTAGATCTGATTGAGCCGTCCGACATAATCAAAACTTGTAGGCTTAACATCTGCAACATTCGCTTGAAGGAGTGGCGAAACCGCACGCAGGCGGCATCGCTTGGACAAGAAAACGGGAACAAGTCGAACAAGTCCAAATAACGCTTCGGTCCGACACACCGATGCACTCAGTTGTTTCGACAGAGAAGATAGACGGGTAAGCCAGAGGCCGAGCCCATTGCGGCCCATGCGGTTGACTTCGCGGAGACGAGCGAATTGTCAGGTCGAGCAGTGAAATGTAATCAGACGCGGCAAGCCCGCGTGCCGCGACTTTTATTTAATAGCGAACTGTTGTCCCAGCTTGAATTCCAAGTCTTCAGTGTGGCGTCTTGATGGGACGGGCTTTATGAGAACGTTTATTCACTTCGCAACGTCTTACTACTCCGCCGCGATATCTTCAAACTTCAAAAGCGATTCGCTAACCGTGGCGTTGCCGTCTTCGTAGCTGCGGATGGAGAGCCCTTGGAAGCACTTGGCGAAAGTCCAGACTCGTTCGAAAGCGTCGCGCAGCTGAGGCTCGGTGAACTGGAGCGTGTCACGTTCGGCCGGATATCGCTCGGCCAGATTGAAGGGACTTTCATCAGGTGGAATTTGTGTCTCGGCAAAATCGATCCAGGTTCGGACCGACTTCATGACGACTCGGTGGTCATAAAACGCGATTCCGATGGATGGTTCGTCGGTGTTGGCGGGACCAAACAATTGATTTTCCGACTGCGGCACGGTCAAACGCTTTGCTTGATCTGGATGCAAATTCAATACGACCCAGTTTTCGTTGATCAAAGATCCTGGCTGGACCGATGAATCGACTTGACCGAAGTCGTGCAGAAAACTCCAGCGGAACGAGACGTCACCGTTTTTCTCGATTCGATTGGGCGGCAACAAAAACGCTTCTTGTAGATCGTCTTCGGGGAAGTGTTTTTTGGCCGAAGTGAGCAAGTCATCGATCAATTTCCAATACGCGGATCCGGCTTCCACGACTGCTTTGGCATCGTTGGTACCCATCACGATCGCGGGTAACGGCATGGGCAGAGGCTTGTCAGCGATCGGCATGTCTGGATGCCACGGATTGGGGCCAGAAACGGCCTCTAGGAACAGACCAGCTTCTTGGCCGTCGATCGCGGGGAGCAGCAGCTGTTTCGTGACGGTATCAAATCGAGTCACGAGAGATTCAACTTCCGAGATGAACGACTTGATCGTTTCGAAGTCCGGCTCATCATTCGATTCTTCTGTTTCGACATCACGCGAGTCAGACTCCAGGTCCGTCAGTTTGTTCTCGGCTGACGACGGTCGATCTTTCCCATCGAGCAAGTCCTGATTGAATTCGTTTAGGGATTCTTGTTCGGCTTTGACAGCTGCCTTGGCGGTCGCTTTGGCAGCGAGGTTCGTGTCATCAGCCACTTCGGTCTCAGCTTTCGAACGTCCCAACTCCTCTTCCAGTTGATCCATGCCGAAGTCGCGAGCGTATCCATAAAGGCGTGATGCCCACTTGGACGCCAGATCGTATTGATCGGTCAGCCGGTGCAACCGCTGATTGAAAAATGCGATCGTGTCCGGGCCAGCGTGCTTCGCCAAGTTCAGAGGCTTCGATCCATCCAACATCGGATGTTTCAACGCAGCCCGAGAGTAACCATGTAATCCGTCGTCGTGCAGTGACGCAAATCCAAGCGTCATCGCGCGAGGAGGCATGAACTGTTCGATGTCGGTCAGGAACTCACGGGCTTCCGATTCGATTCGCGTGGCCAACGGCTCTTTTTCATCGCTGGGAATCTCGTCAATCTCGTTCAGGATCGGACGAATCATCGGCTTGATCTGATCGTAGAAATTTTCCAGCGAGTAAGAAGCCTGAGCATACTGCTGGCTCATGTAGAAAACGCTGACCAGTTTTTCATTCTGATCGATCGCCTTACGGAGCGGCCTGAGATCATCCAAGTCGATCAGTTTCGCTCCGTTACCAAAGCCGGTCAGACGATCTCGGTCCCGCGCGATCCCAAGGATCAGCAGATTATCGACAATTCCCATCGCGACGGTTGCCCGTTTTTCAGACACCGCATCGCGAATGGCCAGCGCTATTTGCATTTCGTCGGGGTCAACTTCTTCCAACAGTTTGTGCCACGGAAGTTTTGACATGTCGACATCGACGGTCAACAGAAAATTGTCCTCCTCTTCGACAACTTTCCAGAACTCGCGGACCATTTCGAGTTCCGGAGGAAGGTTTCGCATGCCTTGTTCGGCGGCCGATCGAGCCAATTCCAACATGCCGCGAAAGCCCTGAGGGTTTTCCAAGCGTGACCCCATGATGATCGTGGGACAATCGAGCGATTTGATCGTGTCCGTAGCGAACTCGATCAGCTGAGTACGTTCTTCTTCGGTCAGACCATCAAAGTCGAGATCGTCGTCTAAGCCGAACTGTTTGAGCATCTCTGATTGAGCTTCCTGAATGCTGGCAATGATCGGCAGCATGTCATTGTCGACGTAAAGGAATAGTTCGTTGTCGACGACCTGACGGGCGATCTGCCAGACCGACTGAAAGATGACGTTGTCGATGGAATCGCCGTAACCTTGTAGATACTCGGCGAAAGGGTTTCTTCGGTTGTAGTCGTCGTAGCCACGTGTCCGGCCTCTGCGGTAAGCCTTTTTCATTCCGCGAGCGACCTCGCTGGACTTGATTGACTTGTATGCGTTGCTTTCGAAGATCGAATCAACGATAGCCTTGTGGTTCATGGTGGCAAAGTACAATCCGGTCGACTCCGGGACGCGCATCAACGAACCCAGCTGCGATGCATCCGCTTGCTCAGCTGCAGTCGCCTCCGCTTTGGCGAGTTCTTGTGCAGGCGCAACGAAAGCCAAGTTCGCGGTGGTGACAGCGACTGCGAAAGCCAGAAGCCAATGGAAATTCGAAAGTGATTTCATGTTATTTTGCCGTCCCAAAAGTGCTGTTTTTCAGATAGACGTAGCTACGATTGAATTATTCGAATCGTTTTGGAATATATCTGAAAATATCTTAGCAGATTCTGAGTGGAGACCAGCGGCGGGGCAGGGCGAACAGCATTTTCCAATCATGCTGCTCGCGACAAAGAAGCACCCGCGTGCTTTGTGACCATTAACAGTTCGGGCTGGGCAAAAACGCAAACCAATGGAGGGCAGCATTTTATGCGGTCGCCAAACCGGAACATTTTTGGCGTGATAAAGCACTAGCGGACATGGAGCAACACGATGGAAAAAGCCGTAAAACGGACTTTTGCCTCCAACGGGCTTTACTTCCGTGTCCGCAGTGGCAAAACCGTAACAGTTCAAATAGACCATCATTTATGATGACGATCGAACTGTTACGGACGACAATTTGCCGAGGCCTTCGGCTGAAATCTAAGGTTGTCGTTTTTGACAGAGCTGATGGTTTACTCGAAACCTTTCTCCAAGGATTGGCCTTGGAACAAGACGCCGTTGTACCAATCGAAGCTGCTGACTTCCACTTCCGAAGAAAGGTAACCGGTAGCGGCTTCCGTGGCAGTCGAACCAGCAGCAAAGCCGGGATTGATGTACCCATCACCGTTGGTGTCAAGGAAGCTCCGTACGCTTCCGTCAGCGAACACGACATTCAACGACTTGCTGTGATAGGCTCGCATGTCACGAGTGTCCTGTAGAACCGTCGCAACGTCTGTTCCGGTTGAAACCGAGGGTGTGGTTGCCGTACCGGATGAACCTTCCGTCAACAATGGCGATGACTGTAGAACATCGATGTTGATTGCAGTATGGCTGCCTTTGCCAACGGTCACGACTTGATTGCCGTCAATCGCGCTGGGGCCATCGTTGAACGATTCCGCGGCTGGTGAACCAATCGCAAGGTTGTAAGGTGCCGCGATCGTGCCGGCAAGTTCACCGTCTTTTTTAGTCGCGGTAACGTCTCCACGCGTTCCGCAGCCAATCATCGCAATGGAGGATGCTGGAACTTTGCCCGTATCTAATTGGCTGGTCGTCAGTGGTCCGGAGGTGTACTGAACAACCGAACCCGCGTTGCCCCTGTACCACTCTTTCAAGTTGTTCGCGACGCCACCAACCATCAGCGGTGCTGACCGAACCATATGCCAACTGGTGGCATAGTTCGTGTTGTAACCTTTGTTGAACAATTCCTCGGTTACCGTTTCCGAAGCGTTGGTGAAGGGAAGTTGCCCCGCCAAACCTTGGCCACGACGAGCTTCCGGCCCTTTCGAGCTACTGGTGGAAGTACCAAAGTACGTGTTGATCTTCTCGCTGGTTTGACATTCGCTGGACGGGCATAACAACTGTCCCGGCAGGATGGATTGACCAACCGCATCAGCAACCCAGCCAAATAGTTCCACTGATCCGTCTCGCTCGCCGTCGAAAGCACCTGTGCAGAAAGCTCCTTTGGAGCTGTTCGACGAGAGAGTCAAAAACGACAACGCAAATTGACGCAAGTTGCTTTTACATTGGGTCGATCGAGCGGCAGCACGAACGGAAACGAATGCCGGAAACAGCAAGCCGATCAGAATTCCAATGATGGCAATGACCACCAATAACTCGACAAGGGTAAAACCGTTTTTCTTTCGGAGACTCATCAATACTTTCCTTTTGCCAGATTCGAATCGTCCGATCGTCTAGCGTCGGACATGAAGTGAGAACGCCGAGAATATACGAACGAATTGTTAACGAGTGATGAAGGGAAATGTTAATGTCTCTTTAAGAATGCGTTAACAAACGTTTACTTTTCGTTCACAGGTTCTTCATGGAGTTCTGATAGCTTTCGCCACCTGTTGATGTGTGCGGATCATCAATCGCACGATAATTTTCCCGATGGGCATTGGCCCGCAATGGAGAGATAAGAATGCCTGCTTCCAAGAACCGTTCAAGATTCGCTTTTACCCTTGTCGAACTGCTGGTTGTGATCGCCGTGATCGGCATTCTAGTCGGCATGTTGTTCCCAGCCGTTCAAGCCGTTCGTAGCGCCGCTCGCCGGTCCAGTTGCTTGAACAACCTTCGCAATGTTGTCTTGGCCGCTCACAATTATGAAGCGACCAGTCAGAGCTTTCCGAAAGCCGACGATGGCAAAGGCGCGAGCCTGTTCGTGGAACTGACATCTTTTCTGGATCAGCAGTACCTGTATGAACGTTCGGTAGAAGACCTCGATGCGGGCGAGACACGTGAGGATCGCTTGAAAGAACTTTCAAGTCTTCCCTTCGAGACACTTTTTTGTCCGGCTGTGCCTGAGCAGTTTCAGAAAGCTAATGTGACAGATCATGGTGAATTCACGACTCACTACTACGGCGTCGCAGGGCCAACTGACACGGCCACTTCCAGCGACGGAACCCGGACTTACACGTACCAGGAATTATCGCCGGAACCTTCGGGTGGAGCCGTTTCATTGAACGGCATCTTCTCACCAGACAAGAAAGGGAATTTCCAATACGCTCGTGGAACACGTGATATCCGTGACGGATCTTCCAACACGATCATGATCGGCGAAATTTCTCAGGCGCCCGATGCGGGCGGAACAACGACCGATCGCGGCGGTTGGGCCTTTGGTGCGACGTACGAAACAACGGGTGACAACCCAGTGAAAGAACTTTATGTCGCCAAGTCTGTCAGTGAAGGTATCAATCGCAATACAAAATCCGAAGTCAATGAGTTGGCGTTTGGAAGTAACCACAATGGCGGAGCAAACTTTGGTTTTGCCGATGGTTCTGTGCGTTTCATCCGAGACAAAATCAGTTTGGACGTTCTAAAAATGGTGGCCAGCATCGACCGCCTGGAAACGCCCGAACGACTGGAAGACTGAGAGCTTGCGAACCAAGCAAGTTACCCAATGGACGCGATTCATGACTGCTGCTGTGCGAAACAGATGAAATGGAGTCGTTGGGAAGGGTCACAGCCCAAATCCTGAGCCAACCGCCTGAGGAATCGTTTCTCCGAAAAGAGAAGCAGGAACCGTGACGGGTCGCGCCAACGCGACCGGATCCCAGTTTTCGCGCTAAAATCGTGATAACGTTCCGGGAATTCTTCAATTCTGGTAAAGCAATGCGCTTTCGGGTCAATCGCTTGACCAAGATCACTCGATGCGGAAATTGGCAGGATCGTCCGATCACCCTGTCTTTTTCAGTTCCGGTGAATCCATGGCCGACACACACCCGACACAACCACGTCGCTCGTCCTTGCTGATAACGTTGGCACTTTTAGCGATGGTGCCCGCGATGATCGTGGCAGGCTTGTTGGGGTTATCGCCCAATTTCAAGTCACCGAATCAAAGCTCGGAAACAGTTTTGAGCTATCCGCTGGGCGGAGATTTTCTTCAAGAGTACGTGGGCGGTGGGCTGATTCAGGATCAAGCATTGCGAAAGCAGCTGTACGACGCTGAAACTTTCAATGTGGCTCAGCATGATCCCGCCAGAATCGGGTTTCTCTGGGACGACCAACAATTCTTCCCCGCCGTGTATCCTCCGTTCTGGTACGCCGCCGTCGGGCCGTTGGCCGAGCTGTCCTATCTGACAGCCGCCAAGATCTGGCTTATTCTGATGACCGTCGCCTTGATCGCTGGCGCTTGGATTCTGAATCGATTTGCAGGTGTGCCGGTGCCGTTGCTGATGGCAATGTGTCTTTCCTCGCCCGTCATCCAGAGCCTGAACGCGGGGCAGAAAGGAACTTTGTTGTTGCTGATTCTGTCGGCCAGTTACGTGCTGTTGAAACAGCAGCGGCATTTTTTGTCAGGATTGGTGTTCGCACTCATCGCGTTCAAGCCTCATCTGGCCGTTGCGATTGGATTGTGGATGGTGGCGAACAGAAACTGGCGATGGTGTGCAGGAGCACTTTTGGGTTTGAGCTCCCTCGCAATCGCCTCCGTCATGATCAGTTCAGACTTGTTGAGAGACTACTTGAACGTTGTTTCCGGCTTTGGAGACTATGTTCAAAGCGGCGGCTACAACCTGCATGAAAGCTTTTCACTCTGGAGTTTTTGGCAACAACTGGTGAACCATTCACTGGTGGCAAAAGTGCTGACGATCATGACTTCGTTAAGCGTGTTGGTCGTGTCGCTTTGGATGTTTCGCCAACGAGGCAGCGGAGCGTCCACACGACAGGATGTCGACCGGGCTTTTTCAGCGATGGTCGTTGTTACCATTATCACGTCACCGCACTTGTACACCTACGATTTGACCGTGTTGCTGCTGCCGATCGGTTTACTTGCTCGAGTCGCGATCGATTCGAAGACTCAAGAACGTGATTACGCGGCGTGGTTGCCCGCAGGGTTGCTAGTGGTCTTGATGTTTGCCAATGGAGCTCTCATCAGCTTTGCTCAATCGGTTGGAGTCCAAGTGGGTGTGCTGCTGTTGCTGGCCACCTGGGTCGCGATCATGCGATTTTCTTTCGCGGAGCCAGCACGTGTTTCTTAATGGAGTTCCGATAGCTGACCGTGTTTCGCAAAAAACCGTCTTTCAAAGCGAACGCGACTTCGCATAAACCAATCGCTCCTTCATCAGTCGGACGTTTGCCAAACCACGTGAAGTCATAAGGCGCGTATCCGAGATCAGACATCGTCTGAGTCAGCGAGATCAAGCTGCTGGGGTGGTCGTCGTCGCCCAGCATGTGGGCCTCCAAAAACACCAATTCGCATTCTCCCCAAGCTCGATCGCCACCCAATAAAATTTCTTGCTCGAATCCTTCGGCATCAATCTTGATAATATCTGGAACGGATCCGATGTGGTGTTCGATCAAATGATTCAACGAATAGATCGAAACTTCTCGTTGCTCGTAACCAGACAACGTTGCCTGCTCACGCGTGAATGCGAAACTGCTGGAAACGGTATCGGGAACCACGGTGAACATCTTTCGGTCGTTCTTCTGCCCGACACCCGCTTGGATCCATTGGCAGTCCAAATCGCTCGAACAGAATCGGTCGAGGTGCGGTTTCATTTCGACCTGCGGTTCCACCAGCGTGAAGGCACAGTCGGGAAAGACGGCATACGCGTCCTGGCTCCAACGTCCTTTATTCGCGCCGATGTCAAGGATTTGCTTTGGCGCAAAACCTCGCTCGGCAAGGTTCAGCATGGAAGCCGACAGCTTCGCCTTGGGGAATTTGCTCAGGTGGTTCACGCGATAGTTGAACCGGTTCAACAGCTTGTCTAGAAATTTCATGAGCCGGTCGCGTCCGTGCGGGGGGCCGAAGGATTCAATTTGTCCACGCAAACGATACGAAAACCGAGGCCAACTACCAACTCTGATGCGGTACTGCCATGCTAGCTACTTTCACGTGCTGACCACAATTCCAACCGGGAAACAGGTCAAAACGATCGACTTCGTGAGAAAGCCGATCGCTTTGGACCAAAGATTACCAGTTGTTTGCGGCGCCTACGCGAGACCGTCGCATCGGTTGAGGCAATTCAAATCTTCGAACGCTGACTTCAAGCGCTCGACAAAGGACTGCTCGCCGCTTCGCAACCACGCGCGAGGATCGTAGTACTTTTTGTTTGGCACATCGTCCCCGTCAGGGTTGCCCAACTGAGTCTGCAAGTAGTCTTCTTTGCTCTTGTAGTAATCCAACACGCCCTTCCAAGTGGCCCATTGCATGTCGGTATCCAAGTTCATTTTGATCGCACCGTACTCGATCGCTTCGCGAATCTCTTCGCGTGATGAACCTGATCCTCCGTGGAACACAAAGTTAACCGGCAAGTCGCCAGTACCAAACTTTTCCTTGATGTGCTCTTGCGAGTTCTTCAGGATAATCGGCTGAAGGCTGACGTTGCCCGGCTTGTAAACGCCGTGAACATTTCCGAACGCAGCTGCCACAGTGAACCGAGGCGAAACCTTGTTCAGCTCTTCGTAGACGTATGCAACTTCGGAAGGCTGAGTGTACAGCTTACTGCTGTCGACATCAGTGTTATCGACACCATCTTCTTCACCGCCGGTGATACCCAGTTCGACTTCGATCAGCATGTCCATCTTGTTCATGCGTTCGAAGTATTTTTTACTGATCGAGACATTTTCTTCGAGCGGTTCTTCAGATAGGTCCAGCATGTGCGAACTGTACAGTGGCTTGCCGGTTGCGGCGTAGTGCTTCTCGCCCGCATCCAAGAGACCGTCGATCCATGGGAGCAACTTCTTGGCACAGTGATCGGTGTGCAGGACGACTGGAACACCGTAGTGCTCGGCCATCGCGTGAACGTGTTGAGCTCCGGAAACGCTACCGGCGATCGCAGCGGCCTGACCGTCGTTGGACAGGCTCTTACCAGCGAAGAACGATCCGCCACCGTTGGAGAACTGAATCATCACGGGCGAGTTCACTGCCGCTGCCGTCTCCAGCACGGCGTTGATACTATTGGTGCCGACAACATTGACGGCTGGCATAGCGTAGTTGTTCTCGTTCGCGTGACGCAGCAAACGATCGAGGGCTTCGCCCGACACAACACCGGGCTTGATCTGAGAATCGCTCATGAATTTGAATTCTGGCTAGGGGGTGAAAGACGACAAAACGGACTCAGAGAACCCATTTTCCAAGCCCGTCATTGTCGTCGGAATGCCAAACTTTTCAACGGCGGGCGCCGACCCAGATTTAGGCGCGTGGGCACACGTTGAGGGCCAATAGGGCCGGGATAATCCGCGTTAGTTGGTCAACTCTGGCTCAGCCCGGTCCTGTTTGTTCCGATTGGATGTTGTCGAAGGAGAGGCAACATTCGTTTACAACGGTTGGCCGTCAGTCGTATCAGTTTCATTTTGACTCCGAGAGCAAGACGGTTTTTGTCGCTTGGCTCT
>CALFWL010000134.1 GCA_937928215.1 uncultured Pirellulaceae bacterium | reverse complement strand
CGGATGCTGTACGACCATGAAAGCGACCCCGGCGAAAATGTCAATGTCGCTGAACATCCTGAACAGAGGGACGTGATATCGCGGATGCAGGCGATTCTACGAGAATCTGAATAGGGGTGGTCCTGCACCAAAATCCGTTCTCATCGACGGTCCTTCGCGCTTTGTTGCACCTCAATGTTCAGGCTGGATCACACAAGCGATCGCCGCTTCATAGGCTACGCCCGCACCCAGCCTGAACTTTCATGAGTCTCAACGCACTAGTTGTCCAGCGATATGATCTCACCACCATCGATCGACGCGAGACCTCGGAAGATGTCGAGGTCGATCTCATCGTTGATGAATTGAGTAGAACCGTCCGCTAGAGTAACGTTGATTCCACCGGTGTGATAACTGCGAAACGATTCGAAAGATTGATCCGATGGGTTGGGTGTCGAATCAGCCGTCCCAACTACGCGAACAAACGGTTCAGCAACGTCCGCCAGCACACCGACCCAAGAAATGGCGCCCAGATCATTGCGTCGTTCCCCGACCATCATCGTGTTACTGGTTCCGTCAACAATGTCACGTATCTTGACTTCACTGTTCCCAAAAAACACGCCATCCCCTTCCAGCGGGCTTCGGCTACCGTTTCCAGACTCGAGCGTTCCAAACACGCCCGAGTAGTTGCTGCGGGCAACCAAGGTACTTCCTGAACCAGAGGACGGAGGGTTGCGTGTACCGCTACCACCACCGCCGCCAACGGGATCCGGGGTGGTGCTTTGAACGTCAACGAGTTCGTCAGCGGGGTCGGAGGTGCACAGAAAATTTGGTAACACGCTCTGGACAATTTCTTCGTGAGCCGCATCACTCACCGCAACATCAAAATTGATCTGATCAAACAAGTTGCCGGCTTCGATAAACGGTAACAGCGACGCCGACCAACCCCAGCCACCATCGGCCAACGCGTCGTCGGGATCGCCGGTCGCCCAACCTGGGGGAAACCGCTGCCGGGCGCTTTCAAAATTGAGCACGGCCAAGCCGAGCTGACGACTCTTGTTGCTGCAATCGGCTCGACGTGCGGCCTCACGTACTTGCTGGACCGCCGGCAACAACATGCCGATCAAGATCCCAATGATGGCGATCACGACAAGCAATTCAACTAAGGTAAAGCCACGTTTACGTTTCATCATGTCAAGACTTTTAAAAAAAGGGACAGGTTGGCGGATGTTTACTGGCGGATGTGATGAGCAGAGACTGGCTTTGAGACGACTGGAACGTTGCATTCTTACCAGCATGCGGCTTGAGGCCAGCGCCGAGCTGAAAGGACCGCGCCAAGCGTGTCCTATCGTACACACCAGCGTTCTTGGACGGAGATCCGTCGGTTTTCTGGGATCGACTTGCAAGGACAGTAAAATGTCGCGCTGAGATATCGCGCTGGGGAATTCGGGGCTAACGAATCCTGTGCGAATGAATCCTGTGCGAATGAATTCTGCGCGAACTTGGGCCACGCCAACGTTTGGTTTCGCACCTTCGCGGTTTCACGCAAAATTTTGGCTTTGCGTGACGTCAGCCGGTCGGTTGGAGACACGTTGCACTCTGGTTTGTGACACGTTTCATTCGCCCGAGATGACTTCCATCGCGATTGAATGGCGTGTCGATGTGTTGGGAACCTCGAAACGTGCTTCGACCGAATCGTTATTGAACGCAGTGGCAACGTCGTTTGTCTGTTGCATCACTTCCATTGCAAGGCTGCGGTAATCTTGGGCTCCGTTGGAGTCACTCGCATATTGAAAAATGGATTGGCCATAACTGGGGGCTTCGGCTAGGCGAATGTTACGGCGAATCCGAGTGTCAAAGCTGACCGCATCGGACCAGACGCTACCCGCATTGCGTTGATCAGTCAGAAAGAATTCGACATCGTTGATTACTTCGTTCGCCAACCGAGTCCCTCGGTCGTACAGGCAGTACACGACGTTGGATAGCTTCAAGGCCGGGTTCAGTCGACGAGCGACCAAGTCGATGGTTTTCAGCAGCTTCGACAATCCGTGCAGGGCCAAGAAGTGAGGCTGAAGCGGCAAAAAGATTTCGTTGGCAGTCGTCAACGCGTTCAAAGTCAATACGCTTAGCGACGGCGGGCAATCGAAAATGATGTAGTCAAATTCGTCGCTTACGTCCTGCATCTTGTCACGCAGGATGATCTCGCGACCGACGGCTCCGGCCAGTTCCATTTCGGCTGCCGCCAGATCGATATGAGCCGGGCTGATCCACAGATTGTCTTCGACCCGGTGGCGGACTTCATTGAGTGACGCGTCATCGGTCAAAACGTCGTACATCGACAGGTAGTCTTCTTCCATGCCGAAACCCAGATGCAATGATGCGTGAGCCTGCGGATCCAAGTCGATCAACCACACGCGGTTTCCGGCTTCGGCCAATGCGGCGGCCAAGTTGACAGCGGTGGTCGTTTTTCCAACCCCGCCTTTTTGATTGATAATGGCAATGCTACGCATCTTGGAAACTCCTTTTTCCGACGATCGATTCACGAGCCAAGAT
Organism: uncultured Pirellulaceae bacterium; assembly: GCA_937928215.1. Lineage (GTDB taxonomy): Bacteria > Planctomycetota > Planctomycetia > Pirellulales > Pirellulaceae > Mariniblastus. The sequence continues at coordinate 6,191 of CALFWL010000134.1, read as the reverse complement.
TTTATCTCGGGGCAGGGTGAAGCACCTAGGCGAATCAACGTGCTAGCAACTGGGGTGCGATGGATGCAAATTTTTCAACCATGAAAAACGCTGAATTCGCGAAAGTTGAGCGCCGGTCGTCGTGCTGGATTTTCGTGTCTTGGGTGTGTTTCGCCGTTCACCGTCCTTTCTTTTTGCTTGTTGTCCCGATAGCCAATGGTTCACTAATCGCCGTCGAGCATCCCACCAATCACGCCACCGAGGATCGAGCCCTCGCCAGTGCCGCTACGAGTGGCGGTTGGCACGTTGGCCATGACGCGGCTGGCCAGACGAGCGAATGGTAGACTCTGTAGCCACACGCGGCCGTGCCCTTTGAGCGTGGCCAGGAACAGACCTTCACCACCAAAGAACATACTCTTCAAATTGCCGGCTCGTTCAATGCTGTAGTCGATATGTGGCTCAAAGGCGACAATACAACCGGTGTCGACACGAAGCGTTTCACCGTGAAGTTCGCGTTCAATGATGGTTCCACCGGCGTGCAGGAACGCCATTCCATCACCCACCAGTTTTTGCAGAATGAAACCTTCACCACCGAACAATCCCGTACCGAATTTTTTGGTGAAGGTGATTGTGACCTCGGTGCCCAACGCCGCGCAAAGGAACGCGTCTTTCTGGCAGATCAAATCGTTGCCTTGAACGGTCGCCATGTCGACTGCGATAATTTTTCCAGGATAAGGAGCCGCGAACGCGACGTGCGTCTTGCCTGTTCCCTGATGCGTGAAGTGCGTCATGAAAATGGACTCGCCGGTCAGCATTCGTTTGCCGACGGTCATCATTTTACCGAAGAAACCCTGATCCGGTTTTGATCCGTCGCCCATTTTGGTTTCGAACGTGATCCCTTCTTCCATGTAAGTCATTCCGCCCGCTTCGGCGATCACGGTTTCGCCCGGATCAAGTTCCACGATCACCATCTGTAGATCGTCACCGACGATTTCGTAGTCGACTTCGTGGCAACGGCGTCGCGAACCCATTGGGTTGGCAGCTGATGTTTGCACGGGAGTTGCGGAAACGACGGCAGGGTCGGAAGTGTCGATCACTTGCGTGCACGCGGGGCAGCGTACTTGTTTGCCGGCGAGCGACGTTGGGACCGAAAGTTGTTTTCCACACGGACAGTAAATGTTGAAGTCAGACATGTTTTGGACCTCCGGGTTGGAGTGAAGACTGAGTTTTGCTTCAGGACTTGTGAATCAGTAAGCGACCGGACGAAAACGCGTCACTATTGATTTCACCCGAGCGAGATGAAATTGAATTCGATAGATATTTTTCGACAAAGCTCTATCGCGGTCGTTGAAATGCCGCATCAAAATAAAGCTGGGTTCAGTATTCGTTGGTTCGGCCAACCGTACGTTCTATCGCCAGATTTTCCTCCTCAAACAAATCGAAAGCATGCTGACCTTACCGATTGTGTCAGATGACCCGAGCAAAACCATGGTTTACTGCGACTTCGTGATTCAATGGCAACGTGTACCTTGAAGGGTGTCGATGCCCATGAAACAATATTGATCGTCCTGATTCAGCCGGAAATAGATTCTGTGTCTGAATCAGATACTAAAAACCACTGTAGCTATCTTGAGAATTTAATGAGAATCGAACCGCTGGGTGATAAGGTCGTAATAAAGAGAACGGAAGCCGAGGAGACGACCGCAGGCGGAATTGTGTTGCCCGATAGCTCCCGTGATAAACCCCAAGAAGGCCGAGTGCTTTCTGTTGGGCATGGCAGTTTGCTGGAGGATGGTAGTCGAGCCGAACCGCAGATCAAGGAAGGTGATCGAGTGATCTTCTCCAGTTACGCGGGTACCGAAATCGAGGTCGACAGCGGGCCTCTGTTGATCATGAGTGAATCGGACATTCTGGCCGTCGTTGGCTGAGTCTCTTCGAGCCGCGCATTCGATTCACTAACCAGAAATTTTGGAGAAGGACGATGATTCAACCAACGACATTCATCAGCAGGCTGGTGCTGCTGACTGGAGTTGTGACTTTGACTGCCGGAGTCAACGCGAATGCGCAGGTGGTCACTGGTTCGATTGACACTTCGATACAGTTTCGACAGACCGTTGACGCGGGCGTTCGATATTTGCTCGAACGAGGTCAAGATCGTGAAGACGGGTCGTACAGCAAGCATTTCGGCCCAGCTGTAACGGCGATGTGTACAAGTGCGTTGCTGGACCATGGAATTCCGGTCACTCATCCTCAGGTGCAGAAGTCACTGAAGTATCTGGAAGCGGCGATCAAGCCCGACGGCGGAGTCTACGCTGACGAGAGTACGCTACGAAATTACGAAACCAGCGTCTCGTTGATGTGCTTTTCACGAGCCAACGCGAACGGAAAGTACGATGAAACAATTGGTAACGCTGCAAGTTTTTTGAAAGGTTTGCAGTGGGATGAAGGTGAGGGGCACGAAGTTGCCAGTGGATTCTACGGAGGGCAGGGCTATGGAAGTCATAAACGTCCCGATGCGTCGAACACTCAGTTCTTCATGGATGCCTTAAAGGCGGCAGGTGAAGATTCGGACAGCGAGGCCATCCAAAAAGCTTTGGTGTTCATGTCGCGTTGCCAGAACTTGCCCAGCGAGCACAATACCGCGAAGTTCGCTCAGGTTGTTTCGTCTGACGATCACGGTGGTTTTATTTACTCGCCCGTCGGGGAAGGAGAGACCAAGGCCGGAGAAACGCCGGAGGGAGGGCTCCGAAGCTATGCTTCGATGACTTACGCGGGGTTGAAAGGCATGTTGCACGCCGGCTTGTCGAAGGACGACCTGCGAGTGAAAGCCGCGCTCGATTGGATTGGTCGCCACTACGATCTTAAGACCAACCCGGGCATGGGGCCTCAAGGTTTGTATTACTACTATCACGTGTTTGCCAAAACGCTGGCAACCGCTGAAATCAGCGAAGTCACCGACGCGGATGGAAAATCGCACGATTGGAAAGCCGACCTGATTGCGACGCTGGCGGAGCTTCAATCAGAGGATGGTTCTTGGACCAATTCGTCTGACCGTTGGTATGAAGGCGATCCCAACCTGGTGACCAGCTATGCGTTGCTGGCGTTGGCTTATTGCCAGCCGGAGAGCAATTGAGTCTGGAAATTCTTGCGTACGAACCGACGCCACTCGGTTTACTGTGCCTGCGTCGGCGCCAGCTGCTTTCCAAGCCTGATACGATGGTGACCGAGGTCACGCTCAATCATGAATTTCTGATGAGCAGTTACCTGACCGAATCCGAGCGAGCTCTGTCCCGACTTGGGCTTGAGCGGTTGCGAAGCCTTGAGCGATCAACTTCGCGCGAACTTAATATTTTAGTCGGTGGGTTAGGATTGGGATACACGGCCGCTGAGGCGCTCAAAGACGCATCGGTGGCTGGCGTTGAGGTCGTCGAGTTTCTGCCACAGGTGATTGGGTGGCTTCGCGACGGTTTGATCCCGCTGGCAGAGCAGTTGAACGCGGAGCCTCGACTACAGGTCACTCAAGGCGATATTTACGCCCGACTGACTGGCCCGGCGATGGTCGGTTCCGTTCCAACTCAGTTTGACCTGATTGCGATCGATGTGGATCACTCGCCCGAAGACGTGCTGGGCGATCAGAGCCACGGTTTTTATACTGAGGCAGGGCTTCGAAAAACCAGTCAGCACTTGAATGCAAATGGTGTGTTGGCGGTTTGGTCTTACGACGAAAGTACGCCACTGCTGGAGAAAATGAAACACGTGTTCGCGGACGTGTCGGTCGAAAAAGTGACCGTCTGGAATGACTTGATCAACGAAGAGCAAACCGATTGGTTATTCTTCGGTCGCAAGATCGATTCGTCGTGTTCCGGTTTTTCTCATCCGTCGATTGGTTGAAGCTTCCCCTGCGAACCGGATAAGAAACGTCTATTTCGAAATGCTAACCACGTAAATCATCGAAGCAGATCGCTACGGAATTGGTGCCGTTCGTTGAACAGACATCGGAACGAAAGCCACACCACACCAATTGTGCCCAAGGCGGTTGCTCCGGCGATCAGAAACATGATTACAATCTGGTATTTGACGGCGGACATCGGGTCCATGCCGGAAATCAGCTGACCGGTCATCATGCCCGGCAGGCTGACCACGCCGACAATCATCATCGAATTGATAATCGGAATCATTCCCGTTCGAACCGCATCCCGCAGCGGCTCGGCGGCGGCTTCAGATCGAGTCGCTCCAGAGGCGAGCAGCATTTCAACCTGCGTCCGGCGAGTAAACAATGCTTCGGTGAACGTGTTTAAACCAACGGAGATTCCGTTGAGTGTATTTCCCAGAATCATGCCCAACAAAGGGATGGCGTATTGCGGCTGGTACCATTTGTCGATTCCTTGCAACACAGCGAGCAGGGCAAATGCAGTGACAAGCCATGAACTGGCGAAGATCGAAACGATGGTGTTCAGGCGGATGCCGGGAAACGTCCGCTTGTTACGATTTGAAGCGGTGACGCCAGCAATCAATGTCATGATGGCAGCCAGAGTCAGCACTAGGTACCAACGCTCAAGCTGGAAAATGTACTTCAGCACCATGCCCACCAAGGTCAGCTGAATCACGGTTCTTAGGCTGGCGATCAGCAACGTGCGTTCCAGTTTCAGCTTCAACCCGATCGAGATTGCGCCGTTGACGATCATCAACAGTGCGGCGAGTGCGACTTGCCAGACGGTCAGCTCAACATAGTCTTGCATCAGACCGTCTCCAGTTTGCCGTCGGTCATGCGGACGGTTCGACTGCTGACGCGTCCGGCTTGCTGTGAATCATGCGTGATCCAGACAAACGCTCGAGCGTCAATTTCGCGAACCCAATCGACCAGTAGTGATTCCACTTTGAGGCTCATCTCAGCATCCAAGGCCGATGTGGGCTCGTCCAAAAGCAGCACGCTCGGATCCAATTGCATCGCTCGCAACAGCGCAACGATCTGGCTCTCGCCGCCGGATGCATCCAAGTGCGATTGGTTCAAGAACGATTCCGGTTTTCCAATCCGTTCAAGCCATTGAATGATCTGTTCACGTGAGAACGTTTTGCCTTGATGAACACGTAGCTTAAACGGTTCGCGAAGAACCGATTCAATGGTCCCTTCACGCGACCCTGGTTGCTGATGGAGGTACATTACTCGGCTGCGAAATTCTGGCACGCGAGCGTCCGTGACGTCGATTTCGTTCCATTTCACACTCCCTTGATCGATCGGGTCGAGCATCGCCAGTGCACGCAGCAGAACGGTTTTGCCGCTCCCAGATGTGCCGATCAACGCGACTCGATCACCCGCGGTCACGCTGACGGAAACATCGTCCAACAACGTTTTCCCACCACCGGTTCGAGTTAAGTTCAGTGCTTGAAGCAAGATTCAATACTCTTCCGCAGATGATTGGAATGACAACGAACCACCGTTTGGAAACCGCAGGAACCTCGCGCCGGGTGCTATAAGACGATTAGAAGCTCGGGCTGGGCTAAAACGCAATCCACCGAGCGGCAACGTGAAGATTTAAAACTCGTACTCAACCGTTTGAGTAGCCGACCCGCATGCTAGGTGGTGTGGGTGGGCCGGTCAAAGCCGGCCCCTATCCCGATCGCATTGATATCCGCCGTCATTGCGGACTGGCGACGATCAAGTTCGGAAAATATTGTTTCAGCTCTTCGTTCGTCGTGACATTGACTAGGTTACCATCACCGTTAGTTGATTCCGCGATCCAAACTTGTTGAACCGTCGACAATTTTTCGATTTGCTCGACCATTTCATCGTCGAATGTGGTTGTGCACTCGAATTTTTCCAGGTCGAAATCGTGACACATGATTTCAAGCGCAACTGGGTAATGAACAAAGTCCCTGCCAAATTGTTTTTCGATCCATCCTCTCAAGCCTTCCGGTTCACCAAAAGAGAGGGCGATTTCGAACCGACTCTCGTCAGCATTCCATCTTAGATCATCGCTGTACCAGATCTGGATGTTGTTAAACGCACCTTGACGAGAATGAAATTGCCCTCCCATTTGTTCGAGCACTTTAACATTGTTGCGCTGGGAAACGCTTCGAGCAGAATAGTTTACGATGACGCCTAAAAGCAAAGCTGTACAAGCTGTCAGCAATAGCAAGGTGCGAAGCTTGAAACGGAGGTAACGTTTCATTCTCTTCCTTAGGCGGATAACGTATTGCGATCTATCCGTTGG
>CALFWL010000133.1 GCA_937928215.1 uncultured Pirellulaceae bacterium | reverse complement strand
TCGCAGCTACTTGCAACTGAATCATCGATTGATTGAGATCCCGTTGGGGCTGGCAGAGTCTATCGCGATCTGGAACGGAAGTTTGCTTGCATTGCTCGCAAACCTCCATCCAAAAGTGGTGCTCTTCACCGAGAAGTGTCGCATTTATTTCGAAAACTCTGCGCGAAAAATGGTGCCACTAAATTCGCGGAAGAACCGCTCTGAACCACGAAACTGAAGCACGTCGTCGCGGACAAAGAAGAACCAAGGTGACCAAAGCAAGCAACGTCTGACCACTAGGTTCGGGAATCGATTCGTAGTTCGCCGAAAGCGTCCCTCTGGCAGCAAACCACTCGTTGCCAGCATCAAAACCATTGACCGTCATTCTCACGAGGATCTCGTTTGCTGTCGGACTACCGGAGTTGGAAAGGTTAATATCAATCGACGTGAAGTCGACGCCCGCTCCGGTGCTGCCTGACTCGACCACCACAGGACTTCCATTGAGAAACATCTCCCAAACGATCTCATCCGTTGTTTCCAAGTTGTTGGTCGACCTTTCGAATGCGTGGGCGGAAAATGTGATATTCGAAAACCCCGTGCCGGGCACCGCGTCGATTGGAAGATTCAAAATGTAATCCCACGTCCGGTCACCACCAGCAGCGTTTACGTCTCGGCCAACAATGTCGCCGACCAAGAAAGCCTCTCCAGCAGGGACATTGCTAAAGTTCACCTCCAGTGAATTGACCGTCGTCGGCACAATTGAATCCAGAGGCCCGAGATAGTCTGTGTTGCTTTGTCGATTGCCCGTCCCAATTGGGGTCGAAGTTGAAACCGAAGCGATGTCACCGCAAACCGATTGGACGAACCCCATCATCAACACCGCAGCCCACATCGGCGTCAATGTTTGCTTGACTGTTGGAAACTTGTTCATCGAACCCACTCTCATTTCTAGGATCATCAGAAAGCACCCGGTCAGCAATTTTGAAGGATGCGGGATGCCGCCGGAAATTGAGATCGGCTCAGAAGAATCTACAGAATGAGTTTCGTCCCTGCATACGAGAAAATCAGAATAACCCACAAACTCAACTCGATCGATTCGGACACCTGCGGATTGCAGTTCATTGCACCATCGCTATGAACTGCTAGTGGACCATGGTGATGACGAAGGTGATTTGAATCTGCCTTGGTGGGCAGATTCAAAGCGAAACAACCGATACTTTTTACCGAATCGTCAACACGGATCCACTGTCAACTTTTTTGTGGGGAATTCAGAATCAGGCGGCGCGCACTTGGTCGCGATGTCAGCTAATTGCTTTGATCTTCTGATCGCGTCTTCACGCTAAATTCTGGTGCGACGGGTAAACAAGCCATCAAGATGGCTTCAGAATTCGTGCGCTAGTCGCTTCTGCGCTGTCACGTAGCGTAAAATCGGGTTTTGTTCGATAATGGGCAATCAGCACGATGAACACGCTGCTGGGGATGGGTTGCCAATGTTTTGCGGCCCGTTGCACCACTCCATGATCGCCATTCGATTATTACCGTCCCATGATTCTGATCGTCGACAACTTCGATTCGTTCACTTACAACTTGGTCCAGCGATTGGGCGAGATCGATGGCTCGTTGGATATTCGAGTCTTTCGCAATGATGCGATCACGACCACAGAAATCGAATCGCTCAGTCCAAGCCACATCATTATTTCACCCGGTCCTTGCACCCCCAATGAGGCCGGCATCTCTGTTGACTGCGTTAAAAAGTTTCATGGCAGCTTACCTCTGTTGGGCGTTTGCCTGGGACATCAATCGATCGGCCAAGCCACCGGTGGCCAAATTGTACGAGCCGAACGGTTGATGCACGGCAAAACGGATCGAATTCATCATCAGGGGCAAGGCATCTTCGCCGGGCTGCCTCAGCCAATGACCGCAACTCGATATCACAGCTTGGTGATCAAAGACGAAACGCTTTCGCCAGAGTTCGACGTTACGGCGTGGGCGGATGGCCCCAATGGTTGTCGCGAAATCATGGGAGTCCAGCACAAACAGCACCCGACCTTCGGCGTTCAATTCCATCCAGAGAGCTTTCTTACCGAAAATGGGATCGACATGCTGAATAACTTTATCAAGACTTGATTTTCACTCCAGATGCCCGATGTCTGAACTCCGCTCAATGATTTTTGACACATGATTTCCACCAACGAAGCATTCGAATTGATCCGCGATAGCGTTCGACCAGCTAGGCTTCAGATGTTGCCACTGGCTGAATCAGTTGGCTGCCGGCTGGCCGAACCAATCCGTTCTGATGTTGATTCGCCTCCGCACGACAAGTCCGTGATGGATGGTTTTGCTGTACGCAGTCAAGACATTCAGCCCGGCATGAGCGAACTGAAAGTGATCGAAACCGTGGTCGCTGGCGGTTGGTCCGAAAGGGAGGTCGGTCAAGGCCAAGCGACGCGAATCATGACCGGTGCTCCACTTCCTGCCGGAGCCGATGCGGTAGTCATGATTGAACTTGCGGACGTTCGGTCAGACGATTCGGGCGACTGGGTCCAAATCAATATCGACCAAATGCCTTCCGGGAAACACCGCATGACTCAGGCTGCAAATTTTGCAGCGGGCGAAGTAGTTTTTGACGCAAGGCACTCGATCCGTCCGATCGATATCGGATTGTTGGCAGAAGTCGGCTGCCATTCGGTCCCAACCTATGCGAAGCCTTCGGTTGCCGTCCTGCCCACCGGAAACGAACTGGTAGGTTGTGAACATCTTCCAGATCGTGGTCACATCCGAAACAGCAATGGCCCCATGCTGACCGCCATGGCCGAGTCACTGGGTCTGCCAACGACAAGCCTTGGCATTGGCCGCGACGATCCGACGCAACTTTCACAATTGATCGAATTGGGGCTCGACCACGACGTCTTTATTCTGTCCGGCGGAGTGTCAGCTGGCATGATGGATCTTGTGCCGGGATTACTAAAGGAACAGGGCGTCGAACAGATTTTTCACAAAGTGAAGATGAAGCCGGGAAAGCCTGTTTGGTTCGGTGTTCGAAACGCTGACGACCGGCAGACTCTCGTTTTTGGTCTACCAGGAAACCCGGTCAGCAGCATGGTCGGGTTCCATCTTTTCGTCCGAGCGGCGATCGATCAAATGACCGGTGGAACGGCGGGCGAACCGGAATCTATGAGCTGCCTGCTCGCCAGCCCTCACCAGACTCGCGGTGATCGCCCCACGTACTGGCCCGGCCGGTTAATCAAGGATGACCAAACAACCAGAACGGTCGAACCGTTGGCATGGAATGGCTCCTCGGATCTCAGAGCGCTAGGACAAGCGGACGGCCTGATCTATTTTTCACCCGAATCGCACGACCATCCTGCGGGAGAAACGGTCGAGTTTTTCCCGCTCTGAAGTTCTCGAGCACTGGATTCGCGTTGACTCACGCTACCCGATCAAGCAATGTTTGAGCTCCCTTGCATTTGAACATACTCGCATCGACGGAATTCAATTGAACTGGCTCAAGCAAAACAAATCGCAAAACAAATCGATGCAGACGTTTCTGCTGGCCAGCGTTTCCTCAGCCCTGCTGTGGCTGGCGTTTCCAAGGGTTGGAGCTTGGCCTCTGGCGTGGCTGGCGACCGTCCCACTGATCTGGCTAACGTTGATTGAGAAACTTCCGGGCAAGCACCCGTATCGTCAATTGCTACTGGCCGGATTTATCTATTGGTTGGTCGCGTACCATTTTATTCGCATCCCGCACGTACTATTGAATATTGCTTGGATTGCCTTGGCGGCATATTTTTCGATCTATACGCCGCTGTTTGTCGCCGCGTCCCGCACGATGATTCATCGATACAACACCCACCCGATGCTGGCCGTGCCGATTGTGTGGACCGGCATCGAATGGATGCGCAGCAATTTTTTTACCGGCATGGGCATGGGCCTGCTTTCGCACTCGCAGTTTCGGCAACCGATGTTAATTCAAATGGCCGATCTGAGTGGAGCGTACACGGTTAGCTGCATGATGATGTTATTCGCAACCGGCATCGCGATGACCTTGCTTCGATATCGTTCGCCCCAATCTTCGGTGCGGCGATTTCTGCCGCTGGTTGGCTCCTGCACGACGTTGGCAATCGTGACCGGGTACGGACAATATCGCCTGACCGAGCCCCTACAATATCACGGCGACAAAACACTCACCGTCGGCTTGATTCAACCATCGATCGATGTCGTCTTTCGTCCTCTTTCCGATCAAGAAAAGAATTCACGATGGGAGCAGCATCGCGACCTGACCGAGCAGGCGCGTGAGCAATGGGATGATCTGGATTTGATCGTCTGGCCCGAGTCCAGCTTTGATTCACCAGACTTGCTGTCGGATGTCAACGCAGAAGTGACCGCGGACTATTTCATTGCCAACAACCAACAATTGTACATGGCAACCAATGGCAACGGCGCAGGGGCTCGATCGAACATACCGTTGCTCTCCGGCGGCTCGACTCACGACCCGGCCAACAACGACATCTTTAACTCTGCCATACTGTTTTCAACCAACGGGCGCATCACTGACCGTTACTACAAAAGCCATTTGGTTCTCTTTGGTGAGTACGTCCCCTTCGCCGAGTGGTTTCCGATTCTGGATGGTCTGACGCCCATTGGCAAAGGGCTCTCTCGAGGCAAGCAGTCCAAAGTCATGAACGTGGCAGGCGTTCGGATTGCTCCCAGTGTCTGTTTCGAGACTTGCGTGCCTCACTATATACGCCGTCAGGCGAATGAACTGACCGATGCGGGGACCGAGCCCGACGTGTTGATTAACGTCACCAACGACGGTTGGTTTTTCGGTACCGCCTGCCTGGATCTGCATCTGGCCAGCAATGTTTTCCGAGCCATCGAAGTGAGAAAGCCTCTATTGGTCGCCGCGAACACCGGATTTTCGGCAGAGATCGATTCGAGCGGCCGCCTGCTTCAAACCGGGCCACGTCGAGAAACCGGCGTCCTCCGAGCATCCGTTCGCCCTGTTAGACGAGCCAGCGTCTATCTGATCATCGGCGACACGATACCGTTCGTCTGTGCCCTGTTGTCGCTAATCACTTTCGTCACCCAGTTGCGAAACTTGCGAGGCAATCGTAAGGCGCGGACTGGGTAAACCCAAGCCAGTCTCTTGAAAACAAGTTTCGGCCGCCTGAATCAGTTCCAGCTCAACCCCGATCTTGTTGCCCAATAGTCTGATGGCGATTCGGCGAATGTTTCGATTAACTCTTCCATCACGCCACCGTCCAACCGTTTGGCAATTTCGATCGCTTTCAGATTCGACGTGAGATGCTCGCCCGTCGCAGCCCCACTTAGCACCACGTTGGACCATGGCTGATTCAGAATCACTGCCAACGCAACGGCGTCGATCGTGACGTCCAATTGTTCCGCAATCGATCGCAGCCGTTGACGATTCCGAACGAAATCGGGCTCGCAGTTCCGATCCGTCAATCGACCGTTGGCGACTCCCTCTTTGACAATCACCAGCCAACCTTGATCACTCGCTTCCTGCAACGCCGCACCGGCCGAAGACTCGAACAGATTCCAAGTCGCCTGCACAGCACTGAAAACAGGTTGCCCTCCGCGTTGACACTGGAGTGCCTTTCGAATCACGGCCTCTTGGGCCGCCCCACTGACCGACAATCCGATTCGCAAACCTCGATCACGAAGTTCTGCCAATCGATCAAGCACCGAATCATTGGACAACACACCGCTTTCAAGCGTCGCTGAGTGAATCTGGTACAGGTCCAACTGTGGCCCAAGCTGATCGATACTTTGCAGATACTGCTGATTGAGCCGATCGATCGAGTGCTGTTTGACTTCGTGTGTCTGACCTTCAGACACCGTTACCTGCCACGCTGCTGTGTACGAATATCCCCACTTGGACGCAACAGTGACTGCATCCGGTTGAATCTTTCGGACGTTCAGCCACGTCGCAAGGAACTGCTCTGCTTTACCGTACGAGCGGGCGGTATCAAAGTATCGGACGCCCATTTCCCACGCCCGGTCAAGCACCTCATGAGCACGCCGCTGCATCGAGTCGACATCATAGTCTGAGTTCAGATCACCTTTGTGACCGAGATTGATGTATCCCGGGCGACCGAGTGCCGCCAACCCCAAGCCGATCGGGCAATCCTGTAAATGCCGATCTATCAAATCCATATCGTTCATCCGTTCAGTCGAATTGGACAGCGTCAATTAGGGAATGAAATGCTGGGTTCCGCGCCCCGGCGATCATAGCTGCTTCAAAGTGGCGTTGTTCAACTAAGCACTCGCCAAGCAATCAATGACGGATTTGAGTACTCGAAACCCGCGCATCTCACCGCCTAATCGTCTTACAAATCCGCAAGTTATTGTTTCCCGAATGCCAAGTTCAATTTCGCAGGCGTCGATTTTACCCGCGTTTTTGGTGATTTCTGATCTGCCATTTTCGAAGCAAGCGTCAACGAATCATCAAAAAACAGCGTTCGCGTAGCGAGATTATGAAAAAATGCGAAAGACGAACCAAGCACCCGTCCATAAGTTTTCTTGCATCAAGTCACATCAAATCCCTGAATGAATCAGCAGCATTTTCGATCAGCACAAAAAAAGCCGAACCAGTCCAAGGGAACCGATTCGGCGAAATTATTCGATCAGATCGAAATCAAGTGTGAGCAATGGTGGGAAGACTCGTTTCCCGATTCCAACTCAACTACTTGCAACAAAGGCGGTCACGCAAGCGTGGGCGCGGCGTGCAGCAACGCTCACGCTTTGGGCGTGGGCAGCAACGCACTCGTTGAGGACGTGGGCAGCACTTGCGAACGCGAGGTGCTGGGCAAGCTGGCTTGCAGCAAACAGGTGCCGGTGCAGGTGCACAGCAAGGTGCTGGAGCCGGCTCTGGTGCACAACAAACAGGTGCGGGTGCTGGTTCACAACAAGGTGCTGGAGCTGGCTCTGGTGCACAACAAACAGGTGCGGGCGCTGGCGCACAGCAAGGTGCTGGAGCCGGCTCTGGTGCACAACAAGGTGCCGGAGCTGGCTCTGGTGCACAACAAACAGGTGCCGGTGCACAACAAGGTGCGGGAGCTGGCTCACAACATGGCGCTGGAGCAGGGCAAGCTGGCTTGCAGCAGCGGTCTCGCTTGGGGCGGTTACGAAGTCGTTCGCACAAGCTCGTGCGAGGAGCCGGGCAGCAAGGGGCAGCGCACGGATCCGGGCAGCAATCGTTACCACGGTTAAAAAGACCAGCGTCTGCCGAGCCGACAGTCGCAATAGTCATGCAGATGGCGGTCAACGCCAGTACAATACGGTTCATCTTGGATCTCTCCTAGTTTTGTCACGGAATCGTTAAACAGAGTTGTAGAACGCAAAAACTATCTCCCGGTCACCAGACTGTCAACAAGCCCCAGCCCGTAAAATCGCTTCATTTTGGCGATTCCCCCTAGAATTCTCGGTTGGCCCAACCCGCAGGGTTGAAGCGAACAAACCGGTATTGCCGGGAAGACACGGGAAGGGAACTCAGCGTTCCTTAAAATGCCTCCAAGGCAAGGTCGATGGCCGATACGACTTTTGCACCGACCCGAGCACAATTCAGCACTCGCGAAACAATAACCCGCGGTTTCGTAAGACGATCTGGCCGTGAAAAACGTGGGGTTCGAGTACTCAAATCCGTCGTTTTTTCTTGGCGAGTGCTTAGTCGCGTCCGCGCCTGACGAGACAATCATGAGCAAACATCTTGTCGAAGACGGCTGGGCCTCAACCACAAAGGGTGCAAACCCGCTCAATCCACCAAGTGCAAGGTCTGCCACAGCGAGGGATCTTCGGCGATCGGAAGCTCCGGCCCGATCGCCAGCGTCTGCCAGCCAAGCTCGCGATCCATTACCACAAGGTTGAATCCCAGTTGGCGATGGTCATCCACATTCCAACCATTCAGCGCGGCAGAGGGAATGAACGTGGTCAATCGATAGCCGTCTTTTCTAAATTCAGTCGCCGCTTTCAATTTGGCTCGATTGATCGCAGGTGAATCTTCACGGCTGCGATTGATTTTCAATGTGCTGATCACAGGAGACATCTGTTTGGTGCCTGCCCCAGCAGGCAGCACTGCGAACCAGTGGCAGAATCGAGTCGCGCGATGGACGTTGTGAGTGTCGCGAGTGTCAATCCAGATCTGCATTCCGTCGCTCTCAAGCAATTGATTTTCTCGACACCACAGCGCCTGCGTTTTTGAATCAACCTCAACGGAAAAGTACAATCCTGCCTCATTCCACGCCACTCGGACATCCGCATAGGGCGTCTGCCCTTCAAACGCGCCAAAATTCTTCAATCGATACGTTTCATCCAGTTCAAACTTTTCCGTCGCCTTCAAGTCAGCACGGCGACATGGAACTCGGTAGCGAAACAACAGGTTCTTTGGAATCTGTTTGGTGATGACGTTAGACATAAGAGAAGGCTACAGATGTAAAAGGGAGGGCAAGACTCAACGCCCAACTTACACAATTTGTCCGTCAACGCCACCTGTGCTTGCAGTCACGTCAGCCGCCCAATTGGGCCAAGTAGGCATTGATGTAGGCTCGGAGGGCGTCTTCGTATCCGACTTGGGTGTCGCCTTGTGGAACGGTCAACGCGACTCCGTCTGCTTTCAGTCGTTCGAGTTCGGCCTGCAAGCGTAGCAAGCGAGTCTTGCCAAGCTTGGAATCTCCCAGTTCGACCGACTGCTGCGTTTCCTGCAACAACGTCACCAACTGCGGCGGTAAGTCACTTGAGTGCTTCAGTAGCGACTTGGCGACTCGGAGAGGATTGAATGCTGGTTGATCGGGTTGCCCCGTTGTCGAAATCAACCACGCGAAAAATCCTGCCAGCAGTAACAGGGTTACGGTCAACATTGAAGCAACCATCGAAAGGCCGCTTCCCGCTTTGGAACGAGCTGCACGCTTCGCTTTGGCGGCTTCGGCGATTTCTTTCTGAGCCTCTTCATTCTGTACAGATTTCAGCCTTCGCTCTTCCCGCCGCTTCTGTTGATACGATTCAAGCATCGCGTTGTCAGGCCGGGCCGCAGGAGCCGGATCGCCATCGACAACCAACCTCAGCGAGACTTCCGGCGTGACTGCCATGATCTCGTTCGCGTGCCAGGTCTCGGACGAACCAGACTCGGCCACGCGATCACCGATCACCATTTCTGTTCCGCCACGGTTATAGAAAACGTACTGCCCGTTGCGAAAGCGAACGGTTCCCAAATGCTCGGGCACGTCCGCGTGATCAATCCGACAATCGCAGTCTGAACCACGACCAATGCGAAAGACGCCTTTCTCGATCCAATAATCGATCAGCGAAGTGTCTTCGATGAATGCTTCAATAATTGCCGACATGCCGATAACTCTGGGCTGAAACGATGAAGGATAGTCGAGTTAGTACTGATAAGAAAACAAAAACTAAAAATCCAACCCGCCGCCGTACAGAATCGGCAACAGGATCGGCCCCATGATGACGATCACGCACGCCAGCATGATCAACAGATTTGGACCCGTCATCTGGACCTCGGCTTCCTTCGCTGCTTTCTCGCCCCATTGAGATCGCTTGAGCCGGATCTGGTCTGACTGAGTTTTCAAGATGGCACTCATCGGCGTCCCCAGCTCAATTCCTTTGCAAATCGCGCGGATCAAGTCTGAAGTATCATCGTCTTGAATACGATCCTTCATCGCAACCAACGCCTCCGACTGAGTCCGATTCAAATCGAGCTGTTGCTTGACTCGAGCGAACTCTTCCCCCAAAGCACTGTCGGGATCCTCACGAGCCACGACCTTGATCGCGTCATCGAAATTCGCACCGGCCTCCAGCAGCAAAGACATGATGTCGACTGCATGTGGCAACCTTCGTTTGAATTGCGCCCGCCGGCTGGAGGCGACCTGTGGCACAGCCACGATCGCCAGCATCAGATTCACCGCCGCCACAACACACGCGATCAGTGCTGCCAGAACGATCGGCAACAACAAGGCCAGCACAACAAAGATCGCGATCGCCAACAGCAGACTTTCCGTTTGCTTGACCGCGTAGTACTCGGCCGGTTTCCAAGGCGAACGTGACCGAGCGACAGCCAGCTCGTTTTCAATCTGAGCCGTTTGTCTCGGCCCCATCAGGTTCTCGTTCCAGAGCGCTAACTCGTTAACCAACGGCTCAAACAAACGATAGGTTCCGTTATTCTCACGCAAGGCAGCGACACGATTCTTCTCCATCGAATCCACATCGGCTCGATCGTCCATCGCTCGTTTCGCAAACACGATCCCCAACAATACCCAAGTCAGGTACGCCCACGCGAACGCAACGATTGCCAACACAGTCACTGTCAGTGGGTCTTGAAAATTCAATGTATCCAATATGTTCGGCATTGCGGCACCCGTTAGAAATCCACCGAAAGAATGTTACGACTCCAGGCGATCGAGCCAGCGATCAGAACGATACTGCCGACCAACAGTCCCTGCCCAACGAGTGTCGTGAACATCAACTGAGTCCCTTGCGGATGCAGTAACGCCATCACGGTCAGGAAGAACAGCGGAAACAATGCGAGGATCCAGATGACTCGTCGACCGGCGGCGGTTTCCGATTCAATCCGACGTTCCAGCCTTCGAATTTCTCCGATGCTTTTGCTGATCCGATCGAGCATCTCGGTCACTTTCCCCCCCTGTTCCAAGCAGGTCACCATCGTGACGACAAACATCGAAAACGTGTCCAGATTAACCCGTTCTTTCGCGCGGTTAAGCGCCTCGCTGAGCGGGATGTTGGCTTTGTAGTCTCGACAGATGCGTTTCAAAATCCCTGCCAGTGGGTCAACCGATTCGTTCGCTACCGTTTGGATTGCCTGATCGAGCGACAGCCCCGCGCGAGCACAATTGGCGATCGCCACGCAGGCTCCCGCCATTTGCTCACGCAACGCGGTGCGGCGACGGTTGACCAAAATCCCCATCCCGATTCTTGGTAATGCAATCACAATAATGGCGATCGCGACGGCCAGCAGCGGCAGGCGAAAAACCAACAACAGGACCAACATGCTGACGACCAACAGAACGCCCCAGATTCGCATCCAAAAATTGAATCGGTCTTCGTCGATTTCCAGGATCGCCAGCAACTTCAACAAGTCTCGCGTGTACCAACGAGAAAGCATGTCCCAGACTTGCCCCATCGGTTGCAGCCCGATTGCGACCGCCAGAAAAATCAACGCCGAACTGACGATGGGCAACGACGGGCCGAGCTGATTCACGAAATCATCCATCATGACACCGCCGTGGCAGATTCGCCTTGAAAGTAAAACGCTTTCAAGTCAAGAAAACCTCGCTCAAGCAGCGAAGGCATGAAACTGGGAAGATGCCCGGTGGGTCGAATCAGACTGTCGTCGCCTGAGTCGTCATCCATGATGAACAAGTCACGCATCTCGATGCCGTCTCCTTCGCTACTCATGCCAACCACTTCGGTCACTTGAGAAATGCAGCGTCGACCGGAGGAGCATCGCTTGAGCTGAACGATCAAGTCGACCGCCGACGCAATCTGGCGGTGAATCGAAATGATCGGCAAATCGGCCGCCATCTGCACCAACACCTCCAATCGCAGAATCACATCTTCTGAGTTGTTCGCGTGAATTGTCGTCAATGACCCATCGTGTCCGGTGTTCATCGCCTGCAACATATCCAACGCCTCTCCGCCGCGGCATTCGCCGACCACAATTCGATCGGGTCGCATCCGCAACGCGTTTCGCACAAGATCACGAATGGAATAAGACCCAAAACCTTCGACGTTTGCCTGCTTTGATTCCATTCGAACGACGTGCAGTTTCTGTAGTCGTAACTCAGCCGTGTCTTCGACCGTGACAATGCGTTCGTTGTCGGGAATGAAATCGCTCAAGCAATTCAGCAACGTCGTTTTTCCGGCACCCGTTCCTCCGGAGACAACGACGTTGCAACGATTCAACACGCAGGCTTTCAGAAAATCAGACAACGTCGGCGTCAACGCACCTTTGGCGATCAAGTCATTGACGCTCAGTTTATGCTGCGGAAATTTTCGAATCGTCAAACAAGGCCCGCTAACCGCAATCGGACTGATGACCGCATTGACTCGGCTGCCATCGTCCAGCCGGGCGTCCACCAATGGCTGAGAACGATCGATACGCCGACTGACTCGACCGACAATCCGCGACATGATCGACTCAGTCACCGTGTCCGATACGAAGCGTCGTCCCGTCAACTCCAACACGCCGTTACGTTCGACGTAGATCAAATCGCTATTGACCACCATGATTTCCGAGATCGATGGAATGCGAAGCAAGTCTTCCAGCGGCCCGTACCCGAACAAGATGTCTTTAATCTGTTGCTTCAAATAACGCTGAGACAAATAACGCCGAAAATCATTGTGAATCTTACTGACCAAGCCTTCCCAGCGAGGCCAAAAGCGGGCATCAATCGCATCGATCTGATCCGATGGATCACCCACCGAATCCAACTCCAACTGACCGCGAACATGTCCGGCCAATTGAACAAGTTCCTGTTCGCGCCCCGGATGGCGAGTCTGCGTCTGGCTCCATAGCGACCGCGTCTGTTCGGTTGAAAACGTCGACGAAGAGCCCGAGGAAGTGTCCATGATTTCCGTCAACAATTCATTGCGAACATCATGGCCGGCAAAATGATCCAGCAATTTGAAGTTCGGCTCGTCAAACAAACGATGTCGCTCGGTCAGGATGTCCAGATCGTTTTCCAGATCGGTGATCAATTCGACGACGCGAGACCGCCATTGCTGAGGATTGTTTTCTCGGTCAGGAGAATCCAGCTGCCCGTAAATCTTCTCGAGCAACTGTTCATGCTTTTCGATCAGATCCACGTGCAACTTCCGGACGAACAGCGACATCTGGTCGTCCAGTCGATTGCGAGAAAGCTCTCGCTTGTTCGGCGCGATGTCCAGCTTCAACTGAAGCGTGTAAGGAAACAGCCGCAGTTGCTGTTTTGCCTGAATCGGAAACGATTCACCTCGAAAAACTTCGCGGTCCGCGATCTCAATGCTGTTGCCGTCCAGCACAATCACGTGCCAGCCATCGTCCTTCGCTTCCAGCACAATCGCATGCTGCGCAATCGCAGGATTGTCCAATACAATGTCGTTGTCGTCCGCTCGACCGACCTGGATATAAGTGCCATCGAGCGACAGGGATCCCTTGTCGTCGTCTTTGACCATGTTGAACCATGAGACATTGGTTGGCACGTTGAATTCCTCGTTGGTTAACGTTCGTTAATGTATTGAAAGTTTGTAGTGCCGCCTTCAGGCGGAAATAAATGAAATGGCTTTCTGGCCAAAGCCGGTACAATTAAACCATGCGTTGAAAAGCCCTCTACTTAGTCTTACAAACCCTCCGACAAACCGTTTGCCAGAAACTTCTGTTTGCCGGGCGGTACCATAAAGTAAATCTCTTCTCCGATCCGCAACCATGTCGGAGCATTCGGGACGTTGTCCATCGACACGAAGATCAAGCGTTGACCTGCAAGGTCCGCCGACCGCGTATCGACTTCCTCTTGAGGAAACGGCTGTGATGGATTGAATCCAGCTTGATCGGCACGGTTCGCGTTTTGCTGACGCGAAATTACTGGCTCGACACCGATGATCTTCAGCAGATTCCGCTCGGCCGCCGTCTCATTGAAATAATACTCACCCCGCATGGCAGCAAGGTAACGATACAACAAACCTTTTTCAGCTTTCTGTGAATCATCAATCGCCAGTGTCAAAATGTTTCCGGACACCGGGATCACTTGACCTGCCTCGCCGCTGAACGCCGCCGTGGGTTCATTGCCAACTCCGACCAAGGTAAACGGACCGAGCGTATCCCAGTCTCTGGCCGTCGACGTTTCCGTCATGTCTCTTTGCAGCAACGGTTGGTTGGGGGAATAGTCGCGTGTCGCAAAGCGTTCGAACCATAGCTCCTTCTGGCTCCACGGAACCAACACTTTGCTCAACGTCTCGCGGTCACCCTTAACTGGGATGGGTTCCAGTTTGTCGCCCGTGATTCGCTCGCCCGCCGCGATGGCCTCGGTCACGTACACATAGCTGGGGTAATCACGCTCGCTGGACATCCAAAGCCAATTCAGCACGGCCGCGACCAGGCCAATCACCAACGCGAACAATAATCGAACGATATGTTTCATGGTTCTTCTCGTTGAGTCACCTAGTGTCGGCTGACGTTTTATTTTTCTGTTCGGTCGGGGTTTGCTGATGGTTAGGAGCTTGCGACAAACAAGTGTCGCTTTTCCGTTCGCAAAAGTTGCACGAAACGTTGCTTTCGCGGAACGAAAGACGACTTTAATATTCTGCTCGGTCCTTCGCTGATAGTCTCATAAACGCAAACTGATGCAGCGAAGGGTCATCCGATGGCACCGACCAAACATGAACCGCCAGATTTCCCTTGATACAAAGATGAGTTGCCCCATCCAATCGCCCCGGCAGCATCGCATCGATCTGCCAACCTTCTGCTTCCCAGCTCGCGATCATCTCGTCCAAGTCGTTCGGACACTCAGCCACTTCAAACAACGTTTGGTTCCGAGAATCACTTCTCGCGCACACCCTTCGACTGCCTGACGGCAACGGCATCAGATAAGTCGTTTCGCTATCGACATGAGCGACTGCTGTTGGCCGTGAGCGAAGTTCAAGCAGCTTCCAGGCACCGTCCGTTTGCTCACGAAATGCGGCGGCAATTGAAAGCAACCTTTCCTGATCATCGTTCTCACAAGTAAATACTCGCAACTTCTGCCGACCGTGGTCGACCCGATATTCGTTCACGCCTTCATCAAGACCATCAGGCGACGTGCGTTCGACATCCAGATGCTGAAGGGCATGAACGATTCGCTTCATGGCCTTTTGCTCGTGCGAGCTGAATTCGATCGGCTCGACTTTCGATTCCAAATCAAGCTGTAGTCGCGAGTCGATCTCCGCGTCGTCGACATTGGAAATGCCAACTTCCCACTTCCAGCCCGCCATCTGCCAATAGCCGCCTTTGCTAACGGCTAACAGATTCACAGGCATCGCGGAGTAAGCATGTCCGGGCTGCGAATTCGGATCTGCACTGCCGTTCAACAGGCTGGCGGTCGTGTCCGAAGTCAACAGATCCGTCATTCCGTTTAAGGCTGACCAACTCAACCACACAACCATCGCCATCGCAGCCAGCGTGAAGCTACGCTCGACCCACTTCCAGCGTCTGGCCGCGGCATTGGTTTCGGGTTGTGAAGTGGTCGAGCTCATTCAGTTCAATTGATCCAACAAACCTTGCCTCAGTTCTAGTTCTTTCTCCAGCCCCAACAATTCTTTCTCAAGAGCCGGGATCTCTTCCTCTTCAATCCGTTTCTTTTCGTCCTCCAACGCTTCGACTTCATCTTCGCTTAGCTTGTCTTCTTCGTCTTCCGCTTCTTCGGATGCCTTCAGTTCTTCGTCGATTTCCTTGACACGATCTTTCTTCGCCTGGATCTCACCCTTGACTCGTTCGATTTCAGATTTGATCACTTCAATCCGATCTTGAAGCTTTTTCCTTTCCGCTTCCTTCTGCTTTTCAAGTTCCTTTTTGTACTCGTCCGACTGATCTTTGAAGTCACCAAGCAAATCTTTGAGCGGGTCCAACTGCTCTCGAATTTTCTGTTCGATCACATTACGGATCGTTCCGACGATATTTTTCAAACTGGCAAGGTCCGAAAGAAACTGATCAACCGAGTTCACTCCCGCGTTCTTTGCCAACTTCACAGAGAGTTCCGCATTCCAGTGCGAGTTCAGTTCTTGCAAACGCTGCTGAGCTTTGGCGGACGCACCTTGGCCATCTCGAGCGTGCCAAGCGTCTCCCATCACTTTGTGCCGTGACCTGGGATTCGGAAAGGCGCTGACCAGATCAGAAATCCTTCGCTCCTGAGTCGCATTTGCTTCGACATACCCTTCGCTACCTTTGAAATCGTATTCCTCCGCATCGGCTGCGGTGAATCGTTTGTGCCATGCGTCATTCCTCGCTTCGGCCACCACATAAGACTGGCCAATGATGAAATTCCCCACCCACAACACTAGGATGAACATGAAGAACAACAGGGGAGCGACCAGCACCAGCTCCAAAGGAGCGGAACCGTTTCGGTTGATCAAATTGTTCACCGGTTGTTTCATGGACTTAGATTTCAATGAGTGATCAGCGATGGTTCTTCCAACGCTTTTTCAACAAGTTCCTTCGCCTCGGCAGACAAATCGTCGCCAATGTCATCCAACCCTTTCTCGAAATGGGCAGGTGCCTGCCCGTCCAGCGTAATTGGAACCAGCTTGGACTGCCAATTGATCTGCACCTTTGAGCCGTTGTTTGCATTTTTGTTTCCACCAAAAACCCGCCACGGATCGTTTCCTCCAGACATGCTGGGTTTGTGGCTACCCCATTCATGCGTCACCTGAGCCGGCAGCCAATTGAGCGTATCCCAACCGTTATTCAACTGCACCGGATTGTACCCTGAACCTTGAGCCGGGACATTTCGACCGTTCGCGTTGTACAGCATGGCCGCAGAAAATGCGACGCTTCCTTCCAATTCCGTTTTTGCAAACAACTTCGAGGCGAAATGGGCTTTTTCCTGCGGCCGATAAGCAACCGCGTAAACCACGAACAAAGATTCCGCTTCCGCGTCACCATTCGTCCACGCTTCGTATCCTTTTTTGCTCGAATCAGAATCCTTCATGATGAACATTTTTGGAGTCGCGATTCCTCCCGCGCCGAATTTACCGGATCGGATCTCATATGACTTGGCAAGCGTGTATCGATTGGACCAATGCGTGTAGTAAGTCGCTGCATTGGAGATGTTCAGATTGAAAATCGCCCAACCGTCTTTCATCCATTTGACCATCGGCTCGCGGAAGCTTTCGACATACGGGTACGTCGCCCGAACCCATTGTGATTTTCGCTCGTGCTGCCAATAGAACTCGGCCAGCTTATGATCAGAACTCTCATGATGACAAGGATTCTCAGGGTAGCCGCGACGATAGTTGGGTCGACGAATATCCATGCCAAGAATGTCGAGCACCTGGTTGACCTTTTCACGAGCCTCTTTCACTGGCCCAGTGTTGAAGCCCGGAATGAATTCGGCCAGATCCAATATCCATTTGATGATCCGAGTCGCCGCGCCAGTCACTTTGCTGACTTGAGCCAACGTTTTATCCAGTCCGTTCATGAACTTTCCAGTGAAGAATGGCTCCTCCCATTCGCTTGGTGGCATCTGCCAACTGCCGACATTCGCGACGCCGTCCGAATTCGACTCGTCCGGCGGAGCTTCTTCCTCCTGAACCGGCATCTCCCACTTGGAAATCCCCGGCACGATCGCGAGTTCGATGTCCTGACCTCCATAAAAGTCGCCCAGATCGTCCAAGGTCTTCTTGGTTGCTCGATTCACGACCGTGTCGCTCAACCCCAACGAGCTACCGGGTGACAACGGTGATTGACCCGCGGCCGTCGCTCCGTAAATGGAGATCGCCGGAATCAGTGTGGTTTCCACACCGCGATGAAACGGCACCGCCAGCAACGACACGCCCTCGAGTGCCTCCAGAAACAACCACTCTTGAGCGATCTTCAGCACCGGCCCAAGCGTCATGGCGATGTCGATGCCATTGAAAACAATCTTCAATGCGATCAGCGGAGGAAACACTTCGCCAATCGCGGCCCCAATCGTGCAAGCCGACTTGATGACCAGCACCAACGTGTAAGCGTACTTCAGCGTCAGCTTCGCATCGTAAATGGTCGCCCCAGCGGAGTGATCTCCGTCGTCGTCCGTCATCAAGTCCGCCACGAAATCGACAATCTTTGCGTCTAATTGGCGAAGCGGTTGAGTCATCGGAGCAAGTGGCTGTAGCGTCTCGATCTGCGAGTTGTAATATTGACTCTCGCTGGAAGTATATTTCCCTCCGCCTCCAAAAATTTGGTCCGTTTGCAGGCGACCACCGATCGACTCCAGCATCACCACGATTGCCGATGCCTCACCCATCATGTGATTCGAAACCGTGATCGCGTTCATCCCTCGAGCCTGCCACAACACGGCCGAATAGGCCGCCGAGTCGGCCGCGTTCTGCAATTCCAGTTTCTGCTTGATGCTGATCCCAACGTTGCCGATGTAGCAAACCAAAATCAAAAAGAACATCATCGTGATCGTGGTGATCAGCGTGACCTTGCCACCTTCATCCGAGTGCAAACGGCTCAACCCGTTCCAGTGATTGACGAAGGATTGATCGTCCGCATCGTTTCGTGATGTTGACGAATCGTCACCCAGGAAAATCTGCAGCAATGTGCGATTGATTCGAGCTCTAATCTGGCGAGGCATAACTAATCCCCGTGCGTTGAGCGTCGTTCTGAGGTGCCTCGTTCTGAAGCTTGACCGTTGACTCCATCGAATAATACCGATATCCGTCGTCGCCCTTGGCGCCCAAGGCATGACCAATCACAGGCACGTAAAAACGATACTGGTAGTCAACTTCGACTTCCGCATCGTCGACCCAACTGCTCGGAGGACGATAATCAACGGCCAGTTTGTCAGTCGCGTTGGCCAACTTGTTCATCAAGTTGCCACGTGAAACGGCTGGGTCGCCGGCGTAATCTTCGTAAACGTCTGCATACTTTTGCTGGCTGGAAGAAGGAGTCACAGCGGGCGATCCCTTGACTCGGACGCCACTGGCGAACGGCACAAAGGCTTGCCGGGCCGAATCGGTAACCCGCTGACGAACTTCGCTCGCGGGTCCGGCAGAATCCCAGACAATCGCGGTTCGAGCCCCGGCGCAGGCCGCGTAAACCGTCCCAGCTTTTGTCACCAACATGTGAGACGTTTCCACAACCAGACACACGAAAATAAAATACAACGGCACCACCATCACGTAGGACAACGCATATGCTGCGCCGTCTTCATTGGTGATCGTTTGTTTCAGGAAGCCATTCCATCGCACGCGAGAAAGTCCGATCGCCGTCATGGTTGCCAGCGAAAGGCAACTGGCCAGCCAGATCACCCAGATGATCTCAACCGATCGGAATAATTCCCACACGTCAAACACTTGGCTTCCTTCAAAACAGAGTTACTTACTTTTCTTGCTTCCTGCTCAGTTACAAATACGGCCACTCAAGCACGCCCGCGATCAACTTGTAAAACGCTCCAAACGCTCGAATGGCCATGTAGTACAACGCGACGGCCAGCGGAAACATGACCGCCGTGATCAGAACCGCTTCCAGTTCCACCGACCCTCGCCTGGCTCGCAAGCAGGAACACTTCCCCGAGCGCCGTGATTTGACCTTTCGAACTTTCCGATGGCTGCGATTCATCGCTCTCACATCTCCAAACCGGGAATCAGTCGCGACAACGCGATAATCGTTCCCAGCGCGAAGTGAGCTCCCAACGGGACACCCGTTTTCAGAAGTTGATCGTCGGCCACCTGGGGTTTGGTGATCCAGAGGGGAAACAACAGACTCCCCAACCAAGCAATCACTCCTTTGAGCACGGTCCAGACTCCATAATGCCACAAGCATTGCAGCAGCGAAAAACATCCAGCCAGAATGTACCCCAAGCACAATGCCAACAGCCCGTACTGGACTCCAACGCATGCTCCGATCACCGTCAACAACTTCACATCGCCCCCCGCGCTTTTCAGCCAGCCGGACAGGACAACCATTACAGAAAAACAGACGATTGCTCCCAACAAACTACTCCCGATCCCAATCGCACCCAGCGCCGGAGGCCCGACAATGGCCCAATCCACAAAGGTTTCGTTAGCTGCGGGATCAATCGCTTCCCCAGCCCAAAGCGTGCCCAAAACATTGAATACAAGCAACCACGCAAACGTGGGATACGTCGCCCAGTTAGGGATCTTCTTCCAATTGCTGTCGGTGAAGATGATGACAGCCAGCATTGCCAACAGCGTCAGGCCACACCCGGTTCCCAAAGGGTAGTGCAGCCATCGCCACGTCCAACAACTGCCGACCAAGCACGTCACCACCGGAGTCAGCCCGCCAATGAACCACGCCGCTTTTCTTCGCGACATTCGTTGTGACATTTCTTGATCGATCATTTTGTTCAGCTTGGTGTCTGGAAGCCCGGGTCTTCGGTCGCGCTCTCCATACCATCTTTGGCATACTTAAAAATGTAGACGCCGATCGCAATCAAGCCGACCACAACCAAAGCCCCGACGCCCAACAACATGACGGTCGACATGTTCTGTTCGCCCCGTTCGTCTTTTTCGAATCGCTTGAGCCGCGCCCACGACTTCAATAGTGTCCTTTTCATCTTTCGCTCTCTGGTTAAGTTACGGTTTTCAAGCGGAATGAGTGTCCGTCGAACAGTTTTTTCGGGACTCCCGCGTGAGTGACTCATTAATTAAACAGCGCCGCTTTGCAGCAGCTACACTCGCCAGAGCATAGCAACCTTGGAAGTGAGGCGAAAACCAGCCCGAAAGTGGCTACGCTCGAAAGTGGCTACGCTCGACAGAGCAAGGGAACCACCAAGCGAGCAAAACGCGTCATTTCATTCCCAGAAAGGCGCTGTCCACTTATTATAAACGAGCCGCGTGACAATCGGGTGCCATTGAAACGAAAATTTCAATGGCAATCGGTTGTTGCCCATCGTTGACGGACGGGCGGCGTCCTCCGATGTCACCGGCATCCGCTTGAGGATGAAACAACATCGAATCGTTCACCAAATCGAGCAAAAAAATGTCCCACATGCCGCTCGAACTATGGATCGCGACCATTTCGTTTGGATCTGCCGGGCTCTTGTCATGGTTGCTGCTCACCGAGGGCAGTTACCTAGGCAGCGGCTGGGTCAGAAAAAGCTACGACTGGCTGGCACCTTGGTACGAAGGTAAGTGGAAATCGAAGGAATATCAGTCGGACGAACTAAACCACCAACTTTTCATCAATCCGATCTTGAAAGCCATTTCTGATCGTGACGGCGGAGTTGATTCCAAGATCATGCCACGCGTGCTTGATCTGGCGTGCGGCACGGGGCGAGCAAGTTTTCTTTTACTTGATCAGCCAACGTTTCAGGGCCATATCGACGCGATCGATTTCTCTGCCGGTATGTTGAGCAAATTCGAAAGTCATCTTTTTCAACGAACCGAATCAGAGCGTTCGCGCGTGACGCTCAGTCGGCTGAATCTGGAACATTGGTCGTGTGAGCAACCGGAAACTTACGATGCCGTGCTGTTGCTCGAAGCGGCCGAACTGGTTCCCAATCTGCCCGAGCTGCTGTTACAGATCCGCCGTTCGCTCAAACCAACCGGAGTGTTGATCACGACTCGCGTCGGCCAGAAGTTCAAGTGGCTCTTTCCTCGCCGTCACCAGCAGGGCAACGCCATGAACCGACTGCTGGAGTCTCAGGGCTTCGACATCATCACCACTTCG
>CALFWL010000132.1 GCA_937928215.1 uncultured Pirellulaceae bacterium | reverse complement strand
GGTTCACTTGAGCGATGCTCATCATCAAAAATTGACCAAGATGTCGTCAAATGTTGTGAGATGATACGATTGCATTTTCGCTTAACGCGCTTCGTGATCGGCATTGAAAAAAATCGAACGAATAAGTTAGCCACTCTTGAGCCGGTGTTTTGCTCGTGGAGTCTGACAACAGGTAGTCAGTAGCGGGAAGGTTATGCATTCGCATTCGGAAGCCCACCTTCATCCATTGAGATTGGTTCATTTGGCACCAAACCACGAAAGGCGCGTGATGGATTTCACACTTAGCAGTTGCATATGTATATGTACTTACAACCTGTTCGCTAACGACAAAAGACTTTTGCCATCGAGCGTGACGGATTACCTGAAGCTAGTGGACGGGACCACAGATTGCCAAAGGCAAACGAGAGCGTATCCCCGATCGTTGCCAGCCGATTTGAAACGGTTGGGCGTCAGCCGTGAGGCCTGGTGCGATCTAGCGGAAGCGTTGGTTGTTGAAAATCTTGATCGCTTGTTCGGCCGAGTCGCAGGGCGAATGTCTTCGTTGGAGGAGTCGGTCACTTCAATCGAGCCCCGGACTTCAAGCGGGCTTCGCAAACGCCACGGGAAGGAAGAGGCTCCGTCCGCCGTTCGTCGATCCGCAAACCGCTTGGCCGAGCCGAGATCGTCAAGCTCACCGAGTTTGGCCAAGTTGACTTGGGGACGACGTTTGAGCGTTAGTTTTCTAACGGTGCAATGCTGTGTCCTTCAGCGAGCGAATTCGCACACGCTCCGCCCAGACATGTTCGCTCACGTTCCATCAGCTGGCTGGCCTTCGCTGCCTTGAAGCTGTTCATTCGGCGATTGATATGTATTTCGGTCAACAAAAACCGTGCTCTCGCTACGTGGCATGAACCTTGCTCCGAATCACAAGCATGAATACCACGCTTGAACATTCTCATTCACCTGACGAGATCGCCCGGCGAGTCAACGCGAAAACGGAGCACAGCTACTTGCGTGACTTCGTGTACGGAGCGATCGATGGCACGGTGACCACATTCGCTGTGGTGTCAGGTGTTGCCGGCGCCGGTCTGAATCCGAAGATCGTGATCGTTTTGGGCCTAGCCAACCTGATCGGCGATGGCTTTAGCATGGCCGCCAGCAATTATCTAGGCACTCGTACCGAAGAACAACTAAGAGACAAAGCGAGGGCGATGGAGCGACGACATATCAGCCTCGCTCCGCAAGGTGAGCAGGAGGAGGTTCGGCAAATCTTCGCCAATAAGGGTTTCACAGGAGACGACTTGGAGCGAGCGGTTGAAATCATTACTTCGGATGAACGGCTTTGGATCGACACGATGCTGGTCGACGAACTTGGCCAGACGCTCGAAGGCCCGTCTCCATTCAAAGCGGCTGCGACAACGTTTCTTGCATTCTTGATCGTTGGCTTACTGCCTTTGCTGGTGTTCATTTACGGATACTTCGTGCCGACCGAGCCAAGGGTGCTGTATCTGGCAAGCGCCGTCATTACCGGATTCGCATTCTTTCTGGTCGGCGCAACGAAGTCGTTGTTCGTTGGTCAGCATTGGTCATGGTCTGGCTTGGAAACCTTCAGCGTCGGGGGGGTCGCGGCAGCGTTAGCTTACGCGGTCGGCTTGGCATTGAAGGGGATGGTCGAAAGCTAATCTATCGCCACTTGGTGTCTTGAAAAGAAAAAAAGCGATGATCAAACGCTTCACGACGAGCTTACTATTCCTCTCATTCGGTTCGTTGGTCGCAATGGGAATGTTTCAGGACTCGCGACAGATTCAAAAAAATGAATCGGCATTCATGAAACGTAAACTTGCCGACGCCCAAGCTATCGTCACGGGCCTGGCCACCGAAGACTTCGCCCGGATCAGCAAAGGTGCTCAAGATCTGATGTTGGTCAGTCATGAAGCAGACTGGAACGTCGTGCAAACCGCACCGTACATCGAAATGAGCCGCGATTTTCGCAGCAGCGCGCAGCGATTGCGGGACTACGGAAACGAAAAGAATCTGGACGGTGCAACCCTAGCCTATTTCGAGGTCACACTCAACTGCGTGCGTTGTCACAAATACATTCGTCGCAACCATTTTCCACTGAAGGAGTAAAAAGATGAAACGTTTTGAACGAATCCTATGTCCTGTAGATCTATCCGAAAACAGCATGATCGCGATTGAGATGGCGACGGCGATGGCAAAGCAGTACGACGCCACGTTGGTGTTGATGTTCGTGGCCGTGCTGTATCAATCGGAGATTTCACTGTATAGCTTCGAGAACTACGATGCGTTGATCGAGTCCGAGAAAAAAAGATTCTTCGGCCTGCGCCCGACGGATGAATCGGTCGCCTACGAACACACGTACGTGGCGGGGAATCCAGGCGTTGAAATCGTGAAGGCCGCTGAATCATGCGACCTGGTGGTGATGAGCACCCACGGAAACACGGGCTTCATGCGTTTGCTGATGGGAAGTGTGGCGGAGTACGTGGTCCGCCACACAAAGTGCCCCGTGATGGCCGTCAAGAACCGTGTCGAAATCGCCAGCGGCCCAGAAGAGCGAGAATCCAAGCCGAAACAAGTGACGGAAGTCATGAGGCACGTACACCCCGTGCATCGGTATGACCATATCGACGACGTGCTGGCCGAGCTTGAACGAGTCAACGAGACGGGTACACCTGTGGTGGATGACGACGGCATGTGCATCGGCATTCTCACACGAACCGATGTCGAAAAATATCGTGAACTCCAGCGACGTTTTGAAGCTGGTGACGAATCTGTTCTGGACGAAGTTTTCGAGACTGACAAGTACGGAATGCGTCGCGCTGACAACATCGATTTCGATCAAGTTCATCGCCACATGACGGCACCGGTCATCACCATCGAAGTCAAGTCGTCGTGTGCTCAAGCCAGTGAAGTTTTCGCAAATCATCCATCGATTCATCATCTTGTGGTGCTTGATCGCGATGGTTGTCCTGTCGGAATTCTCGAAACTGACGACGTGACGCCACATGACCAAAAGCAACTGACACAGTGAACCCCTCAAGCGACGACATTAAGCGCTCGCTGTCGGCGTACTTGGCAACTGTGGGTGATCAGCGGACGGAGCAGCAACGTCTGTTTGCCACTGCAACAATCGCGACTTGAAAGTAGAAACAATGACAATTGTCGGTGAACAGCGCCATGACATTGGCCATCGATCCTCTAACAGACGAAAAATAGTAGCGAAAAACTTATCGCGTGCTGAGTCGCTGAGGCGCAGAGTTGTTGGGGGACGGCGCGGTTCCGTCCCAGCCGTTCGATGCGGTGTTGTTGCCGAGAGGGCGCGGCTCCGTCCAAGCCGTTTTCAATGACCAGCCTGAGCCAGCGATGGGGCGTACAGAGCCTTCCCCTCCCACGATTGGCGAACATCCAAGGGACGGCGCGGCTCCGCCCAAGCCGTTTTCAATGACAAGCCTGAGCCAGCAACGGGGTCGGACGGAGCCTTCCCCTCCCACGATTGGCCAACATCCAAGGGAGGGCGCGGCTCCGCCCAAGCCGCCTTCAATGACCAGCCTGAGCCAGCGGTGGGGCGGACGAAGCCTTCCCCTCCCAATGGTGATTGTATTGCCGGGAGGGCGTGGCTCCGTCCAAGCCGAATTCAATGTTCGGTGCTGCCTGACAGTTCAATTTCGGCAACCGCGTCATTGTGTTGCTCGACCGGCGCGTAAAAGGCATTCGGCAAGGCCAGCCAAATACCAAGCGCACAAGTCAGGGCGATCATAACCCGTTTCCACAGATCAATCTGAAGCATAGCTGCGCCCTCTCTCAGGCTGGCGGTGTTGCCGTGAGGCGAGGATTATTTCGCGGGCTCGGTCTTGGAAACCACGGTCGCGATGGTC
Source organism: uncultured Pirellulaceae bacterium (assembly GCA_937928215.1). Classification (GTDB taxonomy): domain Bacteria; phylum Planctomycetota; class Planctomycetia; order Pirellulales; family Pirellulaceae; genus Mariniblastus. The sequence goes on along the minus strand of CALFWL010000132.1, from coordinate 31 downwards.
GACTGGATCACGCGGATCTTCACGCCATCAG
>CALFWL010000131.1 GCA_937928215.1 uncultured Pirellulaceae bacterium | reverse complement strand
CCAGAGACCAACCGAGTCGAATCCAAGGGCTTGATAGCGGAGCAAATCTTCTTCGAACGTCCAGTAACATGTCGTGAACTGACTGACCGAAATCTGCCGCATAGTGACGCTCCAGGAAAACGAGAAGTCAATCGGTCGGGCTACCGATTCTTTGTCTGTCTCAAAGTATGTCCCTCAACGCGAATCATGTAAACCTGACTTTAGAAAAATGTACGATTCGTGTCTTATCCAAGTCCTCTTGAAACTCCCGCAGCACGCATCTGTTTGTCAGCGGTGGCGAAAATTCTTTCGCGCTCAACCTGACGACCAATCGTGCGAACGGATCAAGGGAACCTTCCGCGAGTCGTGAGAAATCCCAGCGTGGTTGTTTGCATTTTTGCTTGCTGATGTCTAGTTTGACCGGAACATCGCGACGCAGATTTTTGGCCGTCCATCATCGGTTTCACGTTTCCGCAGAAACGAACTTCTGTCAGGTAACCAGCAAAGATCTGTCTTGAACGTTCAAGGAGTCCACTGAGCCGTAAATTTCGCTGGAAATATCTTCCAAATCTTTTTAGCCGGTTGGAGATTGGTAATTCGTTGCCAAAGTGACCGGCGAAATTTTTTTGTGCCTGCCTGCTATCGCTGACTGCCAGCATCCACGTGAGATATCTGGGTGTTCAAGGCTCCTGAAGACCGTAAAATCATCCGCCATCCGGGTTTCGATCGAATCCTTGCAGCGATAAGGGGTTTCTGCGAGGAATGGATCGTTGCCCATGTCGCGAGTCATGGATCATGGAATCGATCGAACTTTGCTTTGCCTGCTTCTTGATAATCTGCTCTGAACTCTGGTGAAGCGAAATCGCCCGGAACGAGTCAGCAAACAGGGAGCGTAGCTATGGACTTAGAGTTAGCAGAGCGAAGCGTTGTTTGGTTCGAACGAAAGAGTACGGACCGTTTGGATTTTGAACTACAAACCCGAGTCACCGACTATCTGTCTCATCGTGACGAACTCGCGTTTCGGTCGTTGCAGATTGAGGTCGATCACGGCACGGTGACGTTGACCGGGCGAGTGCGAACGTACTACGAAAAACAGGTCGCCATGTCTTGTGTGAACGTGGTCGGTGTGCTGAGCCTGATCGATAACCTGACGGTCCCCGAATGGGACAGTCAACGCAGCGAGTTCCCGTTTACGTTGTGATCGTACGGTTTGGATGACGCAAGTGATCCCACCGCGTTTTGCAGTGGCAAGGGGTCAGCGAATCGCTGGCCACGCGGCCTTGGCGGTCGATGAAATGTTCTCGCGGGTTGATTCAAGCCACTGAGCGGCGATACGCGCGTCATTGCCAAGCGTTTGTAACGCCTCGTCAATCTGAGCCACTAAGTCACCGGCTTGGCGTTTCGCAGTTTCGTTCCACTGTTTTTGTCGAGCGGCCAAGTTTTGACGTTGAATATCCGCGCTGACTTGATTCATCGATTGAGCAAACCGGTTGCCTAGGTCACTTTCAAGCTTGATCTGATAGTCATCAACGGTCCCGGAAAGTAACAGTCGCGTTTCAAACTGATCGCAGGCGCTCAGCTCTTGGTTCAGACGCAAGGCCATTTCCGTTCCTCCCGCCAGCGCGTTCAATTGATCGACATGCAATGAAACGTTGGAATGGCGGAAGACCAGATCTCCGGCAAGTGAATCTCCAATCGCTTTCAGTCGTACGTCGGCTTGCAGTTTCATGTTCGGGCCGACGGTGACCAAGATGCTGCGATCACTGCCCAGCGGCCCCTGTTGAATTTGCAAGTCAGGACAGCGAACTTCGAGTGTGTCGGTCGGAGAACCGGTTCGTCGATCCAGTTCGCATTTAACGACAAAGTGCTGCTTGCCTTGGGCTCGCAAGTCAAACGTGGCTGGTTGGGTGTGGAATTTGGGTTGGCTGCTGAGGTGATTCAGCTTTCCGGCAAAGTTGAGAAACTGTCCCGCGAAATGCCCGGCCCCTTCGATATCAAGGTCCTCAATCAAGAAATCCGGCTGGACGGTTTTTCCGTCGAGCGGTGGGATCGCGACGTTGACACCTCGGACTGCCAGCGGACGAAAGTCTCGCTCAAAATCTGGCACCGACTGTCGAAACCAGCGAAACCATTGGATGATTTCGTCAACCCGAGCCCTTTGCGAACGGATTAACAACAACTGAGTGATGGCGTCTCCGTCGAAGGACTGAATGCTTGCCAGTTGCTCGATCGCCTGTTGGTCGGCTTGTTGAGCCGCAGTCAGTTTCGCTTTATCGGAATCGGCTTGAGAATTCAGGGCGGTCAGTTTGTTTTGGATGTCCGCCGTTTGTTGCAGTAAAGATGCGATTTCGGAATTTATGGTTTCGAAATCCTGTCGCAGAGGATTCGAATCTTGATCCTTGAAAGACTCTCTCAGCAGTCCAATCTGTTGATTGATTTGCTCGAGTTGTTGTCGAGTTTTCGACAAACGAGGCGACCAATCGGTTGCCAAGGTTTTGACAGCGGCAGTTGATTGCAGTTTTGGTTGATCGTTGCTGACAATCTGTTCCTGTAGACGATCCAGCCAACGAGATTCCGGTTCATTCTCTTTCGATTCCAGTTCGGCTGTACCGCTGCGCGACGGTGCAAACCGCTGTTGCGGCGGTTGAGTGGTAGCGACCGGCGTCGCGTTACCCGTGACGCTAGGTAAGGCTCCGGAACTGGTTCGAGGCGATCCGAATCGAAGGTCACTGGTTCGGCCGCCCGTGATTTTGATTTTTTTTCGCCACAGCGACGGAAAATCAAGATCCAGATATGCCATGTCGGCCTGAAACAGATTCAGATCAGTGTTTCGAGGGTCAGCAACTTGAATCTCCTGCAAAAACACCTTGCCCTGCTTGAGATTCAACTTCAGCTGACCAATTTCGACTTTCGCACCAGTCACCGCTTCCGCATTGGCCACCAGCGCGCGGCGCAACAGCGAATCGGTACTCAGCCAGACAATCAGTCCGATCAGAGCGACGATAATCAATCGTGGGGCCAGGTAAGTCCACCGTTTCATGGGTCGTTAACTTTCCTGCAAGGTGGGGGTGTGAACAATCGGGTAGTCGTCAGCTGTTCCCGAATGGTGGTCTGCGTTCGTAGCACCGGAAAATCGAGGGCCACGAAACACCGCGTGAGCAGTCAGGTAGACTGGAATGAATGCCAACGTACCGATCGCGGTCAGACCCATCACCACGGTGTTGTTCAAACGCGTCCACGCAAAAACCGGTAACTCATTCAATTGAGTCATCCAACTGACCACCGTGGCGTCGTTTAATATGGTCTGCCCGACAGAATGAGCGACCGGTTCCAGTGCCAAGCTCAGGCCCAAACCCGCTCCCACCGCCGCCAAAGCCGCGCCAAGATTGACGGGGGCGATCAGCGTCAGCAGACCAAAAGCCCAAGGCAGCAGCGAGTCCTTGGGGAGAAGTCCGATCATCAGACCGAGAGCGATTCCCAGCCCGAATTGCGCACGGAGATTTCCGCGGATGGTTTCTCGACCATCTGTCTTTGCTGAACCGCGTATTCTGCCCATGAGGCTCATCGCATCCCTGCTTTTTCAATCGTTTCAACCTCGCACGGCATCCTGCCCTGCAAGTTCTAAAATCGGCATCTTCGGGCGGTTTTAGCGAAACGAATTTTGCGTGTCGATGCGAATTCTTTTGGTGCTGGCAACCAATTGGGTCGCTCGTGACGCTGGCAGCAAGAATTTGAGATTCTGTCAGGCGGTTGAACCTGAGCGTGGTGCGGTGCTGCGCGAGGCCATGTGGATGCGTCAATCCGCCATTCGAATCCTGTCCGAAGGTGATATATCTCGCTTTCGAGGGCGCAAACGTGGCTTGGGCGTTGTCAACCGGCGAAGCTGGCCGATAATGGGCGTCGCGCTTGATTGACGAGAAATCAAAAACCTCCCCACGCTCACCAGCGTTGAATGCTTTCAGAAAGCTAGTACCAAGTGTTGGATATCTTGCCGATGGCGCATTGGACGGATGGTGAATAGGGAAATCTGTCGATTGAGTGTTCTGCGGTTTTGTGAAGGTCATTGTTCGGTTCGGATTCCCGCGAAGGTCGCTCGACCTCTCGTTTCGGAAATGAAATTTTTGGCCATGGCGTTGCTGACGAGAAACTTTTTGGCTGGGTTGGTCCGATGCGTCACTTGATTGAGGCGCGGGTCACTCGATCGCGGTTGACGGACTGAATCGAACCATTCACCAAATGATCAGTTTGCGATTGTATGTTTGCGATTGTATTTGAGTTAACTATTTACCTAGGAGAGACTTCGGATGAGTTCTAGAGACGTTTTTGCGGATGGAATTGGCGAAATTACGCTTTCGGGCGGAATGGTGCGAATGGATCTGGTCACATTGACTGGAACTCAGGCGAACCCTGACGATGCGCCCAAGCTGGAAGTTTCGCAGCGAGTGATCATGCCACCGGACGGCTTCCTCCGCAGTTTCAGCGCGATGGAGAATCTGGTCAAGCAGTTGATTGACGCTGGTTTGGTCAAGCCTCGGGACGAGCAGGCCGATAACGGTTCTGACGCCTCTCAAGGTGGAGAATCGGCGAATTCGCCGAATTTTTAGTCACTTTCGTGGCCCCTGAGGCTGGCCTACCGGCTAAACTATAGATCCGAAAAAGCCTACGTGATCGTCGTGGATTCTGCGACGTTCTCTTGGGTACTCGCTCCAACTACTCGCTGCCAACTATTCGATTGAAACTCGTCCTTCCCCACTCTTCCCCGTAGTTTCTCCCAACGACCGTGCCAGCCACGGTTGAGTTTTTTGTTCAGAGGATTTTCGAGATGGTACCCCCTACAATTCGGCTGCAACCTGCTGTTGTTGATATTAACGGATCGGTTCTGGTTAGCTCGTTTCTGAATGTCACAGATGCAGACGGCGACCCGATCACTCTGTACGAATTTCGGGATAATGGCACGGGAGGAGGGTATTTTGAGTTCAACGGACGTCGGCAAGATCCGAATCAGTTCTTTGAGGTCCTTCCTAGCCAGTTGAGTCAATTGGTTTACCGCGGAGGCAGCTTTAGGGCCTCCGAGACAATCAGCGTCAAAGTTTCGGATGACACGACAACGTCGAACATTCGAGTGACCAGCATCACGACCGGCAACAGCCGACCAGTTGCCAATGGGCGAAACTTTCGTGTGAAGCCCGGGCAGCAGTTGCGTATCGACAGCTTGATTTCCGTTACTGACGCCGATGGCGATGGGATTCGGCAATATGGATTGGTGGATCGTTCGGATGGTTTTGACAGCGGGCGATTCCTGTTTGATGGGGTCGAGCAGTTCCAAGCGAACTGGTTCTTTTTGCCTTCCCGAGATCTGTCGAAAGTTGTCTACCAAGCCGGCACGACCGGTCGCCGTACCGAGACCTTGGGCGTGATGGTATTCGACGGCTTCAGCTACAGCTTGGTTGGTGAGTTCACGGCTACGACCTCGGCCAAGCCCGTTATTTCAGCCGGAGTTGAAAACGAGGTGCTGGTTGGGCAGAAGTTGGCGGCCAGCGAGATTTTTCAAACCAGTGACGCAGATGGAGATGCCATTCGGCATTACTTCGTTGTCGACCGTAGCGTCGGAGTGGGCGGCGGCTACTGGGAGTTCAAAGGCCAGCGGCAACAACAGGCTCGATTCTTCCGAGTGCTGCAAAGCGAGCTGGATCAACTGTTCTACGTCGGAGGAGCCAGCAGTCCACAAGTCGAAAACCTTGGCTTCATGGCTTACGACGGCTTCGAGTTCAGCGACGTGGTCGACTTGACGGTTCGCACCGTCTCGCGTCCAGCCATCGTTCCGCCGGTCGTGCTGCCGGGCACCGCCGAGGTCGAAACCAACCGGGCGGTTCGCGCTGACGAACTGTTCACCGCGTTCGATGCCGATGGTGACACAATCGATCGCTATTGGTTGGCTGATCGCAGCACGTCACTGTTGGGTGGTTATTTTGAAGTCGACGGTGTCCGTCAACCTTCTGCCAGATTCTTCTCGGTTAGCGCGCAGGAGTTCGAGACTGTCAGGTATGTGGGCGGCAGGTTTGGAGTGCAGGCCGAAAACGTTGGAATCCAGGTTCTGGCAGGTGGGCGATTGAGTGACATCACCGACGTGACGGTCACGACGTTGCCGAACTTGAACGCTCCTGTTCCCGCATTGATGAATTTTCGCGAACGGATTGGTACGACAATCAAAGCGGAAGATTTGTTTACTTACACCGACGTAGAGGACAATCCTGTCCTGCGTTTCGGATTCTACGATGGTGGAGCAGCCGGAGGGTACTTCACGGTCAATGGCGTTCGTCAGTCCGGCCGTCAGTGGATCATCTTGGATTACGATCAGTTGGACACTGTCGAGTACAACTTCGGTGCGACGCCTGGGGAAGAGACTCTAGCGATGTTCCTGAATGATGGAATCGCAAGCGATATCGTGTTCAGTCAGGCGTCAGCGTTTCAATCCATCATTCGGGTCGTCGAGAATGATATTTCGATTGACACGTTGGAGCTTGTTGACTTTCAGCCGTTAGTCGAACAGTTCCAAGATTACACGACTTTCCAAGTGTTCGACGAAAACCTCAGTGCGGTCAATAGCCCCGTTCAACAGGAAGATCGATCTGCAAAATTGGTGCTTGATGGTAATCCGCTGGCCGCTCAAGTCATTCATTCGCTTACTGCTGAAGAGTTCGGTCGCTTGCAGATCCGTGGTGCCGAGGTGGATCTTGGTCGTCGGATCGACCCCATCGTTTTCCGTGCGTCAACGGGCGAAGGCAATTTCAGCGAGTGGGAGCGGATCAATATTAACACCGATCCGGTTGGCGGTGATTCCCTGATCGGTAGGGCTGGCGATACGGAAGTCCAGATGCCGGACTTGACGGATGTCGCCGGAGTGCCCGATCAATCAAAACACGTCATCACGTACACGTTTATCGATGGTGGAAATCAAGTTAGGCAAAATAGAGTGCCAGTGGGCCAACCACCAGTGCCGTCTTACTACCCGGCTAATGCCCGAGAACGAAGGCAAACGTTGGCACTCAATCAGCTTCAGCGTGAGTCGATTCGCGCATCGCTGGACAACTTCGAGGTCTATGCCAACATCGACTTCGTGGAAGTGCCGTTTCAGCTGGATGCTGCCAATGCTCAATTGACGTTTGGTACGAATTTGCAAGGTCCTGCAACGGGAGCATACGCCTTTTTTCCGCCAGCGATTGGTTCTGCCAACGACGGGCGAGGAACTCGCAACGGCGATATTTGGTACAACAATTTGTACTACAGTCCGATTTTCGAAGTAGACGACGAGGGGAACGTAATTGATCCGCGTGTCGTTGATTTGGGCTCTCAGTTTTACGCCACCACCCTGCATGAAGTGGGGCACGCTTTGGGGCTCAAGCATCCGTTCGAGGGCGCGCCTGCGTTGTCGATTTTCAACAACTTCGAGTACAACACCTTGATGGCGTACAACTCGGACAATTTTGACAATCCAGAGCGGTCACATCCGCTACCGCCGACGACGTTGATGCTCTACGACATCGTCCGTCTTCAACAGCTGTATGGGGTCAATGAATCTTACAACCCAGGCGACAACGTCTATTCGTTTGACGTGGATGTCCAGCAAACTCTGTACGATACGGGCGGATTTGACACTCTTGATTACAACGGTTCTGCCGTTGCTGAAAAGATCGATCTGCGAGAAGGTCAATGGTCGACCATCCTCGGTAATCCCGACGGAACGGATACTGACTTGTCACTGAGAATTGCTTACGGCGTCACGATCGAAAATGCATTTGGCGGCGCGGGCGATGATTCCATCCAAGGCAACGAAGTCCGCAATATCCTTCGTGGCAACGAAGGCAACGATGTTCTGATCGGTGCCGGTGACAATGACCAGCTGTTCGGTGGAGCGGGCGATGATCGCTACATCTGGCGTTTCGGCGATGGACGTGATTCGATTCGTGAGATCGGCTTGGGAGGAATGGACGTTCTAGAAATTCGTGACTCTTCCGATACACTCGGCGCGCTTGAGCAAGGGCTTGTTTTCCGTCGATTTGGCAACGATTTACGGATTGACCTGCGTGTTGAGGGGCAGGCGGCTCAGGGAACGGTGCTGATCAAAGACTACGCGGATGCAGGATCGGAGATCGAAACTCTGTCGCTGTTTGCGGCTGATGGAAGCCAAGTTGGCCCGGATGTTGACCTGACGACAATTTTTGCGAACTCAGATGAAACATTCAAACGCTTCACGGTCACGACAGCCCAGAACGCCAACGGTTCGATCGCGATTCCTGTGTAGTGCTTTGCCTCGTACCCGTATCTTCGGGTTGGATGACAGCATGATTTTCTGCCGGCAGTGGGTTCCCGTTTCATCCAGCCCGAACTTTCATGAATTGAACTCGGTGTTTACGACTGTCGATAGCTTTGGTGGTCGCTATCAAGCGACAGTTCGCCAAGGCGAAAACGGCGTGATCGCAATTCCGGCAACTCCGGTTGTCTGATTGAAATTGCCTTGGTCTAACCACCATGGCGTACCGGTCCTACAAACGTTTCACCCGATACAATCCACCCCGTCAGTTCGTCTGGCGGGGTTTTTTGGTGGCCAATGCGGCTTGGGAGTGATCTACCACTCACTTTAACCCCAAAAGCCGACCACTTTTGTCACTTTGCCGTCACGATGGCCTACAATCTCAGGTCGATTCCCTCTTCCTGACGGTTCTGTTTTTTAACGATGGCGGCCAACGAAAATCCTGACGCGTCCCGTGACCTGCCGCCCGCTCAGCCGTCGGTTGGCCCCTCCGCACCCGAGCAAGGTTCTAGCGAACTCAGCCAAGGGACCAAGTCGTCTGCCAGTGGCAAGAACGTGGACACCGGTGGCAAACAGGATACGGCGTCGTCGGTCGGTGAGCCCCATACGGCTGCCAAATGTCTGGCTTTGATCGCTCGTCACCATGAATTGGACGTCAGTGCGGATCGTCTGATCCACGACTATTCGCTCGAAGATCGTGCACCTGACTTGCGGCGAGTGCTGCGAATGGCCAGAGACGTTGGCTTGAAGGCTCGACATGCTCGCATGACTTGGCAACAGTTGACGCGTCTTGATCAGGCCTTTCCGGTCATGGTTCGACTGCACAACGGAAATTACTGTATCGCCGTTGGCATGAGAAAAGCCGAAGGTGAAGATGGCAAGCCGGTCGAGCAAATCGCGATTTTTGATCCGTTGGCCGATCAGCAAGGATTCGTCTACGTCGGTCAGGCCAAATTCGAAAAATCGTGGCGAGGCGAAGTCATTCTGGCCAAGCGAACCTTTGGCCTGCTGGATAGCAAGCAACCGTTCAGCTTGACTTGGTTCCTGCCCGAAGTGCTTCGCCAACGCACTGCGTTCATGGATGTCGCGGTTGCCGCCCTGTTCATTCATCTGATCGCACTGGTTGTACCGCTGTTCTTTCAGATCGTCATCGACAAGGTGCTGACCAACTACGCGATCGCGACCTTGCACGTTTTGACCGTCGGTATTTGCATCGCTTTGCTTTTCGATGCCGCACTCGGTTATTTGCGCAGTTTTCTGCTGTTGCACGCGACCAGCAAGATCGACATTCGGGTGGCCACGCGGACGTTTGGGCACATGTTGAAGCTGCCCATGCCCTTCTTTGATCATATTTCGGCAGGTGTGCTGACCAAGCACATGCAGCAAACCAATCAGATTCGCGAATTTCTGACCGGCAGCCTGTTTCTGACGATGCTCGACGCCACCGCCCTTGTGATCTTCCTACCATTCTTACTGTTTTACAGCGTGCCGTTGACCATCATCGTGCTGATTTTTGCGGGATTGCTGGCGCTGAACATCGGCGTGCTGCTGGGGCCGTATCGAAAACGTCTGGAAGCGTTGTACGAAGCGGAAGGAGAACGCCAAGCGATGCTGGTGGAAACCATCCACGGCATTCAGACCGTCAAAGCGCTTAGCATGGAACCCGTGCAGCGACGAAATTGGGATCAGAGTGCGGCTCAAGCGGTCGCGATGCAGTTTCGAGTCGGCAAGATCTCGATCGCCGCCACCACAATCTCAAAACTGCTAGAGAAACTGCTGACCGTCGTCGTGATCTGGTACGGAGCGTCGCTTGTGTTCGGCAAGGATATGTCGGTAGGTGAACTGATCGCGTTTCAGATGATTTCTGGACGGGTCACGGGACCACTGGTTGCGTTGGTGGGGTTGGTGCATTCCTACCAACAGTGTGCATTGTCCGTGCGGATGTTGGGCACCGTGATGAATCATGAGGTCGAGGCCGGTGTGGGGCGAGGTTTGCGTCCGATTATCGACGGTCATCTGGAATTCGAAAACGTTGGCTTCCGCTACGCACCCACGAGCCCCCCCGCACTCGATGGCGTCAGCTTCGAGATTGAAGCCGGCACCGTCGTCGGGATCGTCGGACGCAGCGGCAGCGGTAAGACAACGCTCACTCGAATGATGCAGGGAATGCATCAGCCTCAGTCAGGCCTGATTCGACTGGATAAGCTGGATTTGCGAGAGCTGGACATTGCTCACGTTCGACAAAACATTGGCGTAGTGTTGCAGGATAATTTTCTGTTCCGCGGAACGGTTCGTGAGAACATTGCGATGGTGAAGCCGAACTGTAGCTTTCAGGAAGTCGTTTACGTCGCACGAATGGCGGGTGCGTCCGAGTTTATCGAACGGATGCCGCAGTCATACGATACGATGCTTGAGGAAAATGCCTCGAACCTTTCCGGTGGTCAGAAACAACGTCTGGCGATTGCACGAGCACTGTTGAAAGACCCTCGTATTCTGATTTTCGATGAAGCCACCAGTGCGCTGGATCCCGAAAGCGAAGCGATCATTCAGAAAAACTTGAAAGTGATCGCCAAAGGCCGCACCGTTGTGATTGTTTCGCACCGACTTTCGACGTTGACCAGTTGTGACGCGATCGTCGTGCTGGAGCAAGGCAAAGTCGATGCGGTGGGGACGCATCGGCAGTTGCTCGATTCATGTAAAGTTTATCAGGACCTTTGGTATCAACAGATGGGCCGAGGGTAATCGATCATGCCAGCTCAAACCAACGTCAAAGAAAAGCGTCAGCAAAAACGCCACGATGCTCGGCTCGAATCGCAACGACGGCGTTCGAACCACGATGCGTTAATGAACGAGTTTCAGCCGGACGCGGTCGAAATCGAACGGCAATCGGTTCCCGGCGGAGCACGTTGGACGCTGTACACCGTCGTTGCGTTGATTTCCTCCGCCGTCGCATGGGCCTGTTGGGCTCAGGTTGATCAGGTTGTGATCGCGCAAGGGAAACTGATCACCACCGAATCGCCAGTCATCATTCAGACCGCATCCACGGCACCCGTCCGGGAGATGCTGGTTAATTTTGGTGACCGCGTTAAGGCTGGCGACGTGTTGGCGACGCTGGACCCAACGTTTTCGGAAGCCGATGTCAAACAGTTGGAAGCTAGGAAGACATCACTCTCGGCGAAGGTGGCACGGTTGAAGGCAGAGCGTACGGGTATCGATTTTGATCTCTCCGAATATGCTGACGATCCGGACTGGTTGCTGCAAAAGCAGGTTTTTCTGGAACGCAAGAATGAGTATCAAGCAAAGCAGCAGGAGTTCGACGCAGAACGAAACAAGTTGCTCGTGCAACAGCAGAACAATGATCGCGAGATCGAGCAATCGATCAAAAATTATGGCGATTACCGCCAATACGAAGCGAAAATCAAAGCTCTTGCCGAACGGGGCAGTAAATCCGATTCCGACCTATTGAGCCGACGACTTCAGACAGGCGATGCTCGAATGAAGGTTGTGTCAAACAAAAGCCGAAAATTGGAGTTGGTCAGAGAGTTGGAATCGCTGTCGACGCGGCGCGAGGCTTATGTTGCCAGTTGGCGTGCAACGACCGTGTCTGAACTGGTGGCCGCAACCGACGAACTGACGACGACACAACAGGAACTCAACAAAGCAACAAGAGCCCGAGAGTTAGTGCAACTGACCGTGCCCGAGAATCTGGACTACAAAGATTTCGTCGTGTTCGAGGTTGCCGATCGTTCGGTGGGCTCGGTGCTGCGTCCAGGCGAACCGTTGTTCAAGTTAGTGCCGATTGACGTGCCAATGGAGCTTGAGGTTGAAGTTGCCGGCAAAGACATCGCGAAGGTTCAATCCGTCGCTTCGGTGCCGACCGAAGGCCAGAAGTTGCCCAATGGAAGCGAAGTCCGCATCAAATTGGCTTCGTTCCCCTATCAGAAACACGGAACACTCGAAGGCGTCGTGCGGACGATCAGCGAGGGCTCGTTTGAAAAACAAGCGACGGGGCCGGGCGGAGGAGCGATTTCAACCGGTGAAACGACGTACAAGGCACGCGTGCGATTGCTCGATCCGATCGAACTGGACGACGCACCCGCCAACTTCCGGCTGATGCCAGGCATGGCTGCGACTGCCGAGATCAAAGTAGGTCGCCGTCGCGTGATTCAGTATTTCGTTTATCCTTTGATTCGCTACCTCGACTCCAGCATCCGAGAGCCGTAGTGAACTAGAGTTCGGAATTAGGGTTTGCCACTGGCTGGCAAGTGGCGTGGCTTCAGGGCGTGGCATCATTCAAGAAAAAGCAGCAATCTCTTCTCCACGCGTCATTTGTAATCACGATGCCAGAAAACCGATCGACGGGCGCATGCGAGGCAATTTCTGATCACTCGCGAATCAATAAGTTGGCAGATGAGCATGATTCAGCGCCGATTTTACGCGAGCGAAATGAGATCTGGCAGCTATTGTTGGGCAAGTGCTAAACACCAGAACCAAGCCCGTTACTTCATTTCCATTTCGTCGCCGGGAGCGGGGATCAGGACGGGGCCGAGCTTGCGTTTTTTCAATTCTTGTTCAAACGCCTGAGCGCTGTCTATTTCGCAGTGAACGAGCGCGATCCCTTTCACGTCGCCGCGTTCGCTGGTTTTGGCGGCCCAGTCCAGCAGGTTGACTTGGTCGGCGTGGCCGCTGCTTCCTTGAAGTTTGCAAATGTTTGCGCGGACAGTGTATTCTTCACCGTAGATACGAACTTTTTCGAGGCTTCCGTCCAGCAGGATCCGCCCGAGCGTGTGGGGTGCCTGATAGCCAGCGAACAGAATCGTCGTGGTTGGATTTTCGATGTTGTTCTTCAAATGATGAAGAATTCGGCCTCCTTCGCACATGCCCGACGCGCTGATGATGACGCACGGTTTTTTACGAAAGTTGAGCGCTTTCGATCCCTCAATGGATCGAACGTAGTTGATGCGATCAAACGATAGCGGGTCTTCGTCTTCCTCCGTTAAAATTGCATCGATCATTTCGTCGTCAAAACACTCGACGTGCTCGCGAAAAATGTCGGTTGCGTTGACGGCTAGTGGGCTGTCGATGAAGACATCAATCTCAGGGAGTTCGCCTGCTTCTGCCAATTGATTCAAGCGATAGACGATTTCCTGCGTCCTTCCAACTGAGAAAGCCGGGATGATCAATTTCCCGTTGTCCTGATAGACCTTGTGGGCGGCTTCCTTGAGCGTCTGTTTTGCGTCCGAACGCTCGGGGTGATTCCGATTGCCGTAAGTGGCTTCCATGATGATGTAATCAGCGTCATCGACCGTTTGAGGGTCTCGCAAAATCGGCATGCCGTCACGACCAATATCGCCGCTGAAGACTAACCGTGTCGGTTTATCCGTTCCCGGTTCGTCCGCATCAAGATTCAGCTCGACCGTAGCCGCGCCTAACATATGGCCCGCAAAATGAAACCGAGCCGTTGCGCCGGGAAGGACATCAAACAAATGGTCGTACTCGATTGTGCGAAACTGTTTGAGCGTCTGCACGGCGTGATGTTGTTTGTAGAGCGGTTCGAAAAGCGTCTGACCTTTCTTCTTTCGTTTTTTGTTGACGTACTTTACGTCATATTTTTGAATCTTGGCGCTGTCGAGCAACATGACCGCGGCGAGGTCTCGCGTGGCCGAGGTCGCATAGATCGGCCCTTTGAAACCGGATTTGATCAGTGAGGGAAGATTGCCGCTGTGATCGATATGGGCGTGCGAAAGGATGACGGCATCGATCTTGTCAGCGGCGAAGGGAAGCTGCCGGTTCTTTTCAAATGCGATTTTTCGTTTACCTTGGTAGAGTCCGCAATCGAGCAGAATCTGCTTGCCCTGATGGTGAACCAGATGCATTGAACCGGTAACCGTTTGGGCCGCGCCCCAGAATTGGACTTTCATGTTGTTCTCTTAAAAAAACAATTCACTTCTCCGGGAGAAGTGAAACTTTAGCAAAAAGCTGTTCAGAAAAACCGCGATGACAAATGAATATTGAAAAATCGCAAATGGAAGATGAGCCATGACAAGGTCAATCGTCATAAGGATTTGTCATTGATCAATTGTCGCTTTCGTTGATCGAACGATCCGGTGGAAACTTGGGCAGGGTTGTTGGCAACTAAGTTCGTCTTTCGCACTTTTTCATGAGCTCGCTACACGAAGGTTTCTTTTTTGGGAATCGTTGACACTTGCCTCGAAAATGACAGATCAGAAATCGCTAAAAGCACGAGTGAAATTAACTTCTGCGAAAGTCGAACGAAGCACTGGCCAAGAAATGAGTGACGGATTTGAGTACTCGAAGCCCACGTATTTCATCGCCTAATCGTCTTGCAAATCCGCAACTTATTGATTCGCAATCGCTAATTTTTGACTCGTTCTAGGTATTCACCGGTTCGAGTGTCAATGCGAACGATGTCGCCTTCGTTAATGAAGATCGGGGTTTGAAATTCGCCACCCGTTTCCGTCTTGACCGGTTTCTTGACATTGGTTGAAGTGTCGCCTTTAGCTCCGGGCTCGCAGTATGTCACGGTCAGGTCAACGTGGTTAGGTGGCGTCATGATGATGGCCTTGCCATCGAAGAAAGTCATCTGGCAATCCATGTTGTCCTTCAAATACACCCAGTCGTCGCCGACCTGTTCCGCGGTCAGTTCCGATTGCTCGTAGTTTTCTTTGTCCATGAAAACAAATGTGTCGCCCTGTCGATACAAGAACTGAACGTTGGTTTCGACGATATCGGCTTCTTCCAAGGTGTCGTTGCCTTTGAGGGTGCGATCAAGCGTGGTGCCTCGCAACAGATTCTTTAGCTTACAGATGTACATCGCGTTGCCTTTGCCCGGCTTCTTGAACTCCATCGAGGTCATGATGTAGGGCTCGCCATTGATCTGAACTTTCAGGCCTTTACGAAAGTCTTGTGCTTTGTACGCCACGGGTTGGGTCCTGCTGTCTGGAAGGTTGTGATGGGTTTCGGATTCGGTCGTGATCGAAACAAAGCCGAAAACCGGTTATGTTAAAGGAATGCAGATTTTAACGACTTCCAACGATTCTGTCGGCGCGGGTGGCGATGTTGGCCCCCAGACGTGGCAGCAGCAGCTGAAAACCGCGATTCGAACCGTGCCAGACTTGCTGCGGCAGCTGAAATTGACCGTCAACCCGGCATTGGATGCGAAGGTCGGAGCGAAGGCGGAAGCCGCGTTTCCCGTCTTTGCTCCCCTGCCTTATGTGCGGCGAATGGTGCCCGGCGATCCAGCCGATCCATTATTGAGGCAGGTTTTACCGATTGACGCGGAGGACTCTTCCCCCGCCGGATTTTCTGCCGATCCATTGGGCGAAAACGCCGCCACGGTGCGGCCCGGCCTGTTGCAGAAATATCATGGCCGCATGTTGGTAGTGGCAACCGGAGCTTGTGCGATCCATTGTCGCTACTGTTTTCGTCGACATTTCCCCTACGGCGAAGGGCCAGCAGGAGCCGCCTTGCACAAGCAGTTGGCGGATGCGTTGGCGAACGATGATTCGCTGGACGAAGTGATTCTGAGCGGAGGTGATCCATTGACTCTGGTCGACGACGCGTTTTCGGCCTTAGTGGATACGATCGAGCAAGCGGCTCACATCAAGCGGTTGCGAATTCACACGCGGTTGCCAATCGTGATTCCTCAGCGAGTCACCGACCAACTGGTCGAGCGTCTGAGTTTCAGCCGCTTACAGAAAGTGATTGTCGTTCACACCAATCATGCCAATGAGATTGATGAAGCGGTCATCGACTCCTTGCAACGCCTGAACACTCCCGGCACTCAATTATTGAACCAGTCGGTGTTGTTACGCGGCGTCAACGATTCGTCCGACGCGTTGGTCGACCTGAGCCAGCGGTTGCTGGACGGCGAAGTGTTGCCTTATTACCTGCATCAGCTTGATCCGGTCATTGGCGCGGCTCATTTTGAAGTATCGATCGAACGCGGCAAACAACTGATCCAGGAAATTCGCGCTCGCTTGCCCGGTTTCGCGGTGCCTCGCTACGTTCAGGAAATCGCCGGTCGGCCAAATAAGACCGTGTTGGCATGATTTTTTTCGCTTGGACGCGACGTTGACGCCTCCAGTTCTAAGTTGGCATCGTACTGTGATTTCCTTTACGATACAGACTTGTTGATTTGTCCAATCGCTTCCCGTTCGAAAGATCTGTTATGCCGATTCAGTTTCCCTGTAGCCAATGTCAGAAGAAAATGCGGGCACCTGATGGGACGGAGGGCAAAAAGGCTCGCTGCCCTGCTTGTTCAGCAATCACTCTCATTCCCAGCGTTGCGGTCGCGTCGGCGGTTCCGGCGGCTCGAGTCGCCAGTCCACCCCCAGCGCCGGCAACTGCGCCTCCACCGGTCAGCGACAATCCGTTTGCGACTCCCGCGACGACAGATTTCTCGGGTTCGATGAACCGACGTCCGCGTTCTGGCAGGTTCAGGCCCGACTGGGAGAACGAGCAATCGCTGGGAAGTTTTTTTAGATCCACGAAGGATATATTGCTGTCTCCCGCGGAAACTTTTCGCGACCTAAGGCGTGACGGCCCGTTGGGCCCAGCCCTCGCATTTGCCGCCATCAGCGCGGCATTCCTAGGAGCGATCATCGGATTCCTTCAGGCGATTTTTATTGCAATCGCTCAAGGGGACGCCGTTGTCGCGATTGGCATCGTAGTCGGAATCGTTTTGACTGTCGCAATCTTGTACCCGATCTTTGCGGTGATCGGATGTTTTGTCGGAGGGGGATTTTTGCACTTGCTACTTTCGCTCGTCGGAGCGAAAAAGTACTCGTACAACGCGACGGTACGAAGCGTTGCGTACATGCAGATGTCATCATGGCCTTTCATGCTCGTTCCGGTTTTAGGTCCCCTCGTTGGCGGGATCTGGATTCTGGTCGTTCAGATTATTGGTCTCGCAGAAGTCCATGAGACTACCAAGGGGCGAGTCGCGCTGGCTATTTTCATGCCTGTCATCATCTTGATGTTTGTGGGTGTTCTTGTTGGGGTGTTTCTTCCACTGATCGGGTAGTGTTTTGTGGCCATTAAAAGTTCGAATTGGGCAAAAACGCAATCCGGCGGGCCGCAGAAACTGAATCAGGTGGTTTGTGGTTGTGCGAGTTTTACGCGCTGCTAGACAGCGTTTCGCTGAACAAACATTTCACCGTGACAAGTTTCGAATCAGCGTTGGTCTTTGGGATCAATCATGGGTCCAGTTCGAAAGCGAATGGAATGCTCCACGCTGGAAGCACGTTTTACGGCGGATGCCCCCAGCCGATCGTGAATCGAATCGAGCGTCTTATCCAATTGGTCGCTCCGTTGATTCTCCTCCGCATCGAACAATCGCTGCTGTATTTTGCCGGGCTGGCGTAACTGGCTGACGCCCATCCCCAGCAGGCGCACCGATTGTCTTGATTCGGCCAGCACGCCATTGAGCAGCGGGACCACCTCACGCCAGAGTCCCTCGCTGGAAGATTCAGGTCGCTTCAACACGGAAGAGCGACTGATGGTGCGAAAGTCGTCGTATCGCAATTTCAGCTTGACCGTTTGACCGACGATCTCGTGCCGTCGCAACCTGCGTCCGACTTGGTCAGTCAGTTCTCGCAGCCACGCACGCAATGCATCCGGATTGCCGATGTCCTGCGAAAAAGTTGTCTCGTGAGAGATCGACTTGGCAAATCGGTCCGGGACGACGGGCCGGGTGTCCAGCCCGCGTGCCAATCGCCAAAAATGCTCCCCGTTCGCGCCGAACGCATGACACAGTTGAGCCTTCGAGAGCCGCTGCAAGTGCCCAACGGTTTCGATCCCCAGCGGTCGCAGTCTTGCCTCCGTTTTTGGTCCGACTCCCCAGACGCGTGAAATACTCAACGGCTCAAGGAAAGCTTCGACTCCATCGGTCGGGACGATCGTCAGTCCATCCGGCTTATCCAGATCGCTGGCGACTTTAGCCAAGAACTTGTTCGGAGCCACGCCAGCCGACGCGGGAAGGTCAAGTTCTTCGCGAATCGTCTGCTTGATCAGTTTCGCGATCGTAACTCCGTCACCAAATAACTTTTCACTGCCACCAACATCTAAAAACGCTTCATCAAGCGACAGCGGTTCAACGAGCGATGTGAATCGATGAAAGATCTCGCGGATCTTTTTTGACTCGGCCGCATAGTGGCTCATGCGAGGCTTCAGAAACACTCCATCGGGACAACGTCGAACCGCCTGACTGGCTGGCATCGCGCTGTGGACCCCAAACTTGCGTGCTTCGTAACTGGCCGCACAAACGACGCCGCGACCTGACGAACTACCGCCAACGATCACCGGCAGACCTTTGAGGGCGGGGTTGTCGCGAATCTCAACCGACGCATAAAACGCGTCCATGTCGATGTGCACAATCAAGGTGATGGCTCCCCCAGAACACGGCTCCGCCGGTGGGCTGACACGCTCAGCCCGCCGCATCAGTCAGCATACCCGCAATCGATTTCGAAAGCACGGGAAGTGAGAGGGATTGCGCCAAGAAGCTTGGCGAAGGGGGAAGATGAAATGAATTGACATGAAATCTGAAACCTTTGATAGTGACCCTGCGGGTGTGAATCCCGTCTGGTAGCGTCTGACCAACGGCCAGAAGCGAGTCTTGCGTCGAGTT
>CALFWL010000130.1 GCA_937928215.1 uncultured Pirellulaceae bacterium | reverse complement strand
AAACGTTGAATGAAGACGGAACCATGACTTCTTTACAGCCGATAGCAAAACGCGATTTTGGATACGGAGCGATTTTCGTTTGCGAGCAAGCGAATTTGGGTCCTGAGCATCCATTGCGACTGTAGCACTCGGCTGAAATTGAATGTTGGTTCAACGAGCCCGGTGTTGCCTTTGCAAATCCGGGCTTTTTTAGTGCCTTGATTGAAGCATGGAACTCAACGCGACCAAGCATTTGACACTGATTGCGGGACTGGTAGCTGAGACGGGATAGCGTCTGGTTGAAGGCCAGAAGACGAGGATTCGAGCGCCTCCCAGTCCACTGTTCAGCAAGCGGCTCTCGGGTGAACGATGCCAAGTGATCTGTATCACAGTCGTTTATCGCGTGGCGGTTCCGGTCGGAAATACGCCTCGTTCGTCTAGTGGCAGGACGGCGGATTTTCAGTCCGCAAACGGGAGTTCGATTCTCCCACGAGGTGCTTTGCACGGTAGTTGTGCGTTTGCGATACGGGTAGAGGTGCAGTAGGTAGCACACCGGTTTTGGGAACCGGAGGCTTTCGGTTCGACTCCGAAATACCCGACTGAAGAGCTTGGAGCAGTCTGAGTCCTTGTGCGGTCGTCGAGAGCTGGTGGCTCATGTTCGGCTGATAACCGAGCCGTGCTGAGTTCGATTCTCAGGGCGACCACTGAGTGAGCAAAACAGTTTACAGGATACAGCAGACAGGAAAGACAGATGAATTCACTTATTTTGAAACACATAGACTCGACCAATTTTCAGGGTCGTGGTGTTAACGGCAACACATCGGACTTTTAATCCGAACGATGAGGGTTCGAATCCCTCCGGCCCTACTTCGCGCACCACGCGAGGTAGTCGGGATCTGGTGGATCGAGCTCGTCTTATAAGCGGGCTACGGTGGGTTCAATTCCCACGGCTACCATTGGTTGATTCGGTTCTGAGCCAGCCAGTTTGATAAACCGCCGAAGGCGATCGGCGCCCATGGTGTAGTGGGAACCCATCTGCTTGCCATGCAGAAGATGCGAGTTCGATTCTCGCTGGGCGCTTTCGAAAATGATGAAGCCGGATAGAGCAACGGAAAGGACCTCGTGGTCGATGCCCTCGGAGTTGATGGTTCGACCCCATCTTCCGCGACTTCGGCTTAAGCGACTAGGTGATATTCCAGCGAGGCCAAATGGTGAGGCAGCCGCCTGTTAAGCGGATGATTGGAGGTTCGATTCCTCCCGCTGGAGCTAACGTGTGACGCGGACGCGTACTGACAAGTGCAAAATGATCGGGGATCGGCTAACGGCAGGCTACCTGACTTTGAATCAGGTGATGGAGGTTCGAATCCTTCTCCCCGAGCTGGCCTGATTGGGCTAATAACTTCAGAAAATGGTGAACCCAGCAGACGCCGTCATGTCTGAACAATCGATATAACAAAACAATTTACCGGAGTAGCAAGTGTTGGTGATTGCATCTGGCTCTGAACCAGAAGATCACAGGTTCGATTCCTGTCTCCGGAACTCTGGTCGTCCCGCGTTGGTTCGGGAACTTGAATGTGAATCAAGTCCACGTCGGTTCAATTCCGATCGGCCAGCCTCAATATAAAAAATGGAAGTCACCCGAACTGGTCAGGACGCGGTTTTGAAAACTGCTGGTCGTCAGACTTGTGGGTTCGAGTCCCACGGCTTCCGCTTGCGACGTTCAGATAGATTCACGCAGTCTCGTGGCCAAGTGGTGAAGGCACCTCTCTTACAAAGAGGAAATCGTCGGTTCGAATCCGACCGGGACAATTGAGTTTACTCGACCCATCGGTCCAGTCTGGAGTGGACGCCACCCTGTCACGGTGGAGATCGCCGGTTCAAATCCGGTATGGGTCGCTTCTGCAAACAGTGCGATACGCCAACGGCTTGAGCGGCCGGTTTTAGAAACCGGTGTCTGTGAGTTCGAATCTCACTCGCACTACTGAATTACAACCTGGCTTACGAGTGTGACGGATAGCATGGCTGACTTCGAATCAGTCGGACGGGGTTCGACTCCCTGGTGAGCTGCTCATTTAGGATTTTTCAATTGACACGGTGCGATACGCAAACCGGAATAGCGACCAGTCTCAAACACTGGTGAATGCGGGTTCGAATCCCTCTCGCACTACTGACGAAACGAGGAAGAGACAAATGAAAAACAATGCACAATTCTCCGTCCGTCTTGCCAACGGAAAGGAAGAAACGTTTGAAACGGCGGCTGCGATGGCCGCATGGGTCGCCTTGCAGCGGCAGTATGATGCGCCTCGAAGGCCAGCAAGGTTCGGTTGGCGACGAAAAAGAAGACAGCCGTCATTGCAGCGAACTCAACGAACCGGTCAGCCACCTTTGGCGCGATACGCAGAACGGAACCACGGTGAAGCTTGAACCTATGCGATTGCGGGGCCCAATCCCGCTCGCGCTATGTGGATTTCGCCATGTCCGAGTCGATTGAACGATTGGTAGTTCAACCTGTCTGTAAAACAGGTGCCCTAGGGCGTTGGAGGTTCGATTCCTTCTCGGCTCACTGCAGGCTGACTGGCAGTCAAACTGACTTTCATACGGTCGGTCGCTCGGTTCGATTCCGGGGCTTGCAACTGATGAAAGATACACAGGAATGTTCTCCTGGGAGAGAAACCAGATTCCAAACCTGGTCGACAGTGTTCGAATCACTGCGTTCCTGCTTAAAAAATGGATGTGCTGGCGTAGTTGGCACAGAAAGTTTTCGAGTTTGCAAATCGGCAGAAGTTGATCCGAAGCCATTGGCGAGCGCTTACGAACGTTGACAGGTTTTTCACTTGAGGTGCAACATGCGATACGAACACGACCAAGAATCTTCCTTTCGAACCGATGAGCAAACGAAGACGCTGCTATCCGTCTGAGACGAACGTCCGACGGGGCGAACGATTGGTCCACGGCGATAAATTGCTCGAGGAGAAACTGGGCCGTAACGATTTGTGCCCCTGCGGTAGCCAAAGACTGTTCAAACGATGTTGCCTTCGATCAGGTCGTTTCGACGGAGTCAACCGCGACGATTACTTTTAGAGAATGATTACAAATTTGCTCGTTTCAAAAGAACGAGCATGCGGCGCTGGAGCCAGCTGGCTAGGCAACTGTCTGCAACACAGTGGAAGTGGGTTCGATTCCCACCGGCGTCTCTTTCAAGCAAGCATTATCCCGTCAGACCAGCGGCGCTTTGACCCCGACATAACGGTTGGTTTAACGCGTTCCGGACATGGCTTGTGAACGGCGGTATGAAGCACGGTTAGCTCAGTGGAAAGAGCACCAGACGTTTAATCTGGCTGTCACAGGTTCGACTCCTGTACCAACAGAAGGGGGAGGCCCCTTCACGCGCGATTGACGCGTTAGGCAAGCTTGACGGCGGTGATCGGACGTTCAATCGGCTGATTTTAGCAGATGGAATATGCACGACAGTGGCTTGCTGCTGTCGCGTTTCTGAAGTCGGCTCGATTCAGCAGCATCGGCGAATGCCTTGCAGAAAGTGGATGCCGCGATCGAAAAGGTGAATCTGAAAGCAGTCAAAAGTCGCGTGGCCATCGAATGAATGTCGCACGATGGATGACCGTCGGACGACATATCGGATCGGTTGCTTAAACTTTCTCCGCATTTCACTGTGTGATTGGCGAACGTTTCACCGTCGGATGGCTCTGGTAAATCACGTTGGTTGTTCCATTTTGGAAAATTCATGTTTCGAAAAATCAAAATCCGAACCTACGAGTTTGGCCTGCACTTCCGTGACGGCGAATTTCAAGGGATCTATCGACCAGGAATTCATTGGCTGTTCGACCCATTGCTTCGGCATGATGTTGATGTTGTTTCGCAGCGGGACACGTGGCTGTCTCATTTGAAGCTTGACATCATCGTTCGTGCTGGTGCTTTGGATGGGTTGGCCACGGTGATCGATTTGAAGGACAACGAGCGTGCGCTCGTTTGGGTCG
Source organism: uncultured Pirellulaceae bacterium (assembly GCA_937928215.1). Lineage (GTDB taxonomy): Bacteria > Planctomycetota > Planctomycetia > Pirellulales > Pirellulaceae > Mariniblastus. The sequence continues at coordinate 2,361 of CALFWL010000130.1, read as the reverse complement.
ACGGTCGATTCTCGCGAATCTTGACGCCTGGTTTGCACGCATTCTGGAACGGTATTCGCGACGTGCGTGTCGAACAGTTCAACGCGGATGACGTTCGCTTTGAACATGATCAACTGAAACGGATTGCTCGATCTGCGGATGTTGCATCCAAGTTGGACATTTGCGATGTGGATCGATATTGCGAGGGCGTTCTGTTCATCGACGGTCGATTTACAGACACCTTGAAGCCAGGTCGTTACGCGTTTTGGAAAGACGGTTCGGACGTGAAAGTGGTCGAGATTGACTTGCGCGAAACGGTGATCGATATCGCTGGCCAGAAAATCATGACGTCGGACAAAGTGACGTTGCGACTGAATGCATTGGTGACCTATCGAGTTGTTGATTCGAGGAAAACGGTTTCGTCTTCCGTGGATATCCAGCAGGCGTTGTATCGTGAAACTCAGCTTGCATTGCGAGCGGTTCTTGGATCGCGCACGCTGGATGAGTTGTTGGGCGACAAAGAGAAGGTTGCAGAACAGGTTCAGCAACTGGTGAAAAATCGAGCCGCTTCATTAGGGTTGGAAATCGTATCGACTGGGATTCGAGACGTGATCCTGCCCGGCGAGATGAAGGACTTGATGAACAAAGTGACCGAAGCCCGCAAGGCCGCCGAAGCGAATCTGATCGCTCGTCGAGAAGAAACGGCGGCCATGCGTTCTCAGTCGAACACTGCTAAGTTGCTCAATGATAACCCAACGCTGATGCGAATGCGTGAGCTGGAGGTGTTGGAGCGAATTGCAGCGAGTGGCAACATGAACGTCGTGTTGGGCGAGAAAGGGCTTGCCGATCGCGTCACCAATTTGTTGTGAATTGGCAGCCGACGACGGCATGAAAACCAGAAACGCTCTTGACCGCAATTGGTCAGGAGCGTTTTTTCGTTCTACGAATGAGAACGAATGCTGATCGCAGTTTCTTTGCCCAGCACGATATGGTCGAGCACGTCGATTCCCAACAGCTTTCCGGATTCCGACAATCGATCGGTAACCTGAATGTCCGCTTTGCTGGGCGTCGGATCACCGGAGGGATGATTGTGAACCAGAATGATCGAAGCGGCGGCATCTCTGATTGCCGCTCGAAACACTTCGCGCGGATGAACGAGGCTGGCATCGAGCGTGCCAACGGTTATCTGATGAGAATCAATCACTTGGTTTTTGGTGTCGAGCGTGACGATGTGAAACTCTTCCTGTTTCTGATCCGAAGCTAGGCGCGCGAATCGTCGCAGACAATACTTGATGGCGTCATCCGATCCCGTGATTTTCGTCAGTACTTTTTCATCGCTGGCCGAAGCGACCCGTCGTCCCAACTCGATTCCAGCCTTAATCTGGCAATACGCCGTCGACACGATCGCGCGGCTGATCGCATTCAGTTCGCCTCGCCCTGCTGCGGGGAGTGATTCGAGTTTATGCTGGAACGCGCGAGCGACTTTTTCTCCCGCCATGACGGCCGATTCGCCCGGCAATCCGCTGCGTACAAGAATAGCAATCAGCTCCGACGTTTTTAACGATTCGGCGCCAACGGCCAGCAGTCGTTCGCGGGGGCGATCTTGTTCGGGCGAGGCTTTGACTTGGTTACCGTACAGTTTCTGGTCCAGCCAAGTGCTGACCGAAAACTCTCCTCGTTGTTGGTTCCACGCCCACGAGCCGTCATGATATTCTTGGATCAGCCAACCTTCCTGCGAGAGCTGGTTAACGATTCGTGTCAGGAATGCCGGCTTCTCATCAGGCCAACGTTCCTTGAATTCCGAAACCGCGAATTCTCGTTGCGAGTGAAGGTACTCGATCAATGGAAGGTAGCGCTGGTAACGTTTAACGGTTTCGGATTTTCCGTCGGGAGACATCTAGTTTCAATCTTTATTTTAAGATCACAAATGAACCGAGGCATTCCTTCAACCGGCGCGTGAGTTGATTCGGCCGGAATATTTAATGCTGCTGGGAAATCGTTCGGACGGATGAATCGCCATCTGAGTGTATCAGGTTCAACGGAAGCGAGCATGGTGCTTCGAACCGTCTTTCCAGAATCATCGGTACGCAATAGATTGTTCGGTTCGAAGACCACACGACAATGGACTGAGGCGTCGGTTACGACAGTTGGCTGATGTGAATGGTCGCGGGTCGCTTTCGCTGCGACTCGGATCTCGTTTGTTACGCAACAATTGGGCGGTCGCAGGTCTTTTGACGCGGCCATCGCCCCGAAAGGTAAGTGGACCTGATGACGGAAATCGATCAATTTATGGCGGGGCTGAGAAAGCGCAACCCAAATGAGTCGGAGTTTCAACAAGCGGTCGAAGAAGTCGTGCAGTCGGTGATGCCGTGGTACTTGGAT
>CALFWL010000129.1 GCA_937928215.1 uncultured Pirellulaceae bacterium | reverse complement strand
CTGACGAAAGCCGGTAAGAGCCCGCTAAAAGGAGGAGCGTCCGGTTTGATGCTTCAGATGATGAAGGGCCTGTCAAAGTGACGTTTATCGCGTTGTGATACTTATCGCTTTGCCAAACGGTTTGCAGACCCAATGTCATGTCAGCCTCGGGGCAACGTCCAAGAGTGGCGTTCTCCACCCCATCTATCGCCCGATCCCGTTCTGCTTTGTTCGCTTGCGTGCTGTGGCTTCAGCGTCATCAGCGCGTGGCGGGGTCTGCCGATCTACATGCCTCGGCTTTTGGCCATGGCGTCTTCGGCTTTTTGAATGTAAACCGGATCTTTCGTGCCTTCAAATGCGCGCTGGCACATGACGCTGAGCGCGGAATGGTTGAATTGGTCTTCCGGTTCCAGCTCGACCGCTTTCTCCGCCAGCTCGACAGATTTCACGTACTCTTCTTTCTTGTGGTACAGGACCGACAACGCCAGATAAGCGCGAACAAACTTGTCGTCGATGGCAAGAGCTTCTTCGAGCTTTGCAATGGCTTCATCGTACTTGCCGTCAACTTTCAGTTGTTCGGCTTCGTTTTCGAGTGCGATCAGTGGAGTGGATGACATTCTGGTATTCCTACGCTGATATTGGGTGAGAGCAGCTCACAGTTTGGATGTTTGGTCAAATTGTGAGTCAACTCTGCCGTGCTTGTACAAAATTTGAAACGCAGAGGCGCGGAGTTCGCAGAGCCAAATCGATGAGACTCTGCGATCTCCGCGCCTCCGCGTTTACACAATCGATTTTCGATTTCGCCAGAGACCAAAACACTGGTCGAGTTCGATTACGAAAAAAACGGTCTCCAAAGATCGGAGACCGCCCTTATTGTTGTCAATTAACTCCGTTTGGCAACGGATGGCTCCAAATGCCTTAACCCTCGAGCGCAGCTTGCGCCGCTGCCAAGCGGGCAATTGGAACTCGGTAAGGGCTGCAGCTGACGTAATCCAGTCCGGTGCGGACACAGAACTTGACACTGTTGGGCTCACCGCCGTGCTCGCCACAGATGCCACACTTCAGCTTCGGGCGAGTCGATCGGCCTTTTTGAACGGCCATTTCGACCAACTGGCCAACGCCCGTTTCGTCGATCTGCTGGAATGGGTCGGTTTCCAAGATCTTCTCTTCCAAGTAGTCCGGCAGGAAGGATCCGATGTCGTCACGACTGTAACCAAAGGTCATCTGAGTCAGGTCGTTGGTGCCGAAGCTGAAGAACTCGGCAGTCTCGGCGACTTGATCCGCGGTCAGGGCAGCACGAGGAATCTCGATCATCGTGCCGACCATGTATTTGACCTTGGACTTCTTCTCTTTGAGAATCCCGTCAGCCACGCGCCGAACGATTTTCTCTAGGAAGTCCAGCTCAGCCTTGGTGCCGATCAGCGGGATCATGATTTCAGGCAACACTTTGGTGCCCTTGGCCTGAACCTTGACGGCGGCTTCGATGATGGCCTGAGTCTGCATTTCGCACAGGATCGGGTAGGTGATGCTCAAGCGGCAACCGCGATGACCCAGCATCGGGTTGAACTCGTGCAATTCGGCCACTCGTTCTTTGACCTTGGCCAATGGAACACCCAGCTCGGTCGCCATCTTCTTCATGTCCGCTTCGGTGTGAGGCAGGAATTCGTGAAGTGGCGGATCCAGCAGGCGAACCGTCACGGGCAGGCCGTCCATCGCCTTGAAGATGCCTTCGAAGTCCTTGCGCTGGTGAGGCAACAGTTTCTTGATGGCTTTGGTGCGATCTTTGTCGGTGTCGGCGAGAATGAATCGCCGAACATCGGTAATGCGATCACCTTCGAAGAACATGTGCTCGGTGCGGCAAAGGCCGATGCCTTCCGCACCAAACGCACGAGCGTTCTTGGAATCTTCAGGCGAATCAGCGTTCGTGCGAACGTTGATCTTACGGAATTTGTCCGACCATTCTGAAACGGTCTGGTACATCTTGAAGATCCAGTGCTTCTGGGCCTTCTTGTTGCCTTCGACCAACGCAGCGACGATCGGTGACGATTCGGACGGAATTTCTCCCGCGTAGACGTTTCCGGTCGAGCCGTTGAGCGAAATGGTATCGCCTTCCTTGTAGGTCTTGCCGCCAACGGAGATGCTTCCTTTTTTCTCGTCGATCTTCAGTTCGCCTGCACCACAGATGCAGCACTTGCCCCAACCACGGGCGACAACGGCCGCGTGAGAAGTCATGCCACCGGTGCTGGTTAGAATGCCTTCGGCAGCCCCCATGCCGCCAACGTCTTCCGGAGAAGTTTCGTGACGAACGAGAATCAGTTTGGCTTTTGGATTCTTCTTCTTTAGTTGCTCGGCCTTGTCACTGTTGAGCACGATGGCTCCGACAGCGGCACCAGGACCGGCAGGCAAGCCGCTGCAAATTGGAGTTTGCTTGGCTTCTTCTTTGGCGTCAAAGATTGGGAACAGCAACTGCTCAAGGTCGCTTCCTTGAACGGTCATCAAAGCTTCCTTGGGAGTCAAAACCTTAGGGAGCTTGTCGCCGGTGACGGCATCGACGCCGGTCGCCATCTCGACTGCCCAGCGAACGCCAGCCAAACCAACTCGCTTGGCGTTACGTGTTTGAAGCATGTACAGCTTGCCCTTTTCGATCGTGAATTCCACGTCTTGAGGGTATTTGTAGTGCTTCTCAAGCTTGGCCATGATCTTCAGCAGTTGAGCTCCCGCTTTGACGAGGCCCTTGTCGTCTTCGTTGGCAATTTCGTCCAAGTTCAGCGGGGTGCGAATACCGGCCACCACGTCTTCACCTTGAGCGTTGACTAGGTATTCACCCATCGGTTTGGCTTCGCCGGTCGATCCGTCACGAGTAAACGCCACGCCGGTCGCACAATCGTCGCCCATGTTTCCAAAGACCATGGTCTGGACGTTTACGGCGGTTCCGATCAGCCCGGTGATCTTGTTGAGGATGCGATACTTGACCGCACGCTCGGTCTGCCATGAATCGAACACGGCGTTGATCGAGTACTCAAGTTGCTTCATTGGATCCTGTGGGAACGGGCTTCCAACGTGCTTCTTGTAGATCGCCTTGTATTCGCCAACCAACTCTTCCAACTGCTCGGCAGTCAGGTCGGTATCTTGCTTGGCTTTGTACTTCTTCTTGATCTTGCCGAGAGCATCTTCAAAATGATGATGGTTCAAGGTTGACGTTGGCCCCATGACAACATCGCCGAACATATCGATAAAGCGACGGTAGCAATCCCAGGCTGCTCGCTCGTTGCCAGTGGCTTCCGCGAAACCTTTGACGGATTTGTCGTTCATGCCGAGGTTCAAAACCGTATCCATCATGCCCGGCATCGACTGAGCAGCACCGGAACGAACGGACAGCAACAACGGGTTCTTTGCATCGCCAAGTTTTTTGCCTTCAAGCTTTTCGAGCTTGGCAAGTTCTGATTTGACTTGCTGCATCATCTCTTTGGGATAGCTGCCTTTTTCTTCGTAGACAGCACAGGCTTCGGTGCTGACGGTAAAACCAGGAGGCACTGGCACGTCGGCGTTGCACATCTCGGCCAGGTTGGCTCCTTTTCCGCCGAGGATTTCTCGCATTGTGCGATCACCATCGGTCATCTTTTTACCGCCACCGTAGAAGTAGACGAATTTCTTTGCCATCGTTGTAAGCCTTTTCAGATTCGTTTTTGATTCGTTATCAGATTCGTTCAGTCACATCTTTCACCTGAGCGGTTCCAGACCTTGAACGCAGAAAGAAGCTCAGTGGCCTGACGCGCGAAGGACGTCAGGAATCAGACAGAAACAGGCAGGCAATGGACCAGCGCCTGCGACTGGCTTGCGATCGTGAACGGCACAAGTTTGATACTCGAACCGGTCTAATCGTCAGCTTTTAGCGGCGTTTCAAGGGCCAATAGGGTAGCATGAGGCTTGGAAACCGTAAAGTCCGCCCAAGTATCGGAAATCCGCCAATTCAGCGGCGGTAATCGGAGGGTTTCGGATCGAACCTTTGTGCCGTTTCTTAAAAGGGATAGCTGTCAGGCAAATCCGACGCAGAATCGATTTCAGGCCAGTGTTTTGTCACACTGAAACGTTCAGAGCAGCTTATGGAGGTTTGACGACTCCATGAGTTTCCGCCGTCCGATGGATTGCGTGTTGACCCAGCCCGGACTTTTCATCGTAATATTTCGCCACAATCATCAATGGAGCCAACCAGCCACGCTTCAGCGCCCGGTCTGCTCCCGTCATTGCCGGCATCCTGTCGCACTTGGCCCGCGTGCTATGATACGGACACGCCATTCCCACGAGTCGAATCGAATCAGACGACCAACCGATGACTTTGCGAACTCAACTGACTTTTCGGCATTCCCTCACCGCGATGTTTTTGGGCGGCTGTCTGCTCGTGTTGACCGAGCCAAACGGAATCGTGGCCCAAGAAGCCGCTAGGTCTCCGTTGACGATGCTCGGCACAATCAAAGAAAGCGATGTGTCCGAAAGCAGTGGCTTGGCGATCAGCGGGAACACGGAGAACGCGTTCTGGACGCACAACGATTCGGGACATTCGGCGAACCTGTTCTTGATCGCAACAAACGGAAAACCGTTGGCTCGTTGCGAATTGAAGAAGGCTCGCAACATCGACTGGGAAGCCATGAGCTCGTTCCGGCACGGAAAAACGAGTTGGCTGATGGTAGCCGACGTTGGAGACAACAGCCTTAACCGAACCGACTGCCGGATCTATCTTCTTCCCGAGCCTGAACTTTCCGGGAAGAGCGCGGGTAAGAAATCGTCCAAAAAGAAAAAGAAGAAGCGTGAGGAAGTTAAGTCGCACGCCACGGCGATCAAGTTCACGTACGAAGACCGAACTCATAACGTGGAGGCAGCGGCAGTGTCTCCTGATGGGAAGAGTGTTTGGATGATCGAGAAAATCTATTCGAACGATATGCGATCCATTCGTCCGGGTATCTATCGTTTACCATTGGAAGAATCCGACTTCGATTCGGAACGTGACGAAAATCAACCCGTTCGTTCGGCCACGCGTCTAGCCGACTATCCGATTCGCAACGTGACAGGGATGGCGTTTTCTCCCGATGGACGACGCCTGATCGTTCGAAATTATCTGAATGCTCACTTGTTCACCCGATCCGATGGTCAGACGTGGGAAGAAACAGTGACAAACGCCAAACCCGAGCCCATCGTGCTGCCTCTGCAAAGCCAAGGCGAAGCCATTTGTTTCACTGCCGATTCCAAGTCAGTTCTGATCACTAGCGAGTTCAAACGCTCGACCATCTGGAAAGTGGATCTGTCGAGCGATTGAGTTGGGGCGGTGGTTTGGTTTATAACCTGACTGCATGGCGACCCATTCCAATGAGAGTTTTCACAATGCGAATCCAGGCTGTTTTTCGTTTTACTTATTTGATGGCTCAATTCGTGATCGTCCTGACGGTCTTCGCAACGAGCCTGATGGACGCGAAACTTTTGCTGGGCGGTTCGCCAGCATCGCCGCTCAAAAGCACTACCGATTCGACTCGGTTTTCATCCAAGGCAACGTTACCGCCCAAACGCAAAATGGTGGTCTTGGAATTTGAAATCGGTATTGAAATCGGTTCACGAGCATTCCAAGAGAAATCAGCTTATGGCGGCAATCTGGAGAAGGCTCAAGCAAGTGCGAATTCGACGATCCCGAATCTCGACGCCCGTTACCTGCATGCGACGGGCATCAAGCACACTTTGGGAAAGGTGATCATTCGAACCGATCCCAGTAAGGACCCTTTGCGGGGGAAAGTTACCGAGACCGGTGGTGGAGGTAAAGCCAGACAAAGTTTGGCGGCGTTCAAAAATTACTGGAACCAAAATCCTCAAATCGTTGGCAAATCCCATGACCTGGCGGCGTACCACACTTATTTCGCGCCCTCGGGATTAGCTTACGTGAAAAGCGTAGGGAGTTCTCAGCGTTATGCGACCGTGGGCGGTCGCGGGCCGACCAGTTGGGCCAATGGGACCTTGTGTCACGAATTTGGACATTCCTGGGGACTTAAACACACCAACGACTCGGGTTTGTTTTACGAATCAGCACCGCGGGATAAAAAGGGTGCCACGTCCGCTGGTGGCGAATCTCGACCGCTAAGCATCATGGTTGGAAATAGCAAAAACATTGGACGCTTGGCGTCAGACGAAGCTGAGGTTGTGATGGCGACACGTAACGCAAAGCATAACTTTGGCGTCATCTACAATCCTAAACCAACCAAGCCCTTCGGCAAACGCGATGCGGTCGTTTGCAATGGAAAAGCGGTCGTGATTGATGTGGTCGAAAATGATTACGATGTCAATAATGATGTTTTGGATGTCGCGTTGTTGGACACCGTCAGTCACCAAGGCGGAAGGATTTCGCTGTCAAAAGCGACCGGGCCTGGAGGACGCAACGAAATCAAATACGTGCCGCCTCAAGCGGGGATGGCATCGGGCGAAGATTTCTTTCACTACACCGTTTTTGACTCAACCGGTTTGACAGATTTCGGCGCGGTCTACGTTCGAAGCAATTCTATTAACGTCGATCTGACGGCAACCGAGTACCACTACGACTTCGGAACCGAAGAATCACCCGTCGAACCGAAGTTCACACGGGTAACTCCCGAGACCGAAGGAGACATTCGTTGGGGGCGACCGGTATACGCGGCCGACCGAGGCCCGTCACGTGAAGTTAATAAAGTGAACCAAGATTTTGTCTTTGGAGACAAACCGGTGGTGCTCCATCACAAAATTTCCAATGGCATCTGGGTGGTGACGCTCAACATGGGGGACTCCGATTTTGGGCATGACCGCATGGGCATTGCTGTCGAAGGACGGCGTGTGAACAAGAATATCAATTCACCAAAGGGTCAGTTCAGCTACGTTTCAGGAAACGGAAAAACGGCGGCCCCGCGTGAATTCCGTGTCGAAGTCAAGGACGGTCAACTTGACCTGAAGTTCTTTGATGCAGGCGGGGAGGATCCTCACTGGGTTGTGAACCGGATGTCATTGGTCAAAGAAACTGAATAGGCACTCGCGAATCCATGAGTTGCCGGATGAATATGGTTCAACGCCGATTCTGCGGGAGCGAAATGAAACCAAATCTGGCAGTTATTGCTGGGTAAGTGTCAAATGAATTTCTCGAAACTCGATGTGTTTACCGTCCCTTGGATGACTTGGCGTTTCGAGAGTTAGACGGCAACTTTTCCCCGTTGAGCGGTGCGAAGCGTTTGAACTCAATCGGCTGTAGCGGTTCCGTTAGTCGCTCAGGGTCCATCGTCGGCAGCCAAGCAATCTCAGCGAACGCCTGATCGCGAACCTCGCTTCGCTAGGCCTGCCGGTCGTGCTAAACTAGCCACTGGCTGAAAAATATTGGAACGCTGATGACTCAAACAACATCCGACAAAACGAAGCTTGCTGCGGTAGGGCTTGCCGACGATCCGCGAATTGCCCAGGCCAAACGCCTGATTCTGGAAGCCGTCGCTGAACATGCGGCTCCCTTGGTTGGGATTGCCGAGCCGATTCAATCATTGGTCGCTGACTATCGGGCGATGCTCGATGAGTACAGTGGTTTGCGGGGTGGAAAAGTCTATTTTCCTTACCTAGGTAGCGGCATTGGCAATGGTCCATTTGTCGAGCTTGCCGACGGTAGCGTGAAGTTGGATCTGATCAGCGGGATCGGAGTGCATGGCTACGGCCACAGTCACCCGAAACTGATTGAAGCGGGCATCGACGCAGCCTTGTGTGACACCGTGATGCAGGGAAATCTGCAAGCCAATCCGTCCATCGTTGACACCAGCCGGTTGCTTGTCGATCTGGCCAAAGAGAGTGGGTCGAGCATCAGCCACTGCTTTCTAACGACCAGCGGCGCGATGGCGAACGAGAACTCATTGAAATTGGCGTTTCAGAAAAATGCGCCGGCCAATCGCATCGTTGCGTTCACTCATTGTTTTGCCGGGCGGACGCTCGCACTGGCTCAGTTGACCGACAAAGCCGCTTACCGCCAGGGACTGCCCGACACGATCGCGGTCGACTACATCCCATTCTTCGACGAGGCGGCCCCCGAGCGAAGTACAGAAGTTGCAGTTAACCACTTCAAGTACTATCTGAAACGCCACCCCGGAAAATACGCGGCGATTTGGCTGGAGTTGATCCAAGGGGAGGGCGGGTACTATTCCGGACAGACCGAGTTTTTTCGACAGCTGATGACCGTTGCACGAGACAACCGCGTTGCCGTGATTGCGGATGAGGTCCAGACGTTCGGAAGGACATCACGTCCATACGCGTTTCAGCATTTCGGCTTGGATGACCTGATCGACATCGTGACGATTGGCAAAATCACTCAGGTCTGCGCGACCATATTTACGGACCAGTACAAACCTCAGCCCGGCCTGATCAGTCAGACGTTCACCGGCAGTAACATGACCATTCTTGCCGCCAACGCGATCTTGCAGGGGCTGGTTGACGCCGGCCATTTTGGCGACAACGGTAAGAACATGTCTTTGCACCAACATTTTGCGGATCGTCTGGAATCGCTTTCGCAAAAACATGAGGGCTGCATTTCAGGTCCGTTCGGGATTGGCGGAATGATTGCGTTCACGGCGTTTGACGGTTCCGCCAAGCAAACCAATGAACTGATCGATCGTCTGTACGCGGCGGGTCTGATGTCGTTCATGGCGGGAGGCAATCCTTCACGAGTACGATTCTTGTTGCCTTTGGGGTGTGCCGAAAACAGTCATATCGACCTCGCTTGCGACATCATTGATGAAGTCGTTGGCCAGATGGCTGCTGAGCGTGCCTGACCCGTCTCGCGACGCCAGTTTGTGTAGGCCGAGAAACTTGTTCTCGCGTGGCATTCGACTTCTTGTTTTTGAAGATAAAATCATGTTTTCTTTGGTAAGTCACGGAGCATCGCCATGAGCAATGCGGACATTTCGATTGAGGGACTTTCGGTTGCGCAGAAGCTTGGGCTGACGGAACAAATCTGGGCCGACTTGGAGCGGCAGTCGGCCAGTATCCCTGCACCCGAGTGGCACGGCGATGTTTTGGCAAGGCGGTTGCGGGCGGTCCAAGATGGTGAACTTGAATTCCTCGACTGGTCCGACGTGAAGAAAAGTCTCAAGCAGCGACACGCATGAGAATCAGAATTCTGCCCAATGCCAAGGTCGACCTTGAGATCGGTTCTGATTTTTATGAAGCTCAGCAAGTTGGGCTGGGGGACTACTATATGTCATGCCTGATTTCAGATATCGAATCTCTCAAGCTGTATGCAGGCACCCACCGAAAAGAATTTGGTTTTCACCGCTCGATCTCGAAACGTTTTCCTTTCGCAATCTACTATCGCGTCGAGTCAAAATCAGTTGACGTTTACGCTGTTCTTGATTGTCGACAACTACCTGACAAGACAAAAGAGCGACTGCATGACGAGTATTCCAAATAATATTTGTTGTACTTTTGAAAAGTATGCGCAACGCATAAAAACGCGGAGGCACACCGCGAGCGGTGTGCATTAAAATGATCAAGCCATCCGTTACCTGCCCGGGCTGCACATGTTTGTGCGACGACATCGAAGTTGTCGATTCCGATAAGTTGAAGATCGTCAACACCTGTCGAGTTGGAAGCGAGTGGTTCTCGCGAAATTTGCTTGACGCTGCTAACCCCGTCAAGCATCAGGTCGATGGAAAGACGGCAACGCTTGAGTCCGCGATTGATTCTGCGCGGGACATTCTTCAAAATGCCTCCGCGCCGCTCGTTTGCGGATTGGAAAACCTGAGCGTCGATGCCCAACAAGCGACTTGGAAGTTGGCCGAAGCCGTTCGAGGGACGATCGACACCAGTCTTCATTGCCGCGGACGAGCCAGCATGTTCTCGCTGCAAAAGCATGGGAAAGTGACCGCGACCATCGGTGAAGTCGCCAACCGAAGCAGCCTGATCGTCTTCTGGTTCTGCGACCCGGTGAAGACTCATCCGCGATTGCTTGAACGACTGGGACGCGATGGCAAACGAGTGATCGTAATTGATGCGGCAGCAACCGCGACTGCGAAAGAAGCGGATCAGTTCATACGCTTGCCGGTCCATGAAGCAAATGCCGCTCTGATGCTGCTCAATGCCTTTGTCAATGACAAATCGATCGACTTGAGTGGTCTCGCCGCGTACGAAATTGACGAAGACACGCTTCAGTCGCTTGCCACAGAATTAGTCTCGTCCAATTACGGAGCCGTTTGCTACGGCCATACCGATCACGATTCACAATTTGATCCCGCGACGGATCAACTCGCTTTACTGGTCCGGACGTTGAACTTGAAAACGCGATTTGTGAGTCTTTCGCTTCGTCAAGACGGAAATGCCCAATCGGCAGAGAACGTGATCGCGTGGAGCAGCGGGTTCCCGTTCGCGGTTAACTACGCTCGATCCATGCCGCGATTTAACGGAAACGAGTTTTCGGCAGCGTCAGTGTTAAGCAAAGCCGAGTGCGATGCGGTGCTGGTGGGCCCGATTGATGCGAACGATTTTGACCGGTTGCCTGAATTGGCGCTTGCGCATTTGAACCGGGTTCCTGTGATTGAGTTGACGACGGGCTCCGGCGTGATCGAAACCGCGAAAGTGATGATCCAAGTCGCGGCGGCGGGAATTGATGCCGTGGGCGACTTCTGTCGATTGGACGATGTTGCTCTGCCATTGGCACGAATCGTTACCACGAATCGTCCTGCCGCAGTTGATGTTATTCGGTCCATCCATGAGAGTGCCTGACCTGCATCGAATGATCTAAGTTTCTTCCGAGTTGCATCTCAAACATGTTCGCCGACACCAATCTTTTTCCGCTGCCACTACAGGGCTTCGAGGAACTTTTTGTCCATGACGACAACGGTCCAGACTACCCGGCCGTTTTTTCGACTCACTTCGAGTTCGATGGAAGAATCGATCCGAGCCTGGCAGAGCAAGCACTACAGGATCTGATCAAACAACAGCCGATGCTCAACGTTCGGCTCGACAGGTCATCCAACGGCGCGATGCAGTGGCGGCTTGAGGAAGATCGCTCGGCCGACGCGAGCCACGTAAGCCAAGACGAAGCCGATCGACTCCGACCAATTGACCTATTTACGGAGCGACCGTTTCGGCTCGACGTTTCACGTCAGAAAAATAGCGACGGCAACGAGCGATCAAGCGTCACCTTTCAGTTTCATCACGCTGCATTCGACGGCGTCGGCGCGTTGACGGTGGTCAGTGATTGGATGAAATCATACGATCGCCTGAGCCACAACAGTTCATGTGCGAAAGGAGCGCCCCGACAAAATCGACTGGACTATGGGATGTTGCGTGCTCGTTGTCGTGCCGGGCTGACTTGGCGCGAACGGTTGAGGCTGGCTCCATGGAGCTGGCTGAGCATCATCGGGTTTGTGAACTTTTTCAAAAACCGCCCGATTCCACTGTTACCGCTGGGGCGAATCGGCAGCGTCACGGCTGTGCCTAGTGGACAGCCGATCATTTCGACGCAGATCGTCAGAGAATCGACCGAAAGCTTGAAGGCACGAGCGAGCGAACTGGGCGTAACCGTAAACGACTTGATCGCGGTCGAGTTGTTCACATCGATCAAACGTTGGCAGTCGCGGCAAGAGATCGTTTCCGAAGGCAGTCACTTCCGAATCACGATCCCAATCAACGAGCGTACATTGCGGCACCGGCGGATGCCCGGCTGCCTTCACTGCACGATGATCAGCCTCGATCGACGTCCGGGGCAGATATCGATCGATTCGGCCAATGAGCCATTCAAAAACCTGGTTCAGCAAGTGCATCACGAAATCGAGACCGTGCGTGACTGGCGGTTGAGCCTCACTTTCTGGAGTACGCTTCACCTGTTTCGTCGACTTGGGGGAATCAAACACTGGTTCGCGACAAACAAGTGTCGCTCCACCTGTGTGCTGACGAATCTAGGGCAGTTGTCGCAGCGATTGCGACTGCCAACCAATGAACAGGGGCAAATGATGGTGGCAGGAATCCCATTGATTGACGCCGAACTTGCGGCTCCGGTTCGATACGGAACGGCTGCTGCATTTTCCGTGTTCATCTATCAGCGGCGATTGAATATCGCGATGAACTACGATCGAACATCTTTGACTCGCGAAGCTGCCAATGATTTGCTAAACATACTGAAGCAACAGCTTTCAAGTGAATAGACAATCAGCGACACAACCGATCAGCAGCAAATCGTCCGGGGTTATTCGTCATCACTTGGGTCAGCCACTTTTCCTTCCGCCTCCGCCTCCAAGGCCTTCTGCATTTCGTTCGGTTTTTTTTCTGGTTGGTAGAGCTCGAAGCGAGATTTTTCAATCTTTTGAGGAAACGCGTTGTTGGATAGGTCCGTGTCGGCCGTTTCCAGATTCGGATCGAGCGTGATCGAGTCAATCACTTTTTCGGTGATCCACAGCTTGGTGACCGAACGATTATTTTGCTGCCAGATTTCCGCCGGGATCCGCACGTGATCGGTCGATCCGTCTTCGTAGGTGATGTCGATCAGAATCGGCATGACCAAACCTCCGACGTTTTTGAAATCGATCAAGTAAAAATGATGCCGGTCCTTAAGCATTGCCTGTTGTTTGTCAGACAAATCTTCCAGCAGTTTCTTATAGGCCTTGCGGTCCTGGGGCGTCACGTTGAGAGCATCATAGTCGTTGTAAAAATCCTTCAACGATTCAACGCGGTCGATCAGGCGATCGAGCGATTGGTTTCGTCGCGATGAGATCGAGTCAGGTTCGTCGTCCCGTTCTCGTTTTTGAATCGTTTTCTCGATGTCTGGATCCTTCGTGTCGACGTTCAGATGCCTGACGTTGGTGATCGCAAGGTCGGTGTGGTCGGTCGAGTAAAACCAGCCTCGCCAGAACCAGTCCAAATCGATTCCAGACGCGTCTTCCATCGAGCGAAAAAAATCCGCGGGTTGAGGGTTTTTGAATTTCCATCGGTTGGCATACTGTTTGAACGCAAAATCAAACTGCTCGCGTCCCATGATCGTCTCGCGAAGAATATTCAACGCCGTTGCGGGTTTGAAGTATGCGTTTGGGCCAAACTGTAGAATCGATTCGCTGTTGGTCATGATCGGCACTTGGAGCGAGCTGCTCATGTAGCCGACGATGTCACGAGGTTCACGCCGCGAAGGATAATTTTCTTCCCACTCCTGCTCCGCCAGATACTGAAGAAATGAGTTGAGCCCTTCGTCCATCCAAGTCCACTGTCGCTCGTCCGAGTTGACGATCATCGGAAACCAGTTGTGACCAACTTCGTGAATGATCACAGAGATCAAGCTGTATTTCGTGCGCTTCGAATACGTTCCGTCTGCCTCGGGGCGCGGTCCGTTGAAGCAGATCATGGGATACTCCATTCCATAGATCGGACCGTTGACGGAAATCGCGACGGGGTAGGGATAGTCGAAAGTGAAACGCGAGTAGACATCCACGGCGTGAGCCACGGCACGAGTGGAATATTTGCTCCATAGAGGCTCGGCTTCATTCGGATAGTAAGACATTGCCAGCACGGTACGATCGCCGGCCTTTTGAGCCATCGCGTCCCAGATGAATTTTCTGGAAGAAGCAAAGGCGAAATCACGGACTTGATCGGCCTTGAAGATCCACGTCTTGATGCCGGGGTCGACTGCCTTCTGTTTGGATTCGTCGTCGGCAGAACCGATAGTCGCCTCCTCCGGCTCGGCCTCGTTCTCACTCGCTTCGTCAGGAGTGATGATAAATACCGGATCGGAGGCCGTGCGAGCTTCCTCCAAGCGTTCACGCATCGTTGCGGTCAGAACCTGTTCGGGATTGAGCAACTCGCCTGTAGCCGCGACGACGTGATCACCGGGCATCGTGATGCGAACAAGATAGTTTCCAAACTCCAACGCGAACTCGCCGCGACCGAGAAACTGTTTGTGCTGCCAGCCGGTCGAATCGGTGTAGGCACACAGTCGAGGAAACCACTGCGCGATTTCGTAGATGCGATCGCCGTCGTCGGGGAAGCTTTCGAAGCCAGTCCGCCCCCAGATCAGCTTCGCGTCTTGAATCTGATAGTTCCAATCGATCGTGAACTGAAACGACTGTCCTTGAGCCAGCGGTTTGGGAAGTTCGATTCTCAACATCGTTTTCACGACCGAGTGCTTTAACGGTTGATGCCCATCGGTGGTGACACATCGAGTGATCTTGTAACCACCGTCAAAGGTTTCTCGATAGAGAGTCGACTTAAAATCATCAAACGCGACTCGATTCCAGGCTCTTGGCGTTTTGATCAAGTGAGCGTCACTGCGCGGAGTTCGAATGTTTTGGTCAAGCTGCAACCAAAGATAGTCCAGCACGTCAGGGCTGTTGTTGCGATACGTAATGCGCTCGGTGCCAAACAGCTGCTGCTTGGCATCATCGACTCGAACGTCGATGTCGTAATCAACCTGCTGCTGCCAGTATTCACGCCCCGGTGCGCCGGATGCGGTCCGATAGGCGTTCGGAGTCGGCAGCAGTTCTTCCAGCTGACGAAACTTATCCTGTTGTCCGTACTTATCGTTTTTTTGAGCACTGGCAAATCCAGAGCAAATCAAAACGAGGCAAATGGCAACGGTGGATAAAACACCGAGAGAATTCTTGGAACGCATTTGAAGAAGCCCTCACGAATATTTAACGCGAGACCCAAACTGGTGGCGGGGCAATGAACCAAAATTGAGGACAACGGTTATCCTTGCGATAGTTTAGCTCAAGGTTTCACGGCATATACGGGGAAAGCGAGACGGATCACCAATCCGCATTTTGAGCGGACCGATTTTCGCTTTCCCCGGTGGAATCCGTCCTCTTGCGATAAACATATTGCGACAATCAGGCTCCGGACACCTAACAGAGTAGTCAAGACAACCAACCGGACGAGCGAGGCCGAACATCAAAACGCATGGCCCGAACAGGCTGGCCAATGTTGGCTCATGATTCAGACCACGAGAGAAAGATACGCTGGACGCCTTGAGGCCCGATCTGATTTGGCCATCGGAACGCGAACTTTGATCAAGCAGCCCGATTGAGCCACGTGCGACATCTTTCTGGATCAATGTGAGATACGAAGGTCACTCCTTCGGGAGGGTGCGAGTGGTTAGTTTTCCGTCCGTGACAAGTGATTCTTGAAGTTATCCGGCTTGATTTCACGCTTGCTCCAGCAGCCCATTTTTCACGCAGTTTTCGGGTGTTTCTCTTCAGAAAACTCAGAAAAACGAGTAGAAACTCGATTTTCGAGCTTCACCCGCCGATCTCTATTGCATACCATCGTGACAACGAACGTTATTACGCACGTGTCCACGGAGAGCATCCCAATGATAACAATCAAAGTTCGAGATGTTGGCAATTCTTTAGGCATCGTTCTTCCGAAGGAACTGATTGCGCGTTTGCGGGTATCTAAGGGCGATCAACTCTTCGTCCAAGAAACAGTCGATGGTCTTCGCTTAACTGCCTACGATCCCGAATTCCAAAAGCAAATGGAAATTGCCAAAATGGTAATGCAAGAAGATCGTGACGCACTTAGGGCTCTCTCAAAGTGATCGAACCGGAGTGGGTAAGGCGAGACGTTGTACTTGCCATCCATGCTGCGCAACTAGCAGAACATGGAGGACTAGACGGTCTGCGGGATCGAAATGGATTGGAGTCTGCTCTTGCCAGCCCTCAAAATTTGTTTGCCTACCGAGATCCGAAGCCTGACGTTGCGGCTTTGGCAGCGCAGTATGCGTTCGCTATCACCCGCAATCAAGTCTTCACTGACGGCAACAAAAGGACCGCTCTTGTTGTGTGCAGAACGTTTCTACTGCTCAACGGCCACGATCTGATCGCCACGAATGAGGAAAAATATCATGCGATCTTGAAACTCGCTGAAGGTATGACCGACATCGATCAAATGGCAGCGTGGTTTCGTTCGCACGTAAAGAAAACAGACTGAACTCAAGGACGCGATTCCGTGCTCGGCCTGAGGCCAACTTCACGCCCCTCTTCACGTCACGTGATTTTCATCAGCGAGGTCAGTCAGTGGTCGAGCTGAATTGTACGTTATGATCCCGTTTACGGATGTTCGCACTTCCTGTTGATTCGTAGCGTCTGACTCGGCGAGCAATCACAGCGGTCGAATGAGCAACAATGGGATCGCCTGCCGGGTTTCAAACGGACATTGAGCTTCGTTTTACCGGTCAGTTTGCGCAACCACCAGTCAGTTTTGCGCAACCACCGGTCAGTTTTGCGCAACCGAGATTGGATTCCGCCGCGATTCGGTATACGAAGTCCTAAACAGGCCGGAAAAACAGGCTGCATGCAGGCGCAAGCCGTGCCGAGTGAAGCGAAACAAGCTCTTCGTGCAACGCAGGTTCGTATTTATTGGAAATCCGTCCACTGGTTTTCGCGTGCTGTGTTCTTTACGAAACCAGTTCTATTTACGAGAATTGGGGGGAGCTGGAGGGTTCTCGGGCCGGCGACAAGCCTGATCTGATAACTCGGTCGATGAAATGGTTTGTCGATCAAGCCGCCGAAGATTCTGTGGTGGTCTGACAAAGTCGTGAGAATCTTGGATTGACTGGTTTCTCGACTTGGGACGTTCACGACACAATTTTCAAAAAGTGTGACCGTGCAGCAGTGGCGGCACATTGCGGTGTCGTTAAGGTTCCAGCGACGCGGTGTGGTGGAAGTGGGTTCGCCACAGCTACCGACCGAACCGAGTAGGAACTGTTCAAGCAAAACCAGACGCTAGACGAGCATCATTGTGGCGAGCCAGTTTGGTTCCGTCGCGTATTACTTTCTATCAAAGGCACATTTTATGTCGGACGTTGCCAAGCTTTCGGGTAAGTCGATTGACGAAGCCAACGAACCTTACCTGAAACAAACCACGGACCTCGATCCCGCTGAAACGCAGGAGTGGTTGGACTCGCTGGAGTACGTGATCGGTAGCAAGGGGCCTGACCGAGCGAAGTTCCTGCTCGCGATGCTGGAAGCCAGAGCGCGGCTCGAAGGTGTCGATCTGCCGCACAAGGCGAACACGCCTTACATCAACACCATCCCCAAGTCGCAGCAACCTGCTTACCCGGGTGATCGTGAAATCGAGCGTCGCATCAAAAGTATTGTCCGCTGGAATGCGATGGCAATGGTGGTCCGGGCCAATCGTGCTCCGGGAGGAGTCGGGGGCCACATTTCGACCTTCGCGTCTTCTGCCACGCTGTACGAAGTTGCCTTCAACCATGTGTTTCGCGGACGCGGCGAAAGCGGTTTTGACGGGGACCAAATTTACTTCCAAGGTCATGCGTCGCCTGGAATGTACAGCCGGGCATTTCTGGAAGGTCGTCTGGGCGAAGAGAATCTGCTGAACTTCCGCCGTGAACTTCAAGACGTGCCGGGATTGTCTTCGTACCCGCACCCTTGGTTGATGCCCGACTTCTGGGAATACCCCACCGTTTCGATGGGGCTGGGACCGATCATGTCCATCTACCAAGCGCGGTTCAATCATTACCTGCGTGATCGCGGTATCAAAGACACGTCCAATCAACGCGTCTGGGCGTTCTTGGGTGACGGCGAATGTGACGAACCGGAAACCTTAGGAGCCATCACGCTGGCCGGGCGCGAAAAACTAGACAACCTGAATTTTGTCATCAACTGCAACTTGCAACGATTGGATGGGCCAGTTCGAGGCAACGGGAAGATCATTCAGGAACTGGAAGCTCTGTTCCGTGGAGCTGGCTGGAACGTGATCAAGGTCGTCTGGGGCGACGACTGGGATCCTCTTTTGGAGCAGGATGAGCTTGGCTTGCTGGTCAAGCGGATGGACGAAATTGTTGACGGTCAGTACCAGAAATACGTTGGCATGCCCGGCTCGTACGCTCGCGAGCATTTCTTCGGAAAGTACCCGGAACTGCTGGAATTAGTGAAAAACTACAGCGACGAGAAGCTGGAAAGAATGCGCCGTGGCGGGCATGATCCCGAAAAAGTCTGGGCTGCCTACAAGGAAGCGATGGATCATCAAGGGCAACCCACCGTCATCTTGGCCAAGACGATCAAGGGCTACGGCTTGGGCGAAGCTGGCGAAGGCCGGATGGTGGCTCATAACCAGAAAAAAATGAACGAGGCGGAATTGCTTGAGTTTCGTTCGCGCTTCGGCATCCCGATTTCGGACGAAGAGGTGGGCAGCGTGCCATTCTATCTGCCGTCCGAAAACAGCAGGGAAATTCAATACGCGAAAGAACGTCGGGCCGCATTGGGAGGCCCGGTTCCTTCGCGTCCAACAACGGTGCCGACCATGGAGGTGCCGCGGTTTTCTGATTACGCCGATCGGGTTGCAAAACTTGACGGCAAGGAAATTTCGACGACGTTCGGATTTGTCAACTTGTTAAGTGCCCTCTGTCGTGACAAGAAGATTGGCAAGAATCTGGTCCCAATCGTGCCAGACGAGTCGCGAACCTTCGGCATGGAAGGGCTATTTAGCCAGATCGGCATCTACTCGCACAGCGGACAGTTGTACGATCCGGTTGATCGCAAGAATGCCGAACAGATGATCGGCTACTACAAAGAATCGACGGACGGGCAGTTGCTTGAGGAAGGCATCACGGAAGCTGGCTCGCAGTCTTCGTTCAACGCGGCAGGCACCGCGTACAGTGCTCATGGCGTGAACATGATTCCGTTCTACATTTACTATTCGATGTTCGGTTTTCAACGAGTTGGCGACCTGATCTGGGCGGCGGCCGATATGCGAGCCAAAGGGTTTTTGCTCGGTGGAACTGCCGGGCGAACGTCGCTCAATGGCGAAGGCTTGCAACATCAAGATGGCCATAGCTTGCTCAATGCGATCGCGTTCCCGACCGTTCGAGCATACGATCCGGCGTTTCATTTCGAGACTGCCGTTATCATTTTCGATGGCCTTAAACGGCTTTACGAAGACGGTGAGACCGCGATTTACTACCTCATGGTTGGTAACGGTGCATACGAGATGCCTTCCATGCCGGCAGGCTGTGAAGAAGGCATCATCAAAGGAATGTACAAGTTCCGCAGCACCACGGGAGACAAAGATCACGTGCAACTGTTTGGTAGCGGCGCGATCATGAACGGCGTGCTGGACGCTCAAAAGATTCTGGCTGATAACTACGGAATCGGCAGTGACGTTTGGAGCGTTACCAGCTACACGCAACTGGCTCGCGAAGCCGAAGAATGTGCTCGCTGGAACATGTTGCATCCGACCGAAACGCCGAAGGTGAGTTACTTTGAACAGCAACTGGCAGATTCGAAAGGACCTGTCATTGCGTCCAGCGATTACGTGAAAGCGTTGGCCGAGCAGGTCGCTAAGTTCACTCCCAACGGGATGCTGGCTCTTGGTACCGACGGCATGGGCCGCAGTGAGACTCGGGAATCGCTGCGACGACACTTCGAAGTCGACGCTCAGTTTGTCGTGATCGGCACGCTTTACAAACTGCACAAGCAGGGCAGACTGGAGGCGTCTGTGGTCGAGCAGGCGATTAAGGATCTGGGCGTCGATCCGGAAAAGATCAGTCCGCTGTATGCTTGAAAACCAGTCCAGACGCGCCGCGGATGGACTGCTAATCAATGTCACGGAGCGCCGTGGCTGCTATTGAACCATAAGTTAAAACGACCTGGATAACGATGTCTGTTGAAATAAAAATCCCGGAACTGGGCGAGGGTGTTGAGTCCGGCGACGTGTTAGAGTTGATGGTGGCCGAGGGCGACGCGATCGAAAAAGGTCAGCCCATCATGGAACTGGAAACCGACAAAGCCACGGTGATGGTACCGTCCTCCGCTGGCGGTGTCGTCAAAAGTATCAACTGTGCAGAAGGGGACACGGTCACCGTCGGGCAAGCCGTGATAATCGTGGAAGGTTTTGAGTCCGGTGAGCCGGCTCCCGAACCTGTGGCAACTGCTGCCCCTGCCCCTCCTCAGGCTGAACCCGTTCCAGAACCCGTTGCTGCCACGCCGGAGCCCTCCACGCCTGAACCGGCAGCCACGTCAACTCCGCCACCCGCAACTGCCGCGCCAGTGCCGCCGCCTGCGGCTGCAACACCTACTCCCGTGGCGGAACCGTCTGCACTTGTTGAATCAAGCGCGGATGTGGCGGCAGGCCCCGCGATTCGAAGGTTTGCTAGAGAGGTCGGCGTTGATCTTTCAAACGTTCAAGGAACCGGCGAAAACGGACGAATCGTTCGCGAGGATGTTTTGAAGGTCGTCCGCGATGGTTCTGCAGCGCGTCCAGCTGGCGGTGGTACGGTTACTCCCGCTGTAGATGGCGAATCGGACGGCTACGGTCCCGTCCACATTGAAAAAATGCCCAAGATCCGGCAGACGATTGCTCGGAAAATGCACGAGTCGTGGACGACCTGCCCTCGCGTGACGAACTTTGACGACGCCGATGTAACGCGGCTAGAAGAAATTCGCCAGAGCAGCAAAGCGGACTACGCGGCCGAAGGCGTTAAACTGACGACGATGCCATTCCTGATCAAAGCCGTTGCGATGGCCTTGAGGGCTCATCCGACCATCAACGCATCGATCGACTTGGACGCCGGTCAAATCATTTACAAGGACTACGTTAACATCGGGATCGCGATTGATACCGAGCGAGGGTTGGTCGTGCCGAACATCCGCAGTGCCGACAAGATGGGCATCCCCGATATCGCCCGCGCGTTGGGTGACATGGCCTCGGGCGTTCGCGATGGAAATTTTGCGGTTGAAGATCTACGAGGCGGTAGCTTCACGATCAGCAACCTCGGTGCGATTGGCGGAACGTACAGCACGCCGATCATCAACACTCCCGAAACCGCAATCTTGCTGGTGGGCCGGTCTCGCAAGATGCCGGTCGTCGTGGACAACGACGAAGTCGCGGTACGTCTGATGATGCCCATGAGCCTGTCGTACGATCATCGCTTGATTGACGGTGGCGCTGCTGCTCGATTCCTGAATGAAGTCATCGGCTATTTGGAATCACCCAGCCGATTGTTACTGGCAATCTGAATCGGCACTCCGTGTTCCGGTCAAAACAAAAAACGCCTGCCGAGGAAGCGATCTCCCTCAGCAGGCGTTTTGTTTATACTGCTCTGTGGCTAGCGTTGTTTGATGACCAGCTTACCGCTTCCACTCGACTCCAAAGGTAAATCCGGAGGCGATGTAGCTGTCATCACCGAATCCACCGGGTCCAATGTCGGGAGCCGATGCCGCTTGGATCAAGCTCAGGTTAGTACCGGTTTGAGTGAACGCCAATTGGCTGATAGAAGAGTTCGGATTAAGTACCGCAGGCAATGTGTTGGCGCGTCCAACTCCGCTCCACAGGTAGGAGAAGTTCGCTCCCAGCCGCATCGTAATGTCCCGAGTGATATTGTACGAGACGGCCATTTCCAAATCCAGAGACGGGATGAAACTGCTTTCCTCAAAATAGTTTTCGACAATGGTAAAAGTATTCGTCGCAGGTTGTTGTAGGAAGAAGTCAGCAACCACATATCGCTGATGGTTGTAACTGGCTCCTAAGGCACCGTCGGTCGTGAACATCATGCGGCCTCGTCGTCGTCGATGCCGACCACCAAACTGAATTCCAGCCGCCGAGTTGGTAACACGTTGACGGCTGCGAGATGCAACGGTGGTCCCCGGAACGTTGATCACACCAACCGACGTGGTCTCAAGCGTGTCATCAATTATTCCGGTGTAACGCCCGCCTAGGTAGGGCTCGAACGTGTCTCCATTTTTCAAAGCTTGGCGAAAAACACGATTCAATTCACCCAAGTGAAGTTGATTGGTTAAGCTATAGGGCGCGACCGTGAAGGTGTTTACGAAGTCGTCTCCGT